>JBCCVP010000022.1:0-45209 GCA_039195135.1 Pseudomonadota bacterium | reverse complement strand
GTCGCTGCCGGAGTTTGCCAGCACGCCGGGGAACCGGGCGGTCAGATCCAGCAGAAACTGTTCCCACCCGGTGGGTTCAAACTCCACATAGCGCGTTTCATAGCGCGTCACGCCGGCGAGCTCAGCTGCGGACGTGATGGCGTCGGTGAGGCCACCGAGGTTATCCACCAGGCCCCGATCCCGGGCCTGCTGCCCGCTCCAGACCCGCCCCCGGGCAATGCGATCCACCGCTTCCGGCGTCATATCCCGGGCCTGGGCCACTTTGCCGATAAAGCGCTCGTAGCCGTCCTCGATAATCTGCTGAATGATGTCGGAAATATTGGCCCCCAGCGGGCGATCGGCGCGCAGGGCGCCGGCAATATTGGTGGTGCCGACCCCGTCGGTATACACGCCAATTTTTTCCAGCGTGCGGGGGAAGGTGGTCAGCAGGCCAAAAATGCCGATGGACCCGGTGACGGTGGCGGGATTGGCCCAGATCTCGTTGGCGCTCATTGAGATCCAGTAGCCGCCGGACGCCGCTACGGAACTCATCGACACCACCACCGGAATGCCGGCCGCGCGGGTTAGTTCAATCTCTCGCCGGATCTGCTCCGAGGGCAGCACTTCGCCGCCGGGGCTGTCCACCCGCAGCACCAGGGCCTTCACCCTATCGCGATTGCGGGCCCGGCGAATCAGCCGCGCCGTGGCTTCACCGGCCACCACACCGCTGGTCTGGTCACCGCTGACAATGGCCCCCTGGGCCACCACCACGGCCACCTCCGGACTGCTGCCGGCGCTCGGCGCCTGGCTGGCCAGGTAGGTGTCCATATCAATTTGCCGGAAGCTGTCGATGTCGGAGTCATAGACCGCGCCCTCCAGCAGTTCGCTGCGAAACTCATCCGCGGTGCCAAGCCGATCCACCAGACCCGCATTCAGCGCCGCCTCGGAGGCCCGGCCGCCGGCTTCGCGCAGCGCCTCGCCGTAGGTTTTAATATGATTAGCCAGGTCGTCGGCGGTCATCGATCGGCGCGCGGCAACCTGCTCCAGGTATTGGTCCCAAAGGCTGTCCAGCCAGTAGCGGTTGGACTCGCGGGAAAAATCCGACATGTCGTTCCGCACAAACGGCTCCGCCGCCGACTTGTACTCGCCAACGCGGAACAGGTGCACGTCCACCGACAGCTTGTCGAGCGCGTCTTTGTAGTAGTTGCGGTACACGCCGTAGCCTTCCAGCAGCACGATACCTTCCGGGTGCAGCCAGATCTCATCCGCCTGCGCTGCCAGGTGGTACTGGTGCTGCGCCATGCCGTAGCCGTAGGCGATGACCGGCTTGCCACTTTCGCGGAAGCTGGCGATGGCCGCGGCAAGCTCCTGCAGCTTGGAAGGGCCAACGCCCCACAGATAGTCGGTGCGAATCACCAACCGCTCGATGCGGCTGTCCTGGGATGCCCGGTCGATCGCCCGGAGCAGGTCCCGCATACGGGTCTCCGGCGTTTCGTCGTCCATAAGCTGGCCGAACGCCCGCTCCGTGGGATCCACCGTGTATTCCTCAACCACCACACCTTCCGGCGCCAGCACCAGCGTCGACCGGTCCTGCACCAGGATCAGCGGGCTGTCGCCGGTGGCCAGAATCGTGGCGCCGATAATGGAGAAAAACAGCGCCAGAAAAATGATGTGGGCCACTCTGCGGCCAAAATCAATCAGGCGCCAGATGCCGCCAAAAAATCGGGTAAACCAGTTGCCTTGAGCCATCCCTGAACTCTCTTAAAACATAGCCCACCAGTTTAGCAGGCACGCGGCCTGCTCCGGCAGGGTCGATAGTCCGGGGCAACCGGGCCCTTGCGCCGCTTTCGAGCCGGTCAAATCCACCACGAGGTGGTGGCGTTCGCCGCCAGGGGCACCGGGGGCTATCCGCCGAATGGTGTAAGTAATTGTTTTTTATTAAAAACTGGTTCTGGCACGGATTCTGAATAACCCTTACATCTCAACAACTGAAGCAAAGGAGCCTGCCCATGGGCACCATGTCCCGATTTCGCCATGTGGTTTCCGCCAACGTCAACGCCCTGCTGGAGCGTGCGGAAGACCCGGAAAAGATGCTCGCCGCCTTAGTGCGCGAAATGGAAGACGCGCTGCGGGAAGCCCGGGGAGCCGCGGCGGAGCTGCTGGGCGAACAGAAACGCTACGAGCGGCGACGGGAGGGACTCACCGCACAACACGCCCAGTGGACCGAACGGGCGGAACAGGCGGTGGCCCGGGGACGGGACGATCTCGCGCGGGAAGCGCTGGCGGCCCGCGGCAAGCTGTCGGAAGAGGCGGATCGTTGCGAGCTGGCCGCCACCCAGGCAGGCCAGGGCATTACGCGGGTCAACAACGACATCCGCAGGCTGGAAAAGCGACTGGCGGAGGCGCGGAGCCGGCAGCAGTCGCTGCGGCGGGAGGCGCAACCGGCCAAAGTGCTGTCCTACACCTCTCCGGCCGATCGCAAGCTGGCGGACGTCGCTGCGCGCTTTGAACGACTGGAGGTGCAGCTCGATCAGCTTGAGGCCCGGGTGGAAGCTTACGACATCGTGCCCCAGCCGGACCGCCGGCGGGCAGCCGAGGCGGATGCCGATCCGGCGGTCGAGGAAGAGCTGGAGGCCCTGCGGGCCAAGGTTAAGGGTCAATCTGAGCAGAAAGGAGAAGCATCGAAGTGAATCGCCGGAGCCATCCTGACGGCTGGGTCGGCGGGGTTTGCGCCGAGCTGGCGGACCGGCTGGAGTTCAGCCGCCTGGGCGTTCGCGTCGTCACCGTCGTCCTGCTGCTGATCTGGCCTCTGTGGACCATCATCGCCTACCTGGTCGGCGCGTTTGCGCTGCGCCCGGAGGCCCCGCCGGTGCCCGCAGCGAGCGATCGAAAAGATCGGTCGAAGGAACCGCTGGACCCGGTGCTGCGGGACTGGGACCGGCGCATGGCCGACTTTGATCGACGCAGCGGTCTGTAGCCCCACTCAAGATCAATCCCCTCGGCGACCGGCCAACAGGCCGGTCGCTTTTTTTGAGGTACCGGAAACCCGACATCGCCCGCGGCGGTTCCTCCCGCGGCAAGGTCGCTGGTATGGTCTCGGCATGCAGATGCCCGGACGTGATCGTGCCGCCTTCCCCTCGTTGCCCCACGGCCTGATCTGGGCCGCCGCCCTGCTGCTGCTCACCGGCTGCGGCGGCGGGCTGCAGCGCCGCGGCGAACCCCAGACGGGACCCGCCAGCGTGGCCGTGGGACGTTTCAGCGTGCTCACGCGGTTTGGCCGTAATGAACTGCCGGAGGACCCGGAGCCCGCGAATCGGGCACTGGCGGAAGGTGCGTTTCAGGGCCTGCCCCGGCACTGCACGCCGACCCCCTGGGCCGGTCCCGGCCAGGCGCAGCAGGCCCTGTTCGACTACCTGGCGGCGCAGCTCCGCGCGGGTTTTGGCGTGCCCCTTTCTGAGCTGGCCATTGGCCAGGTCGCCGGACTGCCCGCAGACTGCCGTCATGTGGTCCTTTTCAGCGGTCGCCAGGGAGGCACCCGGGCAGGCTGGCTGCTCCTCGGCGTGGTGCGGGTGACCGACGGCCAGCTGCTTGCCACCAGCTCTCACCCGGTGACGCCGGAGGCGACGCTCCAGGACCTGGGTAATCTCAGCCGGCGCCTGGCCAGCGGGCTGCTGCGTTGATGCTCCCGATCCTTCTGCCGATTCTGCTGAGCGCCATCGCCGGCAACGAAGCGGTGCTGCAGCAGCGGCTGGACCGGCTTTCCGCCGGCGTGGTGGCCGGCCATGCCCGGGCCGGTCGCATCGCCGACACTCCGCCGGCGGTGGAGGCGGCGCTGGCTGAGGTGCGCCGGCTGTTTCCCGACACCGACCTGCGGGTCGTTATGCTCGCGCAACCGGAGGCCAACGCCACGGCGCTGCCCGGCGGTCAGATTCTGATCAACGAAGGTCTGCTGCTTCAGGTGCACAGCTTTGCGGAGCTCAAATTTCTGCTTGCCCATGAGGCCGCCCACGTCGCCGAGCGGCACGTTGCACGCCACGTGCTGGTCGATTCCGGCATGTCCCGGGCGGAACTGGAAATCGACGCTGACCGGGTTGCGCTCGACGCGCTGGCGCAGGAAGGCAGTGCGCTGCGCCACGTCCGACTGCTGATGCGGCGGCTCGAAAGCCTGGATCGGGGGCCGCCGCCGGAGCGCCTTAAGCAGCTAGAGGAACGCCTGCCTTTGCCGCAGCGACCGGTGAGCGTGATCCCGCCGATACTCAAGCCGCTGCACGAGCGGGCCATTCACGTGCTGCTGCACAGCGGCCGGGTTGAACCGGTGGCGGAATATCTCGCGGCGACGGAGGCGACCTGGCCCCCGGAAAAGCTGGCTCGCTGGCACTGGGCCCTGGCGCAGCGGCGCGGCATATTCGCCGATGAAGTGCCGAACTTCATCAACGCGTGGACGCAGGCCCAGGCGCCGCTGCTGGCCACGGATGGCGCCGACCGTTGCCTGGCCGGGTCCGGGACACCCTACTCGGGCAGGGTTTTGAGCTGGCAGAAGCTGGCGATTCCGCGGCTGGACGGCTGGCGTCGCGGCCTTGAGACCGGTTCGCGGCTGGTGCTGACCAGCAATCACGCGAGGCTGCACCGGCTGGACCTCTGGCCACCGGGCAAGACCCCTGCTGACGGGGAAGCCCGGCGCCTGCCCTGCGCCACCGGGCCCGTGGCCCTCTGGCACCTGCTGGTGGACCTGAGCGAAGCGTTTCCCACCCAGGTGTTTGAGCTGGAGTCGGCGTGGTCGCTGGCGGACGGTCTGCTGGCCGTGGTTGCGCAGACCGATGAATCCGGCGTGGAGTGGCGCCTTCTGGCGGCGCGGCGGCAGCTGGGCGGAGCTACAGTTTACGGGCTGTACCGGGCGCCCGCGCAGCACTTCTTTCCAAGCCGTCGGGGCGACGCGGAGCGCCTGTTCCGCGGGCTTGCGGAACAGCCCTAGGCGGGCCGCTCGATCGCTCTAGAGAGCGTCTTCGTCCGCTTCGCCGGTGCGAATACGCACGGCCCGGGCCAGCTCCAGCACAAAAATTTTGCCGTCGCCAACTTTGCCGGTTTCCGCCGACGTGCGGATCGTATCGACCACCCGCTCAACCATGTCGGTAGCGACGGCGATCTCAATTTTGACCTTGGGCACAAAGTCCACTACGTATTCGGCGCCCCGGTAAAGCTCCGTGTGACCGCGCTGGCGTCCGAATCCCTGCACGTCGGTCACGGTCATGCCCTGCACACCAATTTCCGACAGGGCGGCGCGAACGTCGTCCAGCTTGAACGGTTTGATGATGGCGGTAACCAGCTTCATGGTAAGTCCTTTTATCGGTGCCCGGTCGCCTGACTTTAAGGTAACGCGCGCTGCCGATGCAATTGTGTGAGACGCAGAAAGCGCAGCGACAGGAGCACCGCCGCGACCGTGAGCCCGCTGAGCATGCCGATCCAGATGCCGGCGCCTCCCTGGCCCAGGCGAATACCCAGCTGGTAGCAAAGGGGGATTCCGACGGCCCAGTAGGCAGCGATCATGATCACCATCGGAACCGCCGTGTCCTTAAGGCCCCGGAGTGCCCCGGCGGCCGCCACCTGAATCCCGTCGGAGAGCTGAAAGATGGCGGAGAAAAACAACAGGCTCACGGCGATGCTGATCACCGCCGCGTCGTCGGTATACAGCCCCGCGATCTGCTGCGGGAAAAGCAAAATGATGGTCGCCGAGGTGAGCTGCGTACACAGCACCAGCGTCAGGCCGGCGATGCCCCGAAACCGCGCCTCGGACCAGTCGTTCCGGCCGGCGGCATTACCCACCCGCACCGTGATCGCCAGGGACGTCCCCAGCGGGACCATAAACATGAAGGCGGAAAAATTCATGGCCACCTGATGCCCGGCAACAGCCTGGGTTCCCAGGGTCCCCATGAGCAGCGTCGACATCACAAACATGGACGCCTCGACAAAAATGGCGGCGCCGATCGGCAGGCCCACCCGGGTGATTTCGAGGATGCGCCGGGGCCGCGGCAGGTCCCAGCGGCGGAAAAGTTTTAGAAACCGGTAGCGGGATCCGTAGGCGATGATCAGCATCATGATCAGCAGCTGCGAGTAGAGCACCACGGTGGTAGCCAGACCGGTCCCCCGGGCTCCCATCGCCGGCACTCCGAGCGCGCCGAACATAAAGACATAGTCAGCCGGAATATTGATGAGCATGCCGGCCAGGCCGACATACATGGTGGGCCGGGTAAAGCCGAGGCCGTCGCTCAGGTATCGGAGCACGAGAAAGCAGCCGAGGGCGGGTACGCCCCAGCTGATCGCATCGACATACTCCAGCGCCATGCGGTAAACCTCGGGTTCCAGGTCGAGGTGGCTGAGCAGCGGCGCCGCCGCGCGCATCACGACAAACAGCACCAGCGATAGCGACAGCGCCAGCCAGATCGCCTGGCGGATCAGCCGGGCCAGGCGCGGCCGCTGCCCGGCCCCGTCCAGCCGCGCCACCAGCGCCGGCACCGCCAGCAGCGTGCCGATCAGGAACAGGATCGCCGAATTCCACACGGTGGAACCCATCGCTACCGCGGCCAGTGCCTGGGGCGACAGACGTCCCGCCATCAGCGTATCGACAAAGGTCATGCCCACATTGCTGAGCTGACCGACAATCAGCGGCGCCGCCAGCCACAGCGTGCTGCGCATTTCGGTGAGTAGGGAGGGCGCGCGGGTGTTGGTCACGAGGGGTCGGATTCCGGCGGTTATTCCGCCAGGCCGGAGCTTACGCCACAACGGCAAGTCCTGCTGACTTAGTGGGCCCGCATCCCCCGAAACCGGGAAGGCAGGTACGGCGTGGGGTCCAGATGCGGCTTGCGACCGGTCACCAGCTCCGCCAGCAGTCGGCCGGTGCCAGCCGCCAGGGTCATGCCGTACATGTTGTGGCCAGTGGCCAGAAACAGGTTCGGGTGGCTTTCGGTGGGACCGATGATCGGCAGATCGTCCGGCGTCATCGGCCGGTAGCCATGCCACTTGGTTGGCTCGCCGGCCCCCAGCGGCTCCGTGAGGTAGCGCCGGGCACCGGCGATGAGGGCCATAAACCGTTTCGGATTGGGCGCCGCATCAGCGCCGGCAAACTCCATCGTGCCCCCCAGCCGGTAGCCGTCATCGAACGGTGTGACCGCCATGTTGGCCTCGTGGAGGATCAGGGGAAACGACGGACAGGGGTCGGGTTTGCGCGTTGTCATGGAGTAGCCCATGCCGGCCTGGATCGGCAGGTCCAGCTTGAGACCCTTAAGCAGCTGCGGGCTCCACACGCCGGCCGAGACGATGAAGTGTTTACCTTCAAAGTTCCCGCGGTCCGTGTACGCCGACACGATACGGCCCCCCTCGGAGGTGAGCGCCTTGATTTCACAGTCTTCCTGCAGCTGGACGCCGCGCTTGTGACAGGCCCATTGGAGCTCGGAGGCAAAGCGATCCGGCCGCAGGCTGGCGTCCTGCGGGAACCACAGCCCGCCCATGACCCGCTTGCGCAGCGACGGTTCAGCCTCCCGCAGCTGATCGCCATCCACCGTGGCGGTTTCGATATCCATCGCCGCCAGCGCTTCACCGAGGCCCGCCAGCTCGTCGAGTCCCCGCTGGGAGATCGCGAGCCCCATCAGTCCCGCATCGTTGAACTGACAGTCGAGCTTTTCTCCCTTCACGAGCTTTTCCGTCAGCGTGCGGGAACTCTTCATCAGAGCCTGCCGGGCCTGCGCCACCTCATCCTGAGTTTTGCGGTTGCAGTTACGAAGAAACTGCCACATCCAGCGCGCCATGGCGGTATCGAAGCGGGGCCGCAGGTGGAAGGGCGCGTTTTCGTCGAACATGGACCGAAAGGCCATCAGCGGCTGGCCCGGGCCGGGCAGTGGATGGGAATGGGTGGGCGTGATCAGGCCGAGATTGCCGTACGAAGCGCCCTGCCCCACCTTGTGCCGCTCAAGAATCTGGACGCTCATCCCCGCCCGGTTGAGGAAATAGGCGCACGCGAGTCCGGCCGCGCCGGCGCCCATGATCACCGCGTCGGTGCGATTGCGGGCCATCAGCTGCGTTTCCCGGGTTGCCGTGGAGGGGCAAACTCACCCGCCAGGCGCGCGCCGCGCGCCCGAACATCCTGCTTCATTCCTTTCCCTCAAAGCGATGGTGGCCTGCTGTCGCCGGGCAGACCACCCTCAGAAGTGCCTCAGGCCGAGTGTACTTTGATCGGCCAAGGGCGACTAGGGCGCGGGTCTCACTATCCAACTGGGCCGGCGGGCCCGGCACGGCCGGGTTTATCGCTCCGGAGGTCAAGACACATGGTCCTGGCGTCGCTATAATCACGCCCCTAATGCTGACCTAATTCAAGGCCCTCCTGTGAGTGCGCAAGACCAGATTTTCATGAAAAACTTTGCCCTGCTGATTGCAGGGCTGGCGGTTTTCACGGTGATTACCATCCTGGCGTCGATCCAGCTCAACAAGCTGACCAACCGGCCGGATAATCCGGACAAGCTGGCAGCGCTGGAAGCCCGCATCGCTCCCATCGGCGGCGTTTACGCCGGCGAAACGGGCGCCGCCGCGCTGGCCGCCGCCGAGGCCGCTGCCGCCGCCGACGTGCCGCAGCTGGCCTTCGACGGCTCGCTGGACGGCGGCATGATCTACGACAACGTATGCGCCGCCTGCCACACCGCCGGCGTAGCCGGCTCGCCGCAGCTTGTCCGCTCCGTCTGGGACGAACGGCTGGCCCAAGGCATGGATACTCTGGTGGAACATGCCATCAACGGCTACCAGGGTTCCGCCGGCCTGATGCCCGCCCGCGGCGGCCGCATGGACCTGAGCGACGAGCAGGTCCAGATCGCTGTGCAATGGATGGTCGACAACCTCCAGTAGTGGCCGCCGCGCGGTCAGCCGCGCTGGCCGCGGCCACTGCTCTTGCGGTGACTGCCTGCAGCGGGCCGACGCCGCGCTGCGGCGACGACTTCACCTCTATCGCCCAGATCCAGGGCCGGGATCAGCGCAGCCCGCTGGAAGGTGCGCGCGTGGAAACCGAGGGGATTGTCACCGCCCTACGCTTTGGCAACGACCGCACCCCCGAAGGCTTCTATATTGAAAGCACCAAGCCGGACGGCGATCCGGCCACCTCCGATGGACTGTTTGTCGCGGGCCCAGGCCCGACTCCCGGCACTCTGATCCGCATTGCCGGCACCGTCGCCGAGGTGAATGATCAACTTACGGCCCTGTCGCCGGCCCAGGTCACCGAGTGCGGTGCCGGGGAACTGCCGCCGCCGAGCCCGGTCGTGCTGCCGCTGCGGGGTCGTCACATCGAGAGTCTGGAAGGTACCCGGATCAGCCTGACCGGCACCCACGTGCTCACCGGCGTCACCCGCCTGAACACCCGCGGTGAGGCCGTGGTGGCAAACGGCACCCGCCTTTACGGCCCTACCGAGGTGGCCAGCCCGGGGAGATTTGCCTCCGAGGTCGCCCGGGCCAATCTCCGCCGCTCCCTGACGCTGGACGATTTCGACGCGCCGCCGGGCGCGACCGAAGCGAGCCTCTGGCCCGACCCGGCCCCGGCGGTAGGCACCCAGCTGGACAACCTCACCGGCGTGCTGGAACACCAGTACGGCTATCGCCTGCACCTGACGAAAGCGCCAGCGATTGCCGAGCGTGTGACCCTGCCGGAGCCACCGTCCCGCCGCGGCAATCTGCGGGTGGTCGCCTTCAACGTGGAAAACCTGTTTAACGGCGACGGCCAGGGGCGCGACTTTCCAACCCCCCGCGGCCGGGCGACAGAGGCCGGCTATCGGGCTCAGCTCTCACGGATCGCCAATCACCTTGCGGCGCTGACGCCGGACATGGCGGCCCTGGCGGAACTTGAGAACGACGGCAGCGAGCCGGGCAGCGCCCTGGCAGATCTGCTAGCGGCCCTTCAGGAGGCAAGCGGTCACCCCTACCGAGGCGTGGCAACGCCCGCCGGGGGCCTTGGGGACGATGCGATTGCCGTGGGCATCATCTATCGGGAAGACACTGTCGAACCGGTGGGGGAGCCCAGCACCCGGCGGGATGCGCCCTTTTCCGACCTTAACCGCCCACCGCTGGCGCAGACCTTTCGCCACCGGGCGAGCGGGGAAACGCTCACCCTGGTATCGCTGCACCTGAAGTCAAAAAGCTGCGGCGAGGCCATTGGCCCGGACGCGGATCAGCGTGACGGTCAGGGCTGCTGGAACGCTACCCGAACCCAGGCCGTGCGCGCGCTGGGGCGATGGATCGACCAGACGCCAGAGGCGGATACCCGGCGCACCCTGCTCGCCGGGGACCTCAATGCCTATTCCCGGGAAGCCCCGCTCAAGCTGGCGCAGGACCTCGGCTATCAGCGCGTCCTGCCGCCGAGCCCCCCCACCTACACCTACGTATTTCGCGGTGCCGCCGGCTCCCTGGACCATATCCTCGCGGGGCCGGATCTCGCCTCGCAGCTTAAGGCCGCCAGCGTCTGGCACATCAACGCTGACCGGCCTGCAGTGCCCTCCGAGTCTGAAAATCTCAGCCTGCGCAGCTCCGATCATGACCCCGTCGTGGCGGACTTTCTGCTGGAGCCGCGCTGATTAAGCTCCACCCGCAGGTTGACCTCAAGGCTGCCGCAGACGCCTTTGCACGGGACCGGTACCTGCAGATCCAGGACTTTCTTGACGAAGCCGAAGCGGCTGGCCTGAGCGACGAGCTGCACGCGGTGAAGGCCTGGGACCTGGCGATCACCGGACCGCCCGGACCGATGGTGATCGCCGCCGACGAGCTGGCCGGCTACGCCCATAAGGACCATGCCCGGCTGGCGGAAAACCTGCGCCGCCAGGCCCGCGCGGGATTTTCTTTTTCCTACCTGCGGCGGGATATCACCGAAGACGCGGCGCCGCAGGTCTGTCAGACCTGGGCCCGGTGGCTCAAAACCGAGGCGGCGCTTGAATTCTGGCGTTCCCTTTCCGGCATTCCCGGCCTGACCCACGCGGATGCTCAGGCCTGCCTTTACCGGCCCGGACATTTTCTAAAGACCCACGACGACACCTACAGCGGTCGGCGCCGACGCTTTGCCTACGTGCTCAACCTGGGCCGGGAGTGGCAGCCCGACTGGGGCGGCCTGCTGCATCTGCTTGAAGACCAGCAGGTGCGGGCCACGCTGGTGCCGCACTACAACAGCCTGAGCGTGTTTCAGGTCCCCCAGGACCACTGCGTATCGCAGGTGGCCAGCTACGCTCGCAGCGGTCGCTACTCGATTACCGGCTGGCTCTTCGAATAGGCGCCGTCATCCTGCGACAGTTCCCGGCGCTGCTCCCGGGCATACACGTCCAGATCCGCAAAAAGGTCCGCAAACAGCGCTTTGAAACGCTCGCGGCGACCGGCCAGCTGCGTGATGCCGTCCGCCAGGGGGTTGGCCCGTTTCAGTCGCTGAGACAGGCCACCCAGCGCCATGGCCAGGTAGTCCGGATCAGCGTAATTGCGCAGCAGGTTGTGGGATTCCTGATAGGTCGCAAATCGCTGCAGCGACGCCGGCAGCAGGTGCCGATGAACCCGCAGGTTGGCATAGCTGGCCGCCGCCAGCACGCCGAGGTGGCGGCCGGTGAGGTGGTGAAAATCCGCCGCCAGGAAATGATCAAAGAACATGTCCAGCAGAATGCCCGCGTAGCGGCGGAACGGCGCATCCAGGTCACCGCGGGCCTCGGCAAAAGCCGGATGGGTATCGGTGAACACGTCGACGCGCCGGTGCAGCAGGATGCCCCGGGCAATATCCGGGGCGTAGTCGCGCCAGGCGTCACCGCGCACGTGGTCCCCCAGATATCCCCCCAGCTGCCACTGGGGATCCGGGCCAGAAAAGTACACGTGGGCCAGATAGTTCATGCGCGCCTTTTAACCTTATGAAAAACTGTGCTTCCGCCACCGTCGCGAAGCCACCAGCGGTGCTATTCTCAACAACTGGGGGATGGACACGCCGCAGACCGGCGCGGCCGTCGGCTGCTTGAATCTTTCGATCAAAGGTACCAGTTTTCCGGATGTCTGATCTCGCTCATCATCTGGCCGCGAATCTCGCCGCCCTCCGCCGCGAGCGGGGCATGACCCAGGCCCAGCTCGCCACCTCCGCCAGCATTCCCCGGTCCACCGTCAGCCACATGGAGTCCGGCGCCGGAAATCCGTCGCTGGGAAACCTGGCCCGGGTTGCGGCCGCGCTGCAGGTCAATATCGAGTCGCTGCTGGCCATGCCGCCGAACTCGCTGCGCCACGTGCCGGCGCGGCAGGTGCAGACCCAGGAGCGCAGCGGCGGCAAATGCCGCGTCTACGATCTGCTTCCGGCACCGCTGGTGGGTTTTACGCTGCAGCGCATCGATATGAAGCCCGGCGCGCTGCTGCGCCGGCGGCCCGAGGCGGATGGCTCGCACTGCTATTGCCACTTGATTTCCGGCACGCTCACCATCAACGCCAGCGGCGAGATGGTCAATTTGAGCGCCGGCGACGTGCTGGCATTCCGCGCGGATCAGCCGCATCAGTTTCGGACTACCGGCGGCGTCAGCGCCAGTCTGGTGCTGGCGGCCCTGCCGGCGCCGGTGGCCCTGGCGTGAGCATCAGGCGGGACCCGGCTAAAATAAACGCCTCCCAAGCGGGTCACTGGCTGCTATGAATTCGTCAAATCACCCTGATTCCAATCCGCCGGACTTTCCCGCCGAGCAGTCGACGGTCCATCTCGCAGGTCCGGTGGGGTCGCTGGAAGCGCTAACCGATTGGCCGGAGGAAGGGTCGCCGGTGGCCTGCTCGGTGATCTGCCATTCGGTGAGCGCCGACGGCGGCACGCTGCACAGCAAGGTGGTGCAGATGATGGAGCGGTCCATGCGGGAGCTCGGCGCGGCTACCGTGCGCCTCAACTTCCGCGGCGTGGGCGAAAGCGAAGGCGAATTCGACCGGGGTTTTGGCGAGGCGGAAGATCTGGTCTCCGTCGCCAGCTGGATCCGCCAGGTGCTGCCCGAGGCGCCCCTGTGGCTCGCGGGCTTTGGCTTCGGCGCCTACGTGACGGCGCGGGCGGCGCCGGTCCTGAAGCCGGCCCAGCTGGTGAGCGTTGCGCCGCTGATCGAAGAATTTGATTTTGAAGCCCTGGAGCTGCCGCCCTGCCCCTGGCTGATCGTCCAGGGTGACCAGGACGAGTGCGTGAATGCCGACGCGGTTTATCAATGGAGCCAGGAGCTGCCGCAGCCGCCTCAGTTCATTGCCATCGAAGATGCCAACCACGACTTCCACCGCCGGCTCATGGATCTGCGCGGCGTGCTGAAAAACGGGGTACGCCGGCAGCTGTCCGCGGAGCAGGATGGATGACACCCGATCCAGAGCAGGCATGGAAGCCTGACCCGAAGCAACCCGCCGGTGGTCCGGTGCAGCGCTATGAGGAACACATTGCGCGCCGGGGCTTTACCCGGGACCCGGCCCAGGAGGAGGCGATCAATGCGCTGCAGCAGCTGTGGGTAACGCTGAACAAACCCGCGGAGCGGCTGGGCTGGCTTGACCGGCTGCGGGGCGCCGCGCCGGAAGCCCCCCGGGGACTTTACCTGTGGGGCGGGGTCGGCCGCGGCAAAACCTACCTGATGGATATTTTTCACCAGAGTCTCGAGCGGCCGGATCGGCGCCGGGTGCACTTTCACCGCTTTATGGACGAGGTGCACCACCGGTTGAAAACGTTCGCGCAGACCCGAAACCCGCTGGAAAAGGTGGCCGGGGAGCTGCTGGAAGAAGCGTCGGTGCTCTGCTTCGATGAGTTTTTTGTGCAGGACATCGCCGACGCAATGATCCTGAGCGGCCTGCTGAAAGCCATGTTTGACGGCGGCCTGGTGCTCGTCGCCACCTCCAACATCCCGCCCCGGGACCTCTATCGGGACGGACTGCAGCGGGCCAAATTTCTCCCGGCGATTGATCTGCTGGAACGCCACACCCGCGTGCTCAACGTGGACGGGGACACCGACTATCGGTTGCGGATTCTCAAGCGTGCTGACGTTTATCATTACCCCAACGATCGGGACGCCCGGGCCCACCTGGAAGAGAGCCTCGCGCGGCTGGCAACGTCCCGGTTTGTCCGGGGCCACGTGCTGGTGCTTAACCAGCGCGAACTCACAACCATCGCCGCGGCACCGGGGGTGGTCTGGTGCAGCTTTGACGAGCTTTGCGTCAAAGCCCGCTCCACCGCCGACTACATCGAGCTTTCCCGGCGCTGCAACACGGTATTGCTCAGCGATGTCCCACAGATGGACAACACGCAGAACGATCCGGCTCGACGCTTTATCAATCTCGTGGACGAGCTGTACGATCGCAACGTCAACCTGATTATCTCCGCAGCGGTGCCGGCGGCCCGGCTTTATACGGGCAAACGGCTGGAGTTTGAGTTCCGGCGCACCGTCAGCCGGCTGACGGAGATGGGCTCACACGAATACCTGGCCCGGGAGCACAAACCATGAACGACAGCCTGAGCGACGTGATTCAGATCTCACTGACCGCAGAACAGATCGGCCGGCTTTTTCTGGGTCGCGCTCACACCTTCGAGCTGGTGGACACGCCGCCGGGAGAGAGCGCCTTTGAGCTGGACAACGTGGTGGTGGACGCGCCGGGGGGCCGCTGCCGCCTGACCTACTCCGAGTGGGAGGAAGACGCCGCCGGCGGCGCCAAGGTGCTGGTGTGCGAGTACGCCATCGAGCTGCGGATTGGCGACATGAATGCCTTCGCCACCTACAGCGCCAGCATCGGCGCGGAGCAGCGCGGCGGCAACCAGCTGGTGGAGATGGTCAAGCGCGCCGCCGAGGACGATTTTATGCTGTGCGCCAAACTGCTGGGGCGCTCAGTGCGGCGGGACCTCGTCATCGACGATGAAGACACGCCGCTGGCCGGCGAGAAGTTTCACTGACCAGCGGCGTGGCGGTTCACACCGGCGTGCGCTAGAGGCTGAAGCGAAGCCCCACAAAGGCTGTCCGGCCCGGCGCGGCGTAGCTCAGCACCTCTTCGTAGTCTTCGTCGAACAGGTTGTTGATGCGGGCGTAGAGCTCAAGCTCGTTGCTCAGGCGGTAGCGCCCCTGCAGATCGGCCAGCACGTAGCTCGACAGGCGGGTCCGCTCCGCAGCAAACGTCACGAAGAAATTGCGAAAGTCTGTGTCCAGCTGACTGCCGTTGTAGTTGAGGTTGCCGGACACCTGCGCCCGGCCCCCGGCAAAGGTGTAGCCGGCGCTCAGGCTGGCGATATGTTCCGGTCGCCGCACTTCATCCCCGGCGGGCTCCGACGCGTCCAACCAGGTGTAGCTGGCGGACAGGGTCCAGGCGTCGCTGCGATAGTCCGCCGCGAATTCAACCCCTTTCCGCTCGCTGTCCTCGTCCAGGTTGACCGACGTGGATAGGAAATCGGTGAGATCAAAGAACGACACAATCTCGTTCTCCAGGTCCGCGTCGAAGTAGGTCAGGTCCAGGGTCAGGGCACCGTCCAGCAGCCGGCTGGTCACACCCAGATCCCAGCCCTGAGACTCCTCGGGGTTGAGGTCGGGGTTGCCTTTGAACTGGCCGGGCGTAAAGCCGAACTGCTCAAAGAAGGTGGGATTGGTGGCACCGCTGCCGACGCTGGCATGCCAGCGCAGCGGCAGTTCCGCCATTTCCCAGGCGCCGTCGGCAGACCAGGTGGTGATGTCTTCGAACTGGTCGTTATCGTCCCGGCGAACGGTGGCTGCGAGGTGCAGGGAATCGCCGATCAGCCAGCGCTGCTCGATGCCGAATCCCGTTAGATCCCGCTCCTGCCGCGCCGCCTGGGTGGGATCAAAAGGCCGGGTATTGCGGAAGCTCTCGTCTTCCTGATGCACAAACAGGGTGCTGCGGCGGGACCCGTCGGCGGACCACAGCCAGCTCCACTGGGCCCAGAGCTGGTCCCGGTCCGATTCACTGCCAAAGGCCAGACCACCGTTGCCCTCCGTGTCGGTGTGCTGCAGGCTGAGTTCCGCAACCGAGCGGCCGTCCAGCTGCGTCAGGGTCCCGGTGAGGCCAAGCGTCAGGTCCTCGCTTCGAAACACGCTGTCATCATCGATGGCGAGACCCTGCAGCGGGCCGCCGCTGAAGTCGAAACCATCCGTATCGGTATCACGATTGGCGTAGCGGCCACTGAACTCCAGCCGGAAATCCGGCGTCACGTCGGCGATCACCCGGGCGCTGAAGGTGCGGTTGAGATCCTCGTCGTCTTCCGGCCCCAGCGTATCGTCCGACGACAGATCAAACGCCGACCGGCGGTAGGTCCAGTTCAGGGTTCCGCGAACCCGCTCCCCGCCTCCGCCGAGCGACAGCCAGGCCTGCTCCGAGTCGTTGCCGCCGTATTCAAGACCACCGCGGATGGTCCGCCCGGCCTCCGGCAGACGGGTCTGAATGTCGATAACGCCAGCCAGCGCGTTGGAACCGTAAAGACCGCTGCGGGGACCCCGAAGCACTTCGATACGCTCCACGTCCGCGGCCAGCAGCGACGCAAAATCGAACTCACCGGAGCCCGCCGCGGAAACCTCCACGCCGTCGACCAGCACCAGCACGTGGTTTCCTTCCGCGCCGCGCAGACGCAGCTGGGTGACGCCACCGTAGCCGCCGGTGCGGCTCACCGCGATGCCCGGCACAAAGCGGAACACGTCCGCGGCGTAGGGCAGGCCAATCTGCTCCAGCAGCGTATCGTCCAGCACCGTCACGGCGGCGCCGATGCGTTCCACCGGGGTCGGCAGGGCCGTACCGGTGACCACAATCTCTTCAACACTTTCGGAAGAATCCGGAGCCTGCGCTGCAGCCACGGAGTAAAAGGCGGACGCCAGCAGCGCCGCCGCAAAAAGGGGTTGATTCATGAACCAGCTCTCCCAAAACACCCTGCCGTCCGGGGGTGCAGTTCCCTAACGACTCAAGGCCACGCCTGAGGGCGTGGACGGCCCGACCAGCACGTTGTCGTTACCAAGGAAAGCCAAAAAGAAACGCTGCGGTTTTCCCCGCCAGGGAGCACATCCCGACCCCCGGACGAACGACGTGATGGCAGGTTTCCTGGCTTGCCGGTCATCGCAGTTGGGCTTGGGGTCCAGGTCGGCCGCCTTCCGGGTTTAACCGTGGCGTGGTGGCCGTTGCTGTCGGCTTACAGTTGCGGGAGCAGCCCCGGTATTCCACCGGGTTCCCTTTTAACCGCGCCCCCTGGTCAGGCGGCGGCGGCACCATCAACGGTCATCATCAGTTGATCAGAAGCGGGTGTCAACCGCGCTGTAGACCGCGCTTCAGGACCTGTTGCCCCGCTTGTGTCAGCGGTGCGGCTGGCTAGGGTGCCAGCGCCTTCAGTTCCGCTTCCACCTCGGCCAGGGTCAGCTCGGTGACCCGCAGTATTTCCGCCAGCGTTTCCGCGTTTTCAAGCTCCACGGCCCGCTCCCCGGAGTCGGCGGATAAGCCGGACCGGTAGTCTTTGCGGATGGCATCGCAGCGCCGCTGCAGCTCATCCCGGCGAAGCTCCAGTGCCTCCCGGGCGATTCTCGGATCGGACTCCTTCGCCATGCTTAGTTCTCGAATTGACTTCCCTCCAACCTAGCAACGAGTGCCGCGCGGGGCAGCCCGGTGAGTCCCCTAGGGCGCTAAGGGGTTTCCTCAAAGCGCCGGCGGCTAAACTAGATCACGCCCGCCTCTCGAAGCCGGTCCAGCTCCGCCGCGGCGAGGCCAAGCAGGTCACCGTAGATCGCGTCGTTGGCCTCGCCGATGCCCTGCCCCAGCCAGGTCACCTCGCCCGGCGTTTCCGTCAGCCGCGGCACCACGTTGGGAATCGCCAGTTCGCCAATGCGCGGGTCCGCAAAGCGCAGGATGTTTTCCCGGGCCGCGTACTGCGGGTCGTTGAATATCTCGTCGATGGCACACACCGGGCCGCAGGGCACCTCAGCCCTCTCGCACTGGCTGATGACCTCCGCCTGGGTCAGGCTGCGGGTCCAGTCCGTGACCAGCTGGTCAACTTCCGGCCGGGCCGCCTCGCGCTGCTCGATCGTGCCGTAGCGGCCCTCGCCGGCCACCTCAAGACAGCCCATTTGCCCGGCCAGCCGGGCAAAAATTTTGTCGTTGGTGCAGGCGATCGCCACCCAGCGGTCATCCTTCGTGGGGTAGTGGCTGTGGGGCACCACGTTGACGGTGGCGGCCCCCATGCGCTGGCGCACCATGCCGAACTGGTCGTAGGCCGGCGCCAGCTCATCCAGAATGCGGAAAATGGACTCGTACAGACCGATGTCCACCACCTGGCCGCGACCGGTGGTCTCCCGCGCCCGCAGCGCCATCATCACGCCCAGCGCGCCGTAGAGGCCGGTCATGTAATCGGCCAGCGTGGCGGAGCCCGGCGTCACGGGCGGGCCGTCCGCCTCCCCCGCCAGAAAGCTGATGCCGCCGAAGGCGTTCGCAATTCGGCCAAAACCCGGCCGGCCGGCATAGGGGCCGGTCTGGCCGTAACCGGTCACCCGCAGCATCACCAGCCTGGGATTGATGTCGCTCAGCACCTCGTAGCCGATGTCCCAGGATTCCAGAGTGCCGGTTTGAAAGTTTTCACACACCACGTCCGCCTCGGCCACCAGCTTTTTGAACAGCTCCTGGCCCTCCGGCTTTTTCAGATTGAGCGTGATGCAGCGCTTGTTGCGCGCCTCACTGAGCCACACCAGGGTTTCGCCGCAGTCGGTGCGGGAGCCGAACTTGCGCATGGGCTCACCGCTGCCAGGCATCTCAATTTTGATCACCTCGGCGCCGAACTCGGCCAGCAGCGTAGCGCAGTAAGGCGAAGCGATGTAGGTGGCAATGTCCAGAACGCGCAGGCCTTCCAAAGGCTTCATGGGGTGGTCTCCATATAATGTCCGGACATATTAAAGTACACTCGCAGGCCACTCCACGACGGCACTTGCCATGGCTGAAACCGCGCTCAAATCCACCGCCCCGGTCGATGCCGGCGGGCCGGCACCGGTCGCCGCAAAGCTGGCCGACTTTGCCCTCCGTACCCGGGCCGATGCCCTGCCGGACGACGTGGTCGCCCACGCCAAACTCTGCGTGCTCGACGCCTGCGGTATTGCCCTGGCTTCCAGCACCTTTGCGTTTGCCGGGCAGGCTCTCGCCGGCGTCAAAACCCTGAGCGAGGCCGGCGCATTTCCCCTGATCGGCTATCCGGACCAGCTGCCGCTACGCGACAGCGTGATGATGAACGGACTCCTGGTCCACGGCCTGGATTTTGACGACACCCACGCCGGCAGCATTGTGCACTGCACCGCCAGCGCCTGGCCGCTGACGCTCGGCGCGGCGCTGAAAAGCGGCGCCAGCGGCGCGGAGGCTCTCGCCACCTACGTGGTGGCGGTGGAAGCGGACGCCCGCATCGGCAATCTGGCCGAGGGACGCTTCCAGCAGCGCGGCCATCACCCCACGGGGCTGGTTGGGGCCTTTGGCTGCACCCTCGCGGCGGGCCGGCTTCTGGGGCTGGACCAGGCCGCCCTGACCCGCGCCCAGGGCATTGTCCTCAGCATGGCGGCGGGCAACCTGGAGTTTCTGTCCGACGGCGACTGGACCAAGCGACTGCATCCCGGCTGGGCTGGCGTCTGCGCCCTCAACGCCGTGGCCCTGGCCAGCGGCGGTTTTCGGGGCCCAAAAGCCGCCTATGAAGGACGCTATGGCCTGTACAACCTCCACCTGGGGCCTGATGCCCAGGTTGATGCGCCGCAAATGCTTAAGGGATTGACGCAGGAGTGGGAGCTTCGCGACGTGGCGTTTAAGCCCTACCCCGCCTGCCACTTCAACCACGCCTTTGCCGACTGCGCGATTGCGCTGCGGGAAAACCACCAGCTTGAGCCGGAGGCCATCGAGTCGGTCACCGCGCTGATTCACCCCAAGCAGGTGAACGTGGTTTGCGAACCGGAAGCGGCCAAGCGGCGACCCAGCGGCAGCTACGACGCGCAGTTCAGTATTCACTACCTGGTGGCGGCGGCCCTCACCAAAGGACGCTTCACGCTGGAGGAGCTGACAGAGTCCGCCTATACCGACCCAGGCATCCTGGCGCTGGCGGACCGCGTCACCTACGCGCCGGATCCCAATTCCACCTACCCCACCCACTACAGCGGCGAACTGCGCATCCGGCTCAAGAGCGGCGAGGAAATCCGGCACCGGGAAGCGATCAACCGGGGCGCCCGGGAAAACCCCCTCAGCGTAGATCAGGTAAAGGACAAATTCCTGGCCAATGCCGCCCGCGCTGTGTCCCCGGCCCGCGCGGAGGACATCGCGGCGGCGGTGCTCAATCTTGAATCCCAGACCAGCCTCAAGCCACTTGCGGAGCTGCTGCGGGCCGAGCATGCCGCGCCATGCTGATGTCCGCCGCAGACTACCGCGAGAGCCTTCGGCGCTACCAGCCGCGGGTCTACTGCCAGGGCGAACAGGTGGAGTCGGTGGCCGACGATCCACGCTTTGCGCCGGGAATTAACGCCGTTGGCGTGACCTACGACCTTGCGCTCCATGAGGACTGTACCGATCTGATGCTCGCGGAGCAGGCCTCAAGCGGCAAAACCGTCAACCGCATGCTGCACGTCAATCGACACAGCGAGGACCTCCTGGCCAAACTGGAAGCGGTGCGTCTGGTCTGCCGGGAAAGCGGCTGCGCCCAGCGCTACCTTACCCACGACGCCCTGAACGCGCTGTTTCAGACAACCTGGGCGATGGATCAGGACGGCCGGGAAGGCCGCCACCAGCGATTTCTTCAGTACCTGCACCGCGTGCAGAACGAAGACCTGACGTTGGGGGTTGCCATGACCGACGGCAAAGGAGACCGCCGCCTGCACCCGCACGCTCAGCCCGAGCCGGGCAGCTACGTGCGCGTTGTGGAACGGCGCGCCGACGGCATTGTGATCTCCGGCGTCAAGGCGATCATTACCGGCGCCCCCTACATGCATGAGCTGCTGGTAATGCCCTGCCGCACCATGGCCGAGGCTGACCGGGACTATGCCCTGTGCTGCGCGGTACCGCTCGACGCGGACGGCCTCACCATCGTCAGCCGCCCCGCCGGGCGGCCGGGGGAAGCCGCCGCCCGCTTCAGCGGCAAATACGGTCAGAGCACTGGCGTGGCGCTGTTCGACAACGTCTTTGTGCCGGACGCCCACGTGTTCCTCGACGGCGACTGGGCGCAGACGGAAAAGCTGGTAACGGCCTACGCCGCACATCACCGCCACAGCTGCATCGGAGCCCGGGCGGGCTTTGGGGATCTGCTGATCGGCGCCGGTGTGCTCATGGCGGATGCCAACGGCCTGGATCCCAACCGGGTGCAGCACATCCGGGAAGACCTGGTGGAACTGATCAAGATCACCGAGGGTTTTTTTGCCTGCGGCGTTGCCGCTTCGGTGTACGGCCTGGAGGATCCCGCAGGAAGCTGGCAGCCGGAGCCGGTGTATTCCAACATCGGCAAGTTGCTGCTGGCGACCCAGATCTACGACATGCAGCGGCTGGCGCACGACGTTTCCGGCGGTCTGGTGGTGGCCCTGCCGGGCCCCGAGGAAGACCACAATCCGGCCGTCGCCGGCGATCTCGACACGCTGCTGCGGGGCCGGCCGGACGTGCCCTACGCGCAGCGGATGGACGTCGCGCGCATGATCCAGGACCTCACCGCCTCCGACACCGGCGGCTGGTATTCGGTAATCAGCCTGCACGGCGGCGGTTCTCCGCAGGCCATGAAGCGGGAGATTCACCGCAACTATCCGCTTGAAGAACGCCAGGCGCTGGTGGAGCGACTACTGGATCGCGGGGTGACCGCGCCGCCCGAGAGCGGCGCGTTGAAAAGGCCGAAGCAGCTGGGACAATGTTGCCCCACCGGCTGCCACGCCAAAACCGAGGTCTGAATCTGTGACCAAGCCAGCTCGCGCCCGCCGCGACGACTTTGCCTATTTCCTGCGTCTGCAAACGCGCTGGATGGACAACGACGTTTATCACCACGTGAACAACGTCAACTACTACAGCTACTTCGATACGGTGGTGAACCACTACCTCATGGCCCATGGGGACCTGGATTTCCGCACGTCCGAGGTGATCGGCGTGGTGATCAACTCATCCTGCACCTACTACAAGCCGCTGGCGTTTCCCGATGAAATCGACGCGGGCCTGACGGTGCGTCATCTGGGCACTACGTCGGTACGCTACGGCGTCGGTATCTTCCGCGCCGGCGAGGACGAGCCGGCCGCCGAGGGCGACTTCGTGCACGTGTTTGTCACCCGGAGGGATATGCAGAAAATCCTAATCCCCGGGAACATGAGAGCAGCACTCGAAGCCATCGCAAGCGATTGACCCCGGGCAAGGTGCTTTTACGCCGAAAGGTAGCGATATTCGCATGCGGTTGGTGTAGGGTATTTGTTCGTAAACGAGACCCGAGAGCCCTTGGTGGTGAGCGAATCCGCCTTCGCCTTACGTAAATCATATAACTTTTGCTGCCCAGGCTTCTGCCTGTTTTTGTGCCTGGCCCTGGCCCTGCCCGCCGAAGCGCAGACGATCCGCGCGATCAGCGTTGACCCGATCAACGACGACACGCCGGAACTTGGATGTTCCCTGCGCGAGGCCATCGAGCTCGCCAATGCGGTACAGCTCAGTGGCCTGGACTGCCTCGCCACCGAGAGCGGTTCCGGATTGCCCATCGACTATGTCATTTCGGTTCCCGAGCTGAGCTACGCCCTCACCGGGATCGCAGGTGAGGACGGCAACCTGCAGGGCGATCTGGATATCGCCGGCCGGATGCGCATCGTTGGCGCGGGCCGCGACCTAACGGTGATTGACAGCGAAAGCCTGGATCGCGTGTTTCATGTGCTGAATACCGACGCTACTTTGACGCTAGAGCATCTAACGGTACGGGACGGCGAGCGAGACAATGGCGGGGCGGTTTTTGTGCACGAGGGCGCCCTGACAGCACGCGACGTTCTGTTTATCAACAACACCGCCAACCAAAGTGGAGGAGCCATATACGGAATCGGATCGGAAATCGTCATCGAAGACTCCAGGTTCGAAGCAAACCACGCGAATAGTCGGGGTGGAGCCCTGTGCAGCCTCGTAAACGGGACCGTGTCGATCACCCATTCTGTATGGGTGGACAACTCAGCCAGAGACGGCGGAGCCCTTTACGTCGAAAACACGGCGACCGTGGCGGAGATCGACGGTGGCGTGTTTCTCGCAAACACCGCCGAGAATGGCGGGGGCGCCATCGTTCGCACTGGTGCGGCGCAAGGTAGGCTCAACATTATCAACAGCATTGTGGCCATGAACCATGCACTCCGGGGCGGAGGAATAAGCTGCACGTTCTGCAATATCGCCAATACGTCAATTTTCCGAAACGAGGCCTTTTCCGATGGCGGAGGAGTGGCGCTTACGAATTCAACCATGAGCCACACGACGGTGGTGGACAACACCGCTGATGCCAACAATAACGGAAATGGTGTGGGCGGAGGCATAACCACAAATACGGAAACGCTTACACTCAAAAACAGCATCGTGGCCGGTAATCGGGCGGGACTCATCGGCGGCCAAGACTGCGACGGGAGCCCTCTCTCCGCAGGCAACAATGTCCTCGGCAGCAATGATCTGTGTTTGAGCAATTTCCCTGCCGGCGTGCCCAACATGAACGCCGATCTCGTGGGTACCGCCGGTCTTCCGCTCGACCCCGGGGTGACGCTGCAAGGCACGATGCTGCCCGCTATTCTCCGCCCCTCCAGCATCGCCCGGAACCGGATTGGGCCGACAGACTGTACCTTCCTGTCATTTGGTACAAATAATCTTTTTGCGAACGGTGCGCCGGTGCTCACCGACCAACGCGGGGTGCTGCGCGACGCGCTCTGCGATATTGGTGCCTTTGAGTCCTTTCTGAGCGTAGAACCGCTAGACGGCCTTATTACGACGGAGTCCGGAACGAACGCGAGCGCCAGCGTCGTGCTGCCAGTGCAGCCCACCGACATCGTCGAAATCCCACTTATTGCCATCGGCGAGATCGAGCTGAGCTCCGCAGCGCTGACCTTCACCCCGGGCACCTGGGACCAGCCCCAGACGATCGAGATCGCCGGTTTGGACGACGCGATCGACGACGGCGATCAGCCCTGGACGGTTGACTTGGCGCCGATCATTTCCAACGACCTGGCTTTTGTGGATGTCGACCCGGTAGACGTCCAGGGCACCAACTTGGATGACGACACGGCGGCGGTGGTTGTTACCCCCACCACTGGCCTCACCACCACGCCCGCCGGCGGAACGGCCACCTTCGAAGTCCAGCTCGCCAGCGAGCCGCTCGCGGCCGTCGAAATCTCCTTCGTGTCGAGCGACATTGAACAGGGTGATGTGGATCTTTCCACTCTCATCTTCGGCACGGCCGACTGGCAGACCCCGAAGACCATCACAATCACCGGTGCCGGCGACCTTGCTAGCACCGCTGCCACCCCCTACACCATCGTCATTACGGTGCTCAGATCTGACGACGCGCTTTATGCCGGTCTGGACCCCGACGACGTATCCGTCGTTAATCAGCCAGACAGGCTGTTCGCGTCGGGCTTCGAACAGTCCCAATAACAGAACGAGAGTCCTGCTACGGGCGCTAAACTGCGCCCGGGATTGCCAAATGTTGCTTATTTCTAGGGCGCCCCGTGCGAAGCCCGCCACCGGCCGGTATCTTGCACTCAATCTTTGTTTTTTCAAGGTGGCATCATGAACAACCGGTGTTTGTCTGCCTCTTTCCGCAGCATCTTCCTTGCACTGAGTCTGGTAGCTCCGGTCGCGGCTCAAGATTTCGAAATCTACATCAGCGATGCCGGGATGCTCAGCAACCCGCCCTGGCAGATCCTTAAGTTTGATGCCAACGGCGAAAACCCGGAGCTGTTTACCAACCAGAATCTCGCCTGGCCTCAGGACATTGTGTTCCTGGAAGACCAGGGCGTGGCCCTGATCTCAAATCTCAACAGCAATCAGATCAATCGCCACGACGCGGAGACCGGCGCGTTTATCGATGTCTTTGCTACCAGCGCCAGCGGCCCGACCCGAATGAAAATTGGCCCGGATGGCCTGCTTTACGTGCTGCAGTGGTCCGGCGATGGTCGGGTCCGGCGCTATCAGCTCGACGGTACGCCGGCGGCAGACTTCACTACCACCGGACTGTCGCAGAGCATCGGGCTTGATTGGGATTCGAACAACAACCTGCTCGTGTCTTCCTTTGACGACGCCCTGGTGCAGCGGTTTGACGACCAGGGCGCTGACCAGGGCGCGCTCATCAGCAGCAACCTCCAGGGACCCACCAATCTCTGGTTTGAGGCGAGTGGCGATCTGCTCGTGCTCGACTGGTCCGGCGGCGCCATCCGGCGCTTCAGCGCCGGCGGCAATTTTCTGGGTAACTTTGCCACCGGCCTGACTCAGCCCGAAGGCATCGCTCAGCTGCCGGGGGGCGACCTGCTGATCGGCAACGGCGGCACCTCATCGGTGCGCCGCTACACATCCACGGGCACGCTCGTCGGCGATTTCATCGCGTCCGGCACCAGCGGCCTGATCCAGCCCAACGCGGTGGTCATCCGCCCGCTTGGCGATCCGTTTGCCATCAACGCCGGCCTGAACGATGCGTGGTTTAACGCCGGCACCGCTGGCCAGGGTTTTCTCATCAGCGTCTTTCCCGATCTGCAGCAGATGTTTGTCGCCTGGTTTACCTTCGACAGCGAAACCCAGCCCGGCAATACCGCCACCCTCGGCGGCCCGCAGCAGCGCTGGTTTACCGCCCAGGGCGGCTATGACGGAAACCAGGCTAACCTCACCGTCTTCTCCACCACCGGTGGCGTATTCGACAGCCCCAGCCCGGCCCCGGTCACCGACGGCGATGGAGAGGGCACTCTCACCGTCACTTTCTCCGACTGCGCCGCCGGCACCATGAGCTACAACCTCACCCGGCTCGGCCTGACCGGCGTGATCCCGATCCAACGGGTCACCAACGACAACGTGGCGCTGTGTGAGTCGCTGGCGGCGGCCGCCCGCCGCTGAGGCGGATTTCCCTGGGAGCAGCACCCCCCGCGCCCGCCAACGTTTGGGCCATGCGTGAAGCGTTCAGCAACGGTTCAAATTAGAGCCGAGACAATGGCGCCAACACCAAAAGGGGTATCTGTAACGTGGGCCTACTGCACGCCGTTTTACTGTTTGCCGGCCTCAACGCCGCCGCCAGCCCGGATCTTGAGCGGTTGAATGCGGCGCTTGACGCCGGCGACCTGAAGACCGTTGACACTTTTTTTGAGACCTTTGATGAGCGCCTCAGCGGCGATCTCTACGACCTGCGGGGCCGGCTGCGCGTGGCCCAGGATCAACCAGAAGAAGCCGTTGACGATTTTGAGAAAGCCGCCAAAGCGCTGCCGAAGCGCGAAGATGTTTGGCTGCGCCTGGCCAGCGCTGCCGGTGATGCGGCGGGCGAAGCCGGTGGACTGGGAGCAGCAGGCTTCGCAAAAACAGCGAAGCGGGCGCTGGAAAAGGTGGTGGCGCTGAACCCCGACAGCATCGACGGGCGGACCGGGTTGATTCAGTTTCATCTCCAGGCGCCCTGGATCGCCGGCGGGCGGAAAAAAGAAGCTTACCGGCAAGCCGAGGCGATCGGCCGGATTGATCCGGTGCAGGGCAAATCCTGGAAAGCCCGGATCGACCTTGCGACGGGCAAGACCGACGATGCCGAGGCAGTGTTTCGCAGCATTCTGGACGCAGATCCGGACCAGCCGGAGATCGCCGTCACGCTGGCGGGGTTGCTGCACAGCCAGTCGCGCTGGGCCGAGGCCAATGAGGTGCTGCGCCCCTTTGCCGAGGCAGAGCCGCCGAATCTCTTAGCCCTTTATCAGGTGGGCCGCACCGGGGCCCTGTCGGGGGAGTTTCTTCAGTCCTCCGCCTCCGCCATGGAGCGTTACCTTGAACTGGCGCAGAACGACGAGGAGCGCCCCGTCCCCCTGTCTCCCGCCTACTGGCGCCTGGGCATGATCTTTCAGCACCAGAATGAACTGGACAAAGCCCGCGGCGCCTATCAGCAGGCCCTGTCTCTGGACCCCGACAACGAACAAGCCCAGAAAGCCCTCAAATCCCTCTGACCGCCAGCAGGTCCGGGTCAGACCGGTCAGACCCGCTCGGGGTCTGACCCGACCACCGCAGATGGTTCTGACCCGGCTGGTATCATGGCGGTGATGATTCGCGCGACGATTCCGCAGGGTGCCTGACACCATAAGAGCCCTGGCGGCGGGACTGTGCCTGCTGCTGGCTACCCCCGAGACGCCCGCTCAGCCCCCCGTTGGCAAGCCGCCGATCCAGTCCTGGACCATGGCCGAGTACGGCGGCAACGCCCAGAACTGGGACGTGGCGCAGGCGGACGACGGCCTGATTTACGTCGGCGGCGGTTCCAGCCTGCTTTCTTTTGACGGCGCCAGCTGGCGCAACATCGCCACCCGCGACGACGGCCGGGTGCGAGACCTGGCCATCGACGACGCCGGGCGCATCTGGGTGGCCTCCCCCAGCAACTTTGGCTACTTCGAAGGTGACGCCCAGGGCGAGCTGATCTACCGCTCCATCAGCGACGAGCTGCCGCCGGCGGAGCG
Source organism: Pseudomonadota bacterium (assembly GCA_039195135.1). Classification (GTDB taxonomy): domain Bacteria; phylum Pseudomonadota; class Gammaproteobacteria; order Xanthomonadales; family SZUA-38; genus JANQOZ01. The sequence goes on along the minus strand of JBCCVP010000022.1, from coordinate 17,619 downwards.
CAACTTTGGCGAAACCCGCCACGTCCATTTTCTGGGTGACACGGTCTACTTCAACACCATCGACCGAATCTACCGCTGGAACGGCACAACGCTGGACACGCTGGACAAGTGGGACACGGTATTCCGCATTACGCTGGTGGCTTTTGATCGCTACTACGCGGTGGTTGGCAGCCGCCTCTTCGACCTCACCGACCTCCCGGAAAACCCCGCGCCGGTAGAAAAATGGCGCTGGGCTGAAGGCACCAAGGTCACTTTCTTTCTGCCCTGGCACGATGGGGAGCTGCTGCTGGGCACCTATGACGAAGGGCTTTATCGACTGACAGGCGGCGAGCAGGAGCGTTTCAACAATGACCCGGCAGTGGTTGAGTCCTGGCCTTACCGGGGCGTAAAGCTGAGCGACGGTTCCCTGCTCCTGAGCACCATCAACAGCGGCGTGTTTCACTTCGACCGAGAAGGCCAGCTGCAGCGCTGGGTGAACCGGGAGGCGGGGCTGCCGGTCAATCCCACGACGGGGATCGCGGTGGACCACGAGGGGGGCGTCTGGCTGGCGCAGGACTCCGCCATTTCCCGCGTCGACCTGCTGGGGCCCGCGCAGGTTTTTGACGCGGACCTTGAAGTGACCGGCCCCCGGGCGCTGATCGAATATGAGGGCGAGCTGTTGCTGGGGGGGCTGATGGGGGTGGCCGTGCTCCGGGCCGGCGGCGGCGCTGTTGATCGAGCGCAGTCGCTGAATGCGCCGATTCAAGAATCGTTTGATCTGCACGGCACGGCGGACGGCGTGCTGGTTTCCGGCCACCAGGGCGTGCAGCTGATGCGCTTTGACTACGCGGGCTTGAGCACGCCGTTTGCGGAAAAGCTGCTCGACCACAGCTACGCCTACACGCTCACCCCATCGCGCTTTCGCGACGCGGTCTACGTGGAGCTGGATGCCGGCATGGGGGTTCTGACCCGCGACGCCGACGGGTGGCGCGGCAGCGGCCCGCTGGCCGAAATCGGCGGACGCATCGGACCGGTGGCGGAAGCGGACGACGGTACGGTCTGGGCGGGGTCCGGCGACGGGCAGTTTCACCGGCTGACCTGGGACGGGGACGCGCTCATCTGGCGCGAAACCCTCGGTGCCGAAGCCGGCGTGCCACCGGGCAACGCCCACGTTTTCCGCATCGGCGGACGCCTCATTTTTGGCACCACCGATGGCGCGTACCGGCTGTCGGAAAACGATCGGCAGTTTGCGCTCGACCCCGGGTTTGACCACACCCCGTTGGGTGAGAACCGGGACATCTTTCGCCTGGAGGATCTCGGCAACGGCCGGTTGCTGGGCGTGCTGGGCGGCGTGACGGACCTGTGGTTGGGAGAGGTTTCCCAGGATGCTCGGCTGTCCTGGCGCGGTCCTGTGCTTAAGGAGCTGAGCACCGGCTCCACCGATTTTTTTGCCCTGGAGCGGGATCAGATCTGGCTGCCGCGTCTGCCAAACCTACTGCGCGTCAGCCCCGACATATTTGCTGCACGGAAAACAGCGCCGAGCCGGCTTAACCTCCGCCGCATCAGCTATCCCGATACCGGTGACATACTGCTCGCTGGATCGCTGAGCGACCCCACCATTGCGCCCCTGCCACACCGGCGGGACGCGCTACGTTTTGAATATGCGCTGGCCAGCTACCAGGCGCCGGCGCGCACCGAGTACCGGGCCCGGCTGGTGGGGTTGGACAGCCAGTTCAGCCCGTGGAGCTCGGAGACGCGCCGCGACTACACCAACCTGCCCGGGGGTGAGTACAGCCTCGAGGTGGAGGCGCGCAACGTCCAGGGCCAGGTCTTTGGGTCTGCACCGCTGACCTTTACGGTGGATCCCCCGGCCTACCTGTCCCGCCCGGCGCTGGCAGCCTACCTCGTCGCGGTCGCCCTGGCCCTGTGGTTGGCCGGCTGGCTCGGGCAGCGGCGGCGCCAGGCGGCGCTGCTGGCCCGGCAGGAGGAGCTGGAGCATGAGGTGAAAGCCCGCACCCGGGAGGTGCGCCGGCAGGCCCGGGAGCTCAGGTCACTGAACGAAGCCCAGTCGCGCTTTTTTGCCAACGTCTCGCATGAGTTTCGGACCCCGTTGACGCTCGCCAAAGGCCCGCTGGAAGAATTGGCCAGCGGCCGGGCCGGGAGTTTGAGCGAGGACGCTCAGCAACACGTGGCGATGGCGCTGAGAAATACGCAGACGCTACAGGGATTGATCGGTCAGATTCTGGACATGAAACGGCTGGAGGCGGGGGAGATGCCCGTTTCCATCACCCGTGACAACCTGGCCCCGCTCATCCGGGAGGGCACCGTGGCTTTTGTAAACCAGGCCCAGAAGTTGGGTGTGAACCTGGTAACCGACGGCATCAGCGATCCGGTGGAAGCTGACTACGACCCGGGTCACCTGCAGCAGGTGATCCGCAACCTGATGTCCAACGCCATGAAATTCAGCCCCGCCGGCGGCGCCATCACGGTAACGCTGACCCTGACCGACGGCCACGTGCACCTGTCCGTTGCTGACGAAGGCCCGGGCATTTCGGTGGAAGACCAAGGCCGCATTTTTGAACGCTACTATCAGGGCGACCAGACCCACGCGAGCGAACCCGGCACCGGCATCGGGCTGGCGCTGGTGAAAGATCTGGTCGCGCTGCACCGCGGCACCATTTCTGTATTCAGTGAACCCGGCCAGGGCGCGCGCTTTGACGTGACCTTTCCTGACGAACTGCCGGATCTGCGCCAGGACCCCAAACCGGTGGTCGACCCGGAGGCGGCGTTGCCAGAGCCGGGCGGTGATGACGTGCCGACGATTCTGCTGGTGGACGACAACGAAGAACTGCGGGCTTTTCTGACCATGCGCCTGTCCGCCAACTACCGCATTCTGCAGGCCGCGGACGGGCAGCAGGGGCTCGACGTGGCGCAGGCGGAAACGCCGGATGTGATCGTGAGCGACGTGATGATGCCGGTGCTCGACGGGCTCAAGATGACGGCACAGCTGAAAAGTGATCCGGAGACCGACTTTATTCCGATCTTGCTGCTCAGCGCCAAGACTACGCGCCGGGATGCCGTGACGGGGCTGGAGCAGGGCGCCGACGATTATCTGAGCAAGCCATTTGATACGGCGGAGCTTGCCGCCCGGGTGGCCGGGCTGATCACTTCCCGGCGACGCCTGAGGGCCTTGGCGAAGACCGAAGAGCCACCCCGCTCAGCGTTTCTTGTCAAGGCGCACGAAGTGCTTGATGAGCGGCTTGGAGACGGCGATTTTGGTCCCCGGGAATGGGCCGAGGCGCTGCATATGGATCGCACCACGCTTTACCGGCAGCTGAAAAAGGAAACGGATCAGGCACCGGAAGACTACCTCCGGGAAGAGCGGCTGAAGCGGGCCGCAGAGCTGCTCCGGGCCCGGGCCGGTAACGTCAGCCAGGTGGCGATGACGGTGGGATTCAACAGCATCTCGTATTTTTCCCGGCGGTTTAAGAGCCGCTTTGGCGTTTCACCGGCCGGCTATGCCGACAGCCGCTAAAGCTGGGCCCGGCCGCTCATGGCGGGTTGCTGGCTAATGATGAAGCTATGGAGTTGTCTATGACCGGTCACGTTGACCCCGAACGGGAACAGTTTGAGCAATTCAAATTGCTGCCCCGGGATGTACCCATCATGATGCTGAACCTCATCCGGCTGAAGGCCCGGGCCGCCTACGCTGACGGCCGGGACGCCACCGGTGCTCAGGCGTATACCGCCTACGGCGAGGCCAGCGGACCCATTTTTCAGCGACTGGGCGGCACCATCATATGGCGCGGCACACCCGAGGTGATGCTGATTGGCCCGCCAGACGAACGCTGGGATATTGCCTTCATCGCCCGCTACCCCAACGCCGGCGCGTTTATGGCCATGGTGACGGACGACGCCTATCGGGAGGCAGTGAAACATCGTCAGGCCGCGGTGGAAGACAGCCGCCTGGTCCGCCTGGCAGAGGTCCCGGCCGGCGACGGTTTCGGCTGAATAAACGAAGCGTGGCCTCAGACCCGCTTGGGGTCTGACCCGGAGTGCGCGGCGAGCGTCAGGCGCGGATGCGCGCGATGGCTTCGCTTTCCTGTTCGGGGGTGGGCCAGCGCCGGGGGTTGTTGCGGCGCTCTTCCGGCAGCGTTTGCCACCACTCATGAATCGCCGTGGCGCTGTCCGCCAGCGAGCGCATCTTCAGCCCCGCCGCCTGCGCCGCAGACGAATCAAAATGCAGCGACCGGCTTTCGGTGCCAAACATCGGCATCGACAGCTCCAGGTCATTCAGCACCTCCGGCGTAGACCAGTGGAACGTCACCGGCTTGTCCGTCAACGCCCGGAGGCCCCAGAGCAGCCCACGGTTGTTCACCCGGGAGCTTGGCCCGGCAGCGTTGAACACCCCCGGCGTGCCGTGTTCGGTCAGATGAGTCACAAAAGCCGCCAGATCCCGCACGTCGATCCACTGCACATTGTGATCGGGGCCGGTCATGGTCAGCACGTCGCCGCCGCGCATCACCCGTTCCACCCAGTAGGTAAAGCGGTCCGTATGATCGCCTGGGCCGACAATGTAGGTGGGTCGCACAATCGTGGCCTGGTCACCGCCGTGCTCGAGCACAATGCGATCACATTCGGCCTTCAGAGGCCCGTAGGTTTCCCCATTAACCTCCTCGGTATCCGGCACGGTCGTGTAGATCGGTCCGTCCCGGTCAAACACCGGTCCCTGGTCAAAATCATAGGAGGCAACGGTGGAGATATAGAGATACTGTCGGCAGCGATCCTTAAGCAGCTTGACGCTGTCGCGCACGTGGCGCGGCACATAGCCTGAGTTGTCGATCACCACATCCCAGGTGTCGCTGCTGCGAAGCGCCTTGAGGCCATCGTCCACCCGGTCATCCCGGTTGCCCACCAGTTCTGTGACCCGGTCGCCAAACATGCCGCCGCGCCGGCCGCGATTAAACACGGTGACCGCGTGGCCCCGATCCAGCAGCGCGTTGATCTGATGCGGCCCGATAAATCCTGTGCCACCCAGTACCAGATAGCTGAGGGGTTTAGCCGTGTGATCAGCGAGCACCGAAGGCGCCGCGGCGCCGAGCAGCGCCAGCGCGGCGCTGGTTTCAAGAAAATCTCTGCGGCTTGTCATCTCTTTCTCCCAAAACTGATTGTCGGTGCCGGCCGGGGCGCGGCCCCGGGAGTATACAGCGCCAACCGAGTGCCGACCTCTCGGCTGCGGCGACGCTATGATGGCGCCATGAAAACGGTTTTGCTCCCCATCTGGCTGCTGTTGTCAGCCGCTGCGCCGGCGGCGCCCGTTCTGGACGGCCCGCTGGAAAAAGGACTGAGCCACGTCCGCTTTTCCGGCTGGACCGGACCGCAGATCCCCGTCTGGGTGTACCTGCCCTGGCGCAGCGAAGCCGCGACGGCGCCGATCCTGTTCGTCATGCACGGCAACAGTCGCGATCCGGCCCGCTACGTTGCCGAGTGGGATGATCTCGCCGAGCAGCATGGCCTGGTGATCATCGCGCCGGAATTCAGCCGCGAGGCGTTTCCCGGTTCGCTGCGCTACAACCTGGGCTATCTGTTTGACGAGGGAAGCGGTGCCGAGCGCCGCGCGGAGGCCACCTGGTCCTTCTCCGCCCTGGAGCCGCTGTTCGACGCGGTGGTGGCGGCGCTGGGCAGCAACCAGACCCACTACACCCTCTACGGCCATTCCGCCGGGTCCCAGTTTGTGCACCGCTATCACTTTCTGAAACCGGACGCCCGGGTGCGCCGGGTGCTCGCCGCCAACGCCGGCTGGTACACGCTGGCGGATCTCAACGAACCCTGGCCCTACGGCCTGGGCGGCGCGGGCGTCTCCCGGGATCAGCTGAAAAAAGCGCTAGCCGCTGAGGTGGTGGTCCTGCTCGGCACCGCGGACAACGACCCGCAGCACAAGTCGCTGCGGCGTACCCCCGAGGCGCTGGCGCAGGGCGCCCACCGCTTTGCCCGAGGACAGCACTTTTTTGCCACCGCCCGGGATCGAGCGACAGCACTGGGTGTGCCTTTCGGCTGGAAGCTGGTGGAGGTGCCCGACGTCGCCCACAGCAACCGGGGCATGGCAGCGGCCGCCGCCCGGCGGGTGCGCTGAAGGCCCTTACCGCCGCCGCGGGCTAGGGTTCAAACCCGTTCTGAAAAATAACCGGACCGGGCACGGAGAAATCCAGCGTGGTGCGGGTCCCGGGCTGAATCCGAGGACGGATAAAGCCATCGTCGTCCTCGTAGTCCGGCTCAATGCAGTCCGGCGCGCAGCTCACGGTGGCCAGCACATCGATGGTGGCGGGCAGCGTCGCGCCGCTGGGATCAAAGGTGGTGAGTTCCCGGATGTCGTAGTCGGCGCACAGTGAAAACGTCCCTTCGTCGCTGGTGACCACCGTGTTGTTAATGTCGGAGAACAGCCAGACCCGCGACGCCAGGGCGCCGGTAAAGCTGGTCGTGACCCGCCCCTCCAGCACCACACACTGCTGGTGGCCAACGCCGGCAACGTAAAAATCATAGTCCCGGGATCCCGTGGCGGTGCCGGACACACACTCAAACGCCCGGGCATAGAGCAGCTGCTCGTCCGCCAGACCATTGGGCGGGAACACGTTCACATCGAAGCCGGCGTTGCCGCCGCCGTCGCAGCCGGCGCTGTCCAGCTCCACCCCCTGCGCATCTTCCAACACAACCCCCACCGCCAGGGTAGCGTCCCGGGGCTGCGCGCGAATGGTGTAGTTGCTCGTTTCGTTGTACAGAAACCGGATGTAGTCCACGTCTTCCGCCGGCTGCAGCGTGTGCCGCTGGGGAAACTCATCCACCCGAAACTGCATGCCCACCTGAATGTCGCTGGCCTCCGGGAGGGAGTTATCCGGCTCAAATTCATCCGGCTGGACGCCCAGCGCGGGATCGTTGTAAAGGCGCGGGGCAGCGGTCCGCCCGGCCTGCGTCGTGGTGGCGGGAGAGCAGGCACCGGCCCCCCGACCTACCGCCGGCGAACCCGCCAGCGCCAGTCCGCCACTAAGCGCTACGGCCTGGCCGAACAGGCGATTGGCGGCGCCCTGCTCCTCGGTGAGTTTGCGCACCCGGTCCCAGTTGTCGTCCCAGAGCTGATACAGGTAGATGGAGCCGGCAAACGGCCCCCAAACCGCGTCCGTGGCGGCGCCGACCAGGGCAAAATCGCCGTCCAGGCTGACCGCCGTGCCAAGCTGATCCGCACAGTTGCCGGTTGTTACCTCCGTGCTGTCCTCAGCCCTCAAAGGGCTGTAGGCAAAGCCCCAGGCGGTGCCGTTAAATTCCATCACCTCCGCAAGGCCGGCACGGTTGTTTGCGCCCGGCACGCCGACCAGCAGGCGATCGCCCGACAAACTGACCGAGGCGCCGAAACGGTCTCCATCGTCGCCAAATCCCGGCGCGATGCGCTGCGTCCGCCGCCACGTCTCGTTCACGCGATCAAACAGGTAAACGACACCCCGGCGATTATCATCCTCCGGTGCACCGACCGCGATCCGATCCGGGCCCAGGCTGATCGCCATACCAAAATTGTTGAGGTCCGTTGCAACGCCTTTGGTTGTGGGTGTATCCCGCGTCAGGCTCTCGCTGAAGGTCCAGACGCCGGCCACCCGCTCAAAGACAAACAGCGTGCCCGCCGGATGCACCGAGTCCCGGGGCGCGCCGCCGATCAGCCGGTCACCGAGCACGTCCACGGCGGAACCGAGAAAATCCCGGCCCACCGCATCCCCCGGTGTCAGCACCGCCGTCTCGGAGAACTTGCCGCCCTCATCTTCAAACACGTAAATGGCGCCGGCATCGGTAGCCGCCGCGTCAGCGCCCGGCGCCCCGACAACGATGGTATCGCCGTCGATCGCCACGCTGAGCCCAAACAGATCCCCGGCGGCGCCGTTCGATGCGGTGAGCTGCGCGGTCTGAGACCAGGCTTCGCCGTCAAAGGCGAACACGAACACGGCGCCCGCTTCATCGTTGAGACCGGGTGCACCGACCACGGCCCGCTGACCCGAGACAGCGACCGCCGCACCAAATTCGTCTCCCAGCGCACGCTCGGACGGCACCAGCTGCGGGGGCGAGGCGACAGCCGAGGTTACGAGGGCGAAAATCAGACCAACCGTTAGGTGCTTACTCATATCAGCAGGAAGGAACCTCCTCCACCTCGGTTGCGCTTTCCGCGCGATAACATTGATCCAGCAGCGAGCAGTAGCAGATCGCCACGGACATCTTCCGCCGCTCCACGTTCAGCTGTTCCCACAGCGGCGCGTTAACCGGATTGTGCAGCAGGTAGAGCGGATTGATCACGTCATTGGCCGGCAGAATGACGTTGGTATCGCCTGAGGTGACCAGCTGTCCGTCGTTGCTTTCCCGCTTCCGGCTCGCTTTGCGAAATTCCTCCATGGCCTCTTCGCAGCAGGCCATCAGCAGACCGAAAATCCCGTCCTTTACCGCCGCGCCGTCGTAGGAATACTCAACGTTGCGAATAATGGCGGGCCCCACGCCGGAGTTCTTCAGGGTAAAAGACAACGCCCTTTCTTTGGTCTCAACATCGTAGTTGCTGGTGTAGAACTGAATCAGCGGGTAGGTCATGGCCTTCACCTGCTGCTCCGCCGACTGGGCCTGGAGGTAGGTGGCGTAAAACGACGCAACGGAAATGGCGATGGCGCAAAGGCCGATCACGAAGTTCAGCCGGACCGCGGAGGGCACGGCGGAGGTTGCGCTTGATGGGATTTCCGGCGGTGTTTCGGACATAGCGCCAGCGATTACGGTGATCCTGGAGAATACCAGAACCCGAACCGACGCTAGCCCAGGCCGCTGGAGACGTCCGGCGGCGCCAGGGGAAACTGGGGGGCAAGCATCTGCGGGCGATGGACGCCGAAACCCTGCGCGTAGTCGGCGCCGAGCGACTTGACGATGTTCAGAATGTCATCGTTTTCCACAAACTCAGCAATGGTCTTGATGTTGAGGGTGTGGGCGATGTCGATGATGGACTTCACGAAGATGCGGTCTGTCTTGTCCTCGACGATATCCCGCACAAACATGCCGTCAATCTTGATGTAGTCGACTTTGAGCTTCTTCAGATAGCCAAAGGAAGAGAGGCCGCTGCCAAAGTCATCGAGGGCAAATTCACACCCCATCTCCCGGAGCGCCGCGATGAGGCTTGACGCCTCGGCCACATTGCGGATGACGGCGGTTTCCGTGATCTCAAAATTCACCATGCCCGGCGGCAGCGGTGAAGACCGCATCAGCTGCAAAAGCGTTTCGCAGAATTTGTGGTCGCCCATGCTAAGGCCGGACAGGTTGACCCAGTAGCGGCGGCCCTCGGCGGAAAACGACTCGTGCACAAACAGCGAGCGCAGCAGGTTGGTCACCACCCACTCATCCAGCTTGATGCTCAGGCCGTAGCGCTCCGCTGCCGGCAGGAAAGCCCCCGGCGGTATGAGCTTCCGCGTAGCCGGATCGCGCATCCGCAGCAGAATCTCCACCCGCTCCGGCTCCCGGCCATCGTTGAGCGGCATGATCTTCTGCTCAAACAGGGCAAAGCGGTTGCTGTCCATGGCGTCGCGCAGACGATGAACCCAGCGCATCTCTCCCCGGTGTTTCTGCGCCTGGTCGGAGTCATCGGTGACAAAGTGCACCTGATTGCGCCCCGCTTCCTTCGCCGCGTAGCAGGCTGCGTCGGCGAGCTGCTGCAGCTCGTTGATATCGCCCCGGGCACAGTCGATAGGCACCACGCCGATGCTGACGCCAATGCGAAAGACGTCCGAACCCCAGGTGAACTGATAGTCCTCCACCGCCCGGCGCACCGTCTCGGCGACCCGCAGCGCAGCCTCCGCCGGACAGTTCTTTAGGACGATGCCAAACTCGTCACCGCCGAGCCGGCCAACGGTGTCAACCGAACGCACCTGGGCCTGAATCAGCTCCGCAACCTGCCGCAGCACCTCATCGCCGGCCGCGTGGCCGCAGGTGTCGTTGACCACCTTGAACTGATCGAGGTCGAGATACATCAGATAACCACCGACACCGGAGTTGTCGGCCTCGGTCCAGGCTTCGCCAAGGCGATCCTCAAAGGAGCGCCGGTTGTAAATGCCGGTCAGCTCGTCGTAGCTGGCCTGGTATTCGAGCTGCCGATTGCTTTCCTCCAGCCGCTGGCGGGCCCGTTCGATAGAACGTGTTCGGTCCGCCACCTCTTCCCGCAGGCGCCGGTTGGCCCGGGCGATCAGGCGCGTGCGGTAGCGCATCAATACGATGGTGGAGATCAGCAGCGTCACCACCAGCGCCCCCAGAAACCAGTTTTTCTTCCACAGCGGCGTGAGCACGGTGAAGGTCCATTCCGAAGGTGCACCCCAGGTACCGGAAGGCTTGCTGGCCTTCACCTGAAAACGGTACAGGCCAGCAGCCAGGTTGGAATAGCTGACGGAACGGGCGTTGCCCACTTCGACCCAGCTCTCATCGGCCCCCAGCAACCGGTAGCTGTATTCCAGCCGGTCCGGATGCTGCGTCGACACGGCGCCAAAGTTGATGTGGACGCGCTGCAACCCCGCCGCCACCTGCCCACCATTGGCGACCGGCACCCGGTCCTCCCCCGCTTCCATGCTAATCACTTCCGCCGCTGGTGACGGCACCAGCGGAAGGGGCATATCGGTACGGAAGCGCGCCGCGCCCTCCATGGTACCGATCCAGAGGTGGCCGTCGGCGTCGATCAGGGTAGCGTGCACATTGGTTTCAACCCCGAGAAAACCGTTCAGCCGGCCGTAGTGGAAGTAGTCTTTGGTGGCCGGATCGAGCTGATAAACGCCGGTTTCCGAGCCCACCACAATGGTGCCATCGGGCAGCGGCTGCACGACGTAAACCGACTGGTCCTCGATGGGACCGGCGCCGGGGGAGGTCAGGCCCTGCTCGGTGAGGTGAAACAACCCGCCTTCGGACATCGCGATCCAAATACCGTCATCCGCCACCGCCAGCTGGTTGAAGTGGTTTTTGCCCACCGCCGCCGCGGACATCATCAGCGCCGGCCGCAGTTCGGGGTCCGTGAGGTCAATGCGGTAGACGCCCGCGTTGTCCACCGCGTACCAGAGCCAGCGGTTGTCTTCGAAAGTGAGGGTGTAAACGGCGTAACGGTTGGGCACCTCCAGCCGCAGCAGTTCACCGGACTGTGGCGCATAGCGCAGCATGCCGGCGTCCCGGGTTCCCAGCCAGACGTTGCCAGCGGGGCCGACGCGTACATCGAGAATAGACAGGCCCTGCGTGGGCTCGATGAGCCGGGCACTGCCGGCCGATTCCGAGAGCAGATAGAGCCCTGCATTGCGGATCCCCACCCAGACGCCGTCGCCGTCCGCCCGGGCCTGCAGGCCCCGCACGCTGCCCCGGGGCAGACCCAGCGTGCTGGTCAGGCGGATCTGGGTACCATCCGGCGCTTTGCTGACCAGCCCGTCGGTACCGCCAAAATACATGGTGCCGCTGGCGGTCTGGGCGATGGAGAATATTTCTGCGCTGTCGTTGAGCAGGTCAAGCCAGTAGTGATCGATGCGAGACCCGAGGTAGCGCACCAGGCCCGATCCGGTGCCAAACCAGATAACGCCTTCTCGATCGGCAAGAATGTCGACCACTTCGGGAACCTCCATCGCCCGGAGCGGCGAGGCGACGGGCCAGACGTGGGTCTCTGTCGCCACCCAGACCTGGTCGCCGCCTTCGTGACCCAAAGCGACGATCGGCTGATCAGCCAGTTCCGTATCCCAGACCAGCTCCCCGTCCTCCCAGCGCCCAAGCTGGCCTCGCTGCCCTCCCACCAGTACCTGACCATCCTTGCTTTTCGCCAGAGCGGACACGCCCTCCCCTACGCGCCGGGCGGCCTCAGCGGGAAGGGCCAGATCAAACAGGTAAAGCGCTTCGCCGGACCGGGCCAGCAGACTCCGGCGGCCCACCGGTACCAGATCATCAACATTCTTAGGCTGGAAGTTGAGCAGGCGCTGCCGCGGTTCGCCACCCGGGTCCTCGACGACCGAGATGCCGTTTCCTCGAGAGCCGACGTAGATCCGCCCGGCCACCTCAACGATAGCGCTCACCGGTGCCAGCACCTCGGAGTCCGGCCCGACGGTTGCGGTCACCCGCAGTCCCTCAACCCGACTCAGGCCGCCAAATGCGTCACCGGCCCAGAGCCGGTTCCGGCGATCCACCAGCAGCGACTGGACGTCGTTGTGGCGCAGTCCGTGGCGTACGGTAATCGATTCAAAGGCGGCACCATCAAACCGGGTCAGCCCCCGCTGGGTCGCTGCCCACAGGTAACCCACGGCGTCCTGCGTCAGCGCCTGAACGTTGGCCTGGCTCATACCCTGAGCCACCCGATACCACTCCAGCGGCTGCGCAGCGCTGGCGGAAACTTCCGGATGGGCCCACGCCGTCGTCCCGGACACGAGGACCAGGAGGGCAACCGGCAAAACCGTTTTGAGTTCGCGGATCATCGCTTTTGTATCGATCTACCCGGCAGATTTCTTTAGCGAACCCGGTGCTGGCGGGCTCTCGCGGCATATTTTTTGGGTACTCCCTTGTGTGAGTGCGAAAAAACCAGGCGCCCAGCGTCGAACCTGCGGACCGCAGCTTGAGGCGCCGGGGCCGCCTGTTTAGGCTGGTTGCTCCCAGCGGAGCGATCACATATGCAGACAGACGATATTCTGAAATTCTGGTTTGAGGAGATCGAACCCAAAGCCTGGTGGACCGCCAGCGATGCGTTTGATGAGCTCATTCGAACCCGCTTCGGGGACCTGCTTTCCAAGGCCGGCGAGGGGGAGCTGTATGGATGGCGTGAGTCGGCGCCGGGGCGGCTGGCGGAAATCCTGGTGCTCGATCAGTTTTCCCGCAACATGTATCGCGGAACGCCCGGGGCGTTCGCGCAGGACGCAATCGCGGTGGTTCTGAGTCAGGAGGCAGTTTCCCGCGGCGCGCTGGAGGCGCTCGGTGAATCCGAGCGCGCCTTTCTGCTCATGCCGCTCATGCACAGCGAATCCCGGGTGATCCACGCCCAGGCGGAGCCGCTTTTTCGGAACCACACGCCGGCAAACAACCACCGCTATGAGGTGCGCCACAAGGAAATTATCGACCGCTTTGGCCGGTACCCGCACCGCAATGACATCCTTGGGCGGACATCCACCGAGGATGAGATTGAGTTCCTGAAGCAGCCCGGCTCGTCGTTTTGAAGATCCGCCGGGCACGACCGGATGAAGCTCCGGCCCTGACGCGACTCGCGTTCGTTTCCAAAGCCGTCTGGGGCTACGACGCCACCTTTATGGAGGCCTGCCGGGAGGAGCTGAGCGTAACCGCGGCACAGATTGCGGACCCCCGGCGGTGTTTTTGCGTAGCCGAATCAACGGGTAAACGAGCGCTCCTTGGGTTCTACCAGCTCGACCGGATTGACGAAGCGACCGCGGAGCTGGAAAAGCTGTTTGTCGACCCGGAAGCTCTGGGTCAGGGCGTTGGCCGGCAGCTGATGGAACATGCGGCCGACTGGGCGCGGGGCCAGGGACTCACCTGCATTACGGTCCAGTCAGACCCGTTTGCCGAGTCCTTCTACCGAAGTGTCGGTGCCGAGAAGGTGGGTGACAAGGAGTCTCTGAGTATTCCCGGGCGCCTGCTGCCGCTGCTGGAAATACCGCTCAGCTGAGCTACCAGTCGTTGCGCAGTTCGCGCAGCTTCAGAAAAACTGTTCGCGGGTCCAGCACATCCGGCAGATCCGGAAACGACTCACGCAGTCGGGCAATCACGCTGGGACTGCGCAGCCGGAAGAACGTATTGATCTCCCGCTCCAGCGCCAGCGTGGTGACCAGCGGCGCCGCCGGATCCTGATTGGCCAGCCGTTCCAGCAGCGTGTGGGCCGTGTCATTGTCCGGCTCCCGGTCTACGGTGAACTCAAGGTTGTTGTGGATGTAGTCGTGGCCCGGGTAGATCCGCGTGCGGTCCGGCAGCCGGTCGAGCTGGTGCACAAACGTCTGATACAGCTCCTCCGGGTGGCCGCCGTTGTGGCAGTTTCCCGCGCCAGCGTTGAACAAGGTGTCGCCGCAGAACAGGGCTGGCTCGTCGGCCTCGGCGAGCAGGCAGATGTGGCTCATGGTATGGCCGGGCGTATCCAGGGCCCGCAGCTTAACCTTGCCGACGGTGACGCTATCTCCGGCGCTCAGCCCCTCGTCCATGTTGGCGATGCGGTCCTTCGCATTGGCATGCGCCAGAATCCGCGCGCCGGTAGCCTTCTGCATGGGGCCGTTACCGCCGGTGTGATCACCGTGCTCATGGGTGTTGAGAATCTGGCGGATGGTCCAGCCACGGTCCCGGGCCGCGGCCAGACACTTTTCATAGTCCAGCGGATCGATCGCCAGCGCTTCGCCGGTTTCCTGGCACCCGATCAGATAGTTGTAGTTGCGCCAGGCGTTGCCGGTCCAGATCTGTTCAACAAGCATCAGGGGATCTCCTTTGCCGGTATCTTAGCGCGGGCCGGTGACTTGTGGCGGATTCGCCGACCAGCCCGGTCGCTATGATGCGGAGGCAAAGAGGAGAGCTGCTATGCGTCATTCCCTGTTCATTCTCACCCTGCTTTGTGGTCCCCCGGCTTTCGCCAATACCTATCTTTTCGACAACGTCAGCGTGGTACCGGTCCTTGGGCCCGAAGCGGCTCAGGTGCAGGATGTGCTCGTGGTCGACGGGCAGATCCAGTCGATTGTTTCGGAAACCGCGCCGCCGGAGAACGCCACCGTTATTGACGGCGCCGGCCTTTATCTGATGCCGGGCCTTGGCGAGATGCACGCGCATATTCCGCCCACCACGCAACCGGACTCTCTGGAGCAGGTGCTCACGCTTTATCTGGCGAATGGCATCACCACGGCCCGGGGCATGCTGGGCGGCCCCGGGCACCTGAAGATCCGCGAGGCGCAGCGCTCCGGAGACCTCGTGGGCCCGCGCATCTACACCTCCGGCCCCTCCATGAACGGCAATTCGGTGAAGTCTCCGGACGACGGCCGAACCAAGGTACAGGCCTACCATGAGGCCGGCTATGACCTTTTGAAAATTCACCCCGGCCTGTCGCTGGCGGAGTACAACGCGATTGCGGAAGAGGCCAACCGGCTGGGTATTCCCTTCGCCGGGCACGTACCGGCGCAGGTAGGTGCATGGCAGGCGCTGGCCGTCGGCCAGGCCAGCGTGGATCACCTGGACGGATTTGTTGAGGCGCTGACGCCGGCGGATACGCTCGGCGGGCTGCCGCCCAGCTTTTTCAACTATCTGGCCGCACCCCACGCCAAGGCCGGCGATATGCCGAAGCTGCTTCAGGCCCTGAAGGACAACGAGGTTTGGGTGGTGCCGACCGAGTCCCTCATGCATCGGTTTGCTGGCCTCACGTCGGTGGACGAACTGCTCGCCAACCCCGATCTTCGGTATGTTTCTCTGGCAGCCCGCCGAAACTGGGAACAGCAGGTTCGGGGCGCCCTGGCCGATCCGAACTACAGCCGGAAAGCCGCCCAGGCGTTCCTGGAACTGCGCCTTGAGATGATCAAAGCCATCCATGAGCAGGGCCACGGCGTGCTGCTGGGCTCCGACGCGCCGCAGACGTTTCAGATTCCCGGCTTTTCAGTGCACGACGAGCTCGCCCTTTACGTGCGCGCAGGGTTGACGCCGCAGGAGGCGCTGCAGACCGGCACGAGTAATGTAGCGCGCTATTTTGGCGTGGCGGGTCGGCGCGGCGAAGTAAAGGCTGGTTATGACGCCGACCTGGTGCTGGTGGGAGGCAATCCGCTTAACGACATTGCGCACGCCGCGGACGTACGCGGCGTGATGGTGGCCGGCCGCTGGCACGATGCTGCCTGGCGAAAGCGTGCCCTGCAGGGCATTGCCGACTCGAAGTAGCGCCCGCAAAAGCTGGCGCAGCCCGGCGGCTGCGCCAGCCCCGACCTACGGCCGGTGTGACCCTGCGGCCTTTTTTATTGCTGAACGGGCTGGCGGGCGCCGGCGTCGGCCAGCAGGTCGGCTATCTCGGAGTTGGCCCTGGCCTGGTTCAGCGGGGTGCGGATCACATCAAGGCGGCGGTCATAGTCGCCCTCGAGATTGGGATCTGCCCCGTAGTCCAGAAGCAGCTGCACCAGCTCCGGGTTGTTGCTCCAGACGGCGTTGATCAGCGGCGTGTCATCCCCTTTGACGTGGGCGTTGACTTCGGCACCGTTGCTCAAGAGCAGCTCGCTCATTTCCATGTATCCACGCCGGGCAGCGTTGATCAGCGCATTGCCGTCGCCGCGCACCGCGTTATTCACGTCGGCACCGGCAGCCAGCAGCGCCTCAGCGGTCACCAGGCTGTTGCGCCGGGCCGCATCGATCAGCGCCGTCCCGTCGCCACTCACCCGCGTATCCACCTTAGCTCCTGCCGCCATCAGGTTGCGCGCGATGTCATCGTGGCCGTGGCGGATCGCCAGCATCAGGGGCGTACCGTCCCCAGCGTAGGCGACGCTGGGATCAACTCCCGCTTCGAGCAGCAGGTTGACAATTTCCCCGTGACCGCCCACCACCGCGTGGAACAGCGGTGACTCATCGCCGTCGACCCAGACATCAGGATCCGCACCGGCCTGGAGCAATAGCCTCACCCCCTCGGTGTTACCCCCGCGGGCAGCGGCAATCAGCGGCGTACCATCGCCACGGATTCGTGTATCCGGCTTGGCGCCGCGGCTGAGCAGCATTTCGACGACGTCGGGTCGGTCGTGCTGCGAAACGGCCATCAGCACCGACTCATCACCCCGGGCGCGATTGTTTACGTCGGCGCCGCTGTCGATCAGCAGCGACAACACATCCCAGTGTTGCCGCCGGGCCGCCGCCAGCAGCGCGGTGCGGGGATCCCGGGCCCGGTTGACGGCATCAGGATCGTCTCCGGCATCGAGCAGGGACTGGGCGAGGCCCAGATCGCCCGTCCAGGCCGCGTAAAGGAGTCCGTCTTCCGGCTGCGGGATGCGTGATTCATCACCCCGCTTTGGCGAAAACAGTCCGGCCGTATTGATGCTGGGCAACTGTTGAATGGTGCCAATCCACTGCGGTGCGGCGACCGCAGCGCCGGCACCTGCGACCAGCGCAGCCACCAGCGTGAGCTTTCCGAAAGGCCGCGTTGAGTGATTTTTCTCCTGATTAAGCATGTGGCTGATTCTCCGTCTCAAGTGGTTTTTAGACCGTAGACACGGGATGGCGAGCTCCGGGGGACAACCCGGGGTAAGAGATGCAGCAACCGAGAGTAGACTGGACGCGCAGGCTTTTGGGGTGGCGCCAAGCGCCAGTGCCCAATCGTCGCAGGCGTTTTCCCGCTCCCGGTTCATTTGATCGATGATGATCCAGATCGCCGGGTTGAACCCGAGCAGTATCCGGGCGGCAAACTGCAGCCAGACCCAGCGATGGTCGCCGCGGCGCACGTGTGCCAGTTCGTGAGCCAGCGCATGCTCCAGGGTGGAAGGATCCGGCTTTCCCTGCCAGCGTGCCGGCAGCAGCACCACGGGCTTGCGCGTACCGACGGTTTGCGGCGCCACCGCCGCGTCGCTCCAAAGCACCGGGACCGGCCTGCGCAGGCCGGCGGTCCGCGCCAGGGCATCAGCCTGCTGACTGATC
>JBCCVP010000021.1:0-48177 GCA_039195135.1 Pseudomonadota bacterium | reverse complement strand
CCGGGCATGACGCGGGCGGTGATTGAAGAGCGGCTGCTTCGGGCCTACGGCGCCGAAACGCTGGTGTGGTCCCCCGGCCTGCGCGATCAGGATATCACCGATTATCATATCGACAGTCTGGCGCGGTTCACCGGTCGCGGCCGGGTGCTGATCAACCTGCCGCAGCCCGCGGACCCCGGCGATCCCTTCCACGCCGCTGCCCTTGAAACCCACCGGGTGCTGCAGGAGCGGGGCCTTGCGGTGGACGTGATCGCCGAACCCCGTCGGCGCCGGATTCGGCATGCGGAGTTTGTGGCCTCCTACGTGAATCACTACGTCTGCAACGGTGCGGTGATCACCGCCGAGTTTGGAGACGCGGAAACGGACGCGGAGGCGGTGGCGGCCCTCAAGCGGCATTACCCGGGGCGCGAGATTGTCGCCCTGAACGTTGATCCCCTCGGCGAGATCGGGGGCGGTATCCACTGCGCGACGCAGCAGGTGCCGGCAAAGGAGGACTGATTTGGCAAAAAGAACGTGGCTTTGGTGGAGTAGCGGCAAAGACAGTGCGTGGGCGCTTCATACGATGAAGCGGAATCCGCAGTATCAGGTGGAAGCGCTGGTGACGTCGGTGAATGTCGATGCGCAACGCGTTGCGATGCACGCGGTACGCGAGTCGCTGCTGAAGGCCCAGTGTGATGCCCTGGGTTTGCCCCTGCGGCGCGTTCCGATTCCATACCCGTGTCCTAATGGTGCCTATGAAGCGGCTGCCGCCGAAGTGATCGCCGAAGCGGAGGAAGTGGGCGTTACTCACATGGCGTTCGGCGACCTGTTTTTGGAGGACATTCGGGCGTACCGGGAGCAGCTCCTGGAAAGTTCGCCAATTGAGCCGGTGTTTCCGCTCTGGCGGTCAGATACGCGAATCCTCGCCGAGACCATGATCAGCGGCGGCGTTGAGGCTTTTCTCACCTGCATCGACCCGCGGGCCCTCGACCCTTCGTTTGTCGGTCGCTCCTTTGACCGGAAGCTGCTTGAGGATCTGCCGCCGGGTGTAGACCCCTGCGGGGAAAACGGCGAGTTCCACACCTTTGTCAGCCACTCGCCGGATTATTCGGCGCCCGTTCCGGTCGCGGTAGGCGAGCGGGTCGAGCGCGATGGCTTCTGGTTTGCCGACCTCAAGGAAAAACCCGGAACCTCCTGAGATGGGTCAGGAGGCCCCGGGGGAGGATTATCGGCTTGCGCCGATAAGGGGTTGGGTCAATCGACTCAGGTCGAAGGCCCCGGTGCCGTATTCGGGAAGCATGGACTCATACTCCAATACGGCGGTCGTGGGGGAGGTGAATTGCACTCGCACCTGTCCCCACGGGGTTCGGGTTACCGCAGCGGGATCAAAGCTGTCCCCAAACTGGGCACCTTCCGTGATGACCAGGTCGGCAATCGCCGTGTCGCCGACCAGCGGGCCGGATCCAAACAGCCACACCTGGTCGCCGGAACCGTCCGGCGCGTAGGTGTAGAAGCTCACCACGGCGGTGGGGTTGCCGTCGTCCACCAGTTCCAGCAGCAGGCCTTCACCGCTGCGGCTGGTATTGAACCAGGAGCCGCTGAAGGACCCGTCCACGCCCCGGGTAATCGTCACCTGTGCCAGCTGGGCGCCGTTGCGGGTAAAGTCTGCCGCCATCGCGTCGAAGGTGAATCCCGGTCCGTTGGTGGCGCCGAGGATATTGACCGGCGTGCCGTCCGGGTTGCCTTCGGAACCGTTCAGGCCAGGGTGAATCTGCACCGCCCCACCTTCCACGTCGCCCGCATCCGGAGCCGACTGATCCAGGAAGGCCGCTTCCGTTTCGTTATTGACCTCGGTGCCGGCATCGCGCACGCCGTCGCCGCCCACCACAAAGGTCACGGGTCCGGTGAACTCACCGTCTTCGTTGAACACCTCGTAGGCGGTGGGGTTGCCGTTGCCGATAAAGGCGTCATTAGACGGAATCACCATCGAAGCGAAGCTGAAATACCGATTGGTTGCCGGGTCGAGTTGAAACTGGGCCGTTCCCGTAGCGCCCGGCTCGTAAAGCGGCGCACCGTCAAAACCCGTCGGCTCGGTGATCGTGCCGTCCACGCCGCCGGCAACCAGCGACAGAAACTCACTCGAAAGAGTTCCCGTGTCGCCGTCTTCGGCAACGCGCTCAAGGCCTGCGGAGGCGGGCGCGCCGATGTCGTAAAGATCAAAAGATCCGTCGTGGAAACCCACCCAGACCGGTGTCAGGAACAGACCGTTTTCGCTTTGCAGGTTGGTGATGCTGACCGAGACCGGCAGGTTGGCCGGGGCGATGGTGATCCGGGCAATCACGTAACCGTCGGTGGTGAAGTCGGCGGCCGTTTCGTCAAAAAAGATGCCGGTATCGCCGGTGCCGCCGAGAATGTTCTGGGGCGAGCCGTCGGGGTTGCCAACGGAGCCGTTGAACCCGGGGTGCGGCGCCACACCGTCGGTCGTGGTCTCGCCCGTGTTGGGGGCGGTCTGGTTAAAAAACGCGGCGTCCGATTCGGTATTTGCCTCGGTGCCGGCGTCCAGCACGCGCTCGCCGCGAATGAGAAAGCTGATGGGGCCGGCAAAATTGCCCTCGCCGTCAAAAATTTCCACCGCCTGGGGATTGTCGTTGCCAAAGAACGCGTCGTTGGAAGGCAATATCATGGACGCGTAGGTCATAAACCGCTGCGTCTGCGGATCGAGGTCCACCGTCACGCTGGACCGCCCGCCGGGATCAAACACCGGCGCACCAGCAAATCCGGGCGGTTCGGTCAGCACCAGATCTATGCCGTCCGGCGCGGCGCTCACAAACTCGGCGCTCAGCACGTCGTTGTTGCCGTCTTCGGCGACCGCTTCAAGGCCCGGAGACGCTGGCGCGCCCATGTCGTATAGATCAAAGCTGCCGTCGTGAAAACCCAGCCAGACCGGGGTAAAGAACACGCCCTGGGCGGGGGCGAGGTTTTCAATAGTGACCCGCACCGGCTCCGCCGCCGCGGTGCCGGCCATCAACAGGCCTCCCGCCAGCAGGCCAGCCGCCCCTTGCAGTTGTTTGCTCATCGAAGTTATCTCCGCAGTTGGAATAGGCCGCGCAAGTGCGACGCTGCGAAGGTTAGGCGGGCCGGGTCACGCCCTGATCACGCAAATCTCACAGGTTTATCCCGAGCCTGGAAGACTCAGCCCGAGCCTTCGGCTGCCGGTAACCAGAAGACGAAGGAGCTGCCCTGGCCAAGGTCACTTCGGGCTTCAATGCGGCTGCGGTGCAACTCCAGGATTCGTTTTACGATGGCCAGACCGAGGCCTGCGCCGCGGCCCTGCCGGGCCTGCGCCGTGTCCGGTTTGTAGAAGCGATCAAAGATAAACGGCAGCTCCCGCTTGGCGATACCGGTGCCCGAATCATGGACCGCCACCTGGATCCGATCCTGGCCTTCCGGTGCCAGGGAAACCCTGATCTCACCTTCCGCCGGGGTATAGGTCAGCGCGTTGGCAATCAGGTTCTCAAGCACCCGCTCGATCAGGCCAATCTCGGCGTAGGCGTGGGAAGCCTGGGGATCGATGTTGAGCGCCAGGCGAACGCCGCGGCGCCGGGCCTGAAGCTGAAATTTCTGCATCACGTCGCTGGCCAGCTCCGCGAGGCTGAACGGCTCCGGGTGTGGCTCCCGGTTGGCGGCCTCAAGGCAGGACAGCTCAAACAGCTCATCCACCAGCCGGGTGAGGCGTTGGCAGCTTTTGGCGGCAATCTCCAGGTATTCGCTCAGCTGCCCCGGCGACAGCGTCTCGCGCTTGAGCTTGAGGGTCTGCAGATAACCGTCCAGCGCCGCCAGCGGCGTGCGCAGGTCATGGGATACATTGGCCACCAGCTGGCGCCGCAAAATATCCGTTCGGCGCACCGTCGCCATCTGCTCGGTGATGGTCTCCGTCATGCGGGCCACCCGGGCATAGAGCCGGTCAATCTCATCACCGTCGGCGTCCGCCGTCGGCGCCGTCACCACCTCGGGAATGGCAGCCTCGGCGCAGCTGGTTTCAAAACGCTTCACGTCCTGATCAAGCCGGCGCAGTCTAAGGGTCAGAACCCGGAACATCAGCGCGCCGGCGAGCACGGCGAAGCCAATCAGCGCAAACAGAGACATGCCGCTGATGCTGCGCAGCGTGCGGCCGATGACCGAAGCGTTGGCCGACTCGAACTGGTCGCTGCCCAGCACCACGTAGAGATACCCTCGGGGCACACCCTCGGAGGTGACCGGTGCGGCGGAAAATACCTTCAGGCCCGACTCAGACCGCGGGTTTTCGCCCCATAGCGGGAAATCCCGGGTGCCCCCGATGAAGGAGCGGATCGGCGTGAGGTCCACGGAGTTGCGCTTGACCTTTCGGTAGGGTGCGGAGTAGCTGAGGATGTTGCCGGCCAGATCCAGCAGGTAAACCTCGATGTTGGGGTTGACCACCATCAGCGTGCGAAACACCTGCTCAAGGCCCAGGGTGCTGACCTCGCCACCATCGAAGATCACATTTTCTGAAACCAGATTGGTCGCCAGATCATGGTGCAGCTGCTGATGCACCTGATGCATATGGCGTTCCATGATCCAGCTGCTGATGCCGAGGTAAATGGCCCCCACCGCCAGTAGCAGGCCGAGCAGGGTGAGCGTGAGCTTGCTGGAGAGGCGGCTAAACACGAGCTGCCTGCGGTTCTGCGAGCTTGTAGCCCGCGCCCCAGACGGTCTGGATGTAGCGAGGGTTGCGCGGGTCCTGCTCGATCTTGGCCCGCAGCCGGTTGATGTGGGAATTGACCGTATGTTCGTAGCCGGAGTGGCTGTAGCCCCAGACCGAGTCCAGCAGCTGGGATCGGGTGTACACGCGGCCCGGCGAGCGGGCAAAGTGCAGGAGCAGGTCAAACTCCCGCGTCGTGAGCGGCAGCTCGCGACCTTCCAGCGAAACCTGGCGCTTGTCGACGTCCAGCACCAGCTGTCCCACCTCGATAACGCCTGCCGGCGCCTCCGGCGTGTCGTGTTTGAGCGCTTCAATCCGGCGAAACACCGCCTTGACCCGGGCCACCAGTTCCAAAATGCTGAAGGGTTTGGTGAGGTAGTCGTCCGCGCCGGCTTCAAGGCCGGAGATACGATCCAGTTCGGTGGACCGCGCCGTCAGCATCAGAATCGGCGTGTAGTGTTCCCGGGCCCGTAGCGCCTGGCAGATTTCCATGCCGCTCAGGCCCGGCAGCATCAGGTCGAGAATGATCAGACCGAAGGAGTGGGTGGTGGCCAGTTCGAGCCCTTCATGCCCCTCCGCCGCGTGACTTACCTCACAGCCGATGTCGCGCAGGTGCATGGCGACGAGGCGCGCGAGATCCGCGTCGTCTTCAACAATCAGTACGGTTCGATTCATGCTCCGGGTCCCGCACGTAGGACAGGGTTATAGACAGGACCGAGGTTAGGCCGGATAAATCACAGAAGTATCACCAGCGGCCTCGGCGCTTGCGGTGGTTTTCCGCGATCCGTAGGCTCGCGCGATGGAAATGACGCGTATCGCGCTGCTCCGGGGTATCAACGTGGGGGGCCACAACCGGCTGCCGATGAAGGCGTTCCGCGAGCTGCTGACGGGCCTCGGATTAACCGCGGTCAAGACCTACATCCAGAGTGGCAACGCGGTTTTTTGCTGCGCCGAGGGTCAGGTCGCGACCATCGCCGACGACATGGCGGCGGCGCTGGAACAGAATTTTGGCTTTCGGCCTCAGGTACAGGTACTTAGCGCCGGGCAGCTGCGCGACGCCATCGATGGCAACCCGTTTCCCGAGGCCGCCGCAGAGCCGAAAAACCTGCACCTGTATTTTCTGAACGGCGCCGCCAGCCCCGGCGCTTCAGATCGGGCCCGGGACTTGGCAGGGCCGTCGGAGCACTGCGAGCTGCGGGAACACGTGTTTTACCTCTGGGCGCCGGGCGGGATCGCACGGTCCAGGCTCGCCAATCGCGTGGAAAACGTCCTCGGGGTGGCCGGCACCGGGCGCAATCTGAGATCGGCGATGAAAATCCTGGAGCTGGCGGACACGCTCGGCCCCTAGCCGATCGGTCCCCTCCGGTCCCAAACTGTGCCGGGCGCTAGCAGTTTCTTCACGCCCACCTTGGCACCTTTGGCGCATGACCGACCCTGACTCTTTGCCGCAGCAGGCGCGCTGGCTTGGCTACGCCGGCCTGGTCCCGTTTTTTGGCCTGGCCTTTGCCACCCATGTGCCCGCCTTCACAGCGGCGGGGGCGGCGGCTTTCGTAACGTATTCAGCGATCATTGTGTCGTTTCTCGGCGGCATCCGTTGGGGCGTGTTTGCCGCCGCGGCGGCGCCGTCTCTGGTCGATCCCTGGATAGCGATTGTGGTCAGTCTGGCGGCCTGGTCGGCCCTGCTGCTGCCGCCCGAGCTGCAGATCCCGGCACTGGCGGCGGTGCACCTGGCGGTGCTGGGTGTGGACCAGCTCCGGCCCCCCGCCGGCCAGGGCGAATGGCTCCAGGAACTGCGCCTGCTCCTTTCCCTCGGCGCCATCACGGGGCACGGGATCGCCTGGTTTGCCACCAAGGCGCTGACCTGAGCGCTCCCTACGGCACCTCAAACGAATCGGCGAACAGCCGCTGATACAGAAATAACACGCTGTTGATGTCGGAGGCATCCGGTGCACGGTTGACGATGCCCGGGCAGGGTTCGGCGATCTGCATCACGGGGCAGGAGCCGTCGGCCGCCGGATGGGCCAGGCCGATGGCGTGCCCCAGCTCGTGCAGCAGCAGGCCCGGCAGGTCGTTGGGGGCAAAGGTCCGGTCAAAGGCGACGCCCTCCGCCGCCGCCGCGATCTGGTAGAAGGAACCGGCGTCCAGCAGCACATCGCCGGCCCCGGTGCCCCCGTTGGGCGGTGGGGCATAGCCAACGCCGCCGCCGCCGGTAGCGAAGTTAAACAACCCGATGCGGATATGCCCGGTGGCGTCGGGCTCCGCGCCGGCGTCGTTGATCGGCAGGCCGGCATCGGTCACTTCCACAAACTCGATGCCTGAAAGCGCCGCCCAGGTATCCAGCGCCGCTACGATCAGCGGCCGCAGCTGTGCCAGCGTTTGCGCTTCGAAGCCGGCGCCGGGGGCAGTTTCCACCTGCAGCGCCGCCTGGCTCACGCCGCTGCACGCGGTGCCGCAGAATGGTGAGCCGGCGGTGCCGGCGGGAATCAGGGACCAGGTCACCGTGCCGCCCGGAGTTCCCGGGCGCTTGTCCCCCCATTTGAGGTAGCCCGTCTCGCCGCCGTTGTCGAACGGGAAGACGGCCTGGGACCAGGTCGCGCAGGGGGCTGCGGTCAGCAGCAGCAGCAAAGTCAAAGTGGTTGGTGCAAGCCTCATGCTGGCCCAATCTACCAGGGTTCAGCGGGCGCAACGGTGCCCCGGCCGCCTTATACCTCGGCGTAGGCGCTGGCACTGCCGACCCAACGCCGGACCAGCTGCTCCGCCATGTCCGGGTGCTCCGCCAGGAGCCGATCTGCTGCCTGGCCCACGGACGGCAGCAGGGTTCGGTCACGATTGAGATCGGCAATGCGGAACTGGGCCTCGCCGGTTTGCCGGGTGCCAAGTACTTCGCCGGGGCCCCGCAGCTCCAGGTCCTTGCGGGCGATCACAAAGCCGTCGCTCGATTCGCGCATCACCTTCAGTCGTTCCCGGGCGATGGCACCGAGCGGCGCCTGATACAGCAACACGCAGGATGAGGCCTGCTGCCCGCGGCCGACCCGGCCGCGTAGCTGATGCAGCTGAGCAAGACCCAGGCGTTCGGCGTTTTCGATGATCATCAGCGTGGCTTCCGGCACGTCCACACCCACCTCAATCACCGTGGTGGCCACCAGGATCTGCAGCCGGCCGTCTTTGAACCGGGCCATGGTTTGTTCTTTTTCTTTGGGTTTCAGGCGCCCGTGGATCAGGCCCACCTCCAGTTCCGGCAGCGCCTCGGTCAGCGAGGCGGCGAGGTCCGAGGCGGCTTCGGCCTGCACCACCTCCGATTCATCGATCACTGTGCACACCCAGTAGACGCGCTGGCCCCCGGCGCAGGCTTCCCGCACCCGCTCCACCACGTCCGGTCGCCGCTGATTGTTGAGCGCCACCGTTTTGATCGGGATGCGTCCCGGCGGCAGCTCATCGATGGTGGAAATATCCAGATCCGCATACGCGGTCATGGCCAGGGTGCGGGGGATTGGGGTAGCGGTCATGATCAGCTGGTGGGGCGTCAGACCCTCCTCGTAGCCCTTGTCCTTCAGCGCCATGCGCTGGTTGACGCCAAAGCGGTGCTGCTCGTCGATGATGACCAGTCCGAGACGCCGGAACGCCACCCCTTCCTGCATCAGCGCGTGGGTCCCGACGACCAGGCCGGTGGAATTGGCAATAGACTCCAGCGCGTCCCGCCGCTCCGCCGCTGCCAGCCGGCCGGTGAGCCAGGTGACGGGTATACCGAGTGGCTCCAGCAGCGCCTTCAGTCCCCGGTAGTGCTGCTCCGACAGCAGCTCCGTGGGCGCCGCCAGTGCTGCCTGGTGACCGCTGTCCACCGCCTGGGCCGCCGCGGCGGCGGCCACCACCGTTTTTCCCGAACCCACGTCGCCCTGCAGTAGCCGCAGCATGGGCCGGGACCGCGCCAGGTCCTTGCCGATTTCGCCGATGACACGCTGCTGCGCACCGGTCAGGGTAAAGGGGAGCGAGTCGATCAGGCGGGTAACACCCGGCGCGTGTTTCGCCAGGCTTGGGGCACCGCGGCTCTTGAGCAGCTCCCGGCGCTGGCGCAGGCTAATGCGGTGCGCGAGCAGTTCCTGATAGGCCAGCGACTGCTGCAGCGGGTGGGCCCCGTTGGCCAGGGCGGTGACGTCCGCGTCCGGCGGCGGCTGATGAACGTAGCGCAGCGCGTCGCCAAGAGACAGGGACGGGTCGATCCCGGAGTCGGCAAACACCTCCGCCGGCAGGGGCGCAAAGTCCTCCGTGCCCAGCGCATCGAGCGCCTGCTCCACCAGCCGCCGCAGCAGCTTCTGGGATACGCCGTCACCGGCCGGGTAGTGGGGCGTCAGGGAGGTGGCCAGCGGTTCGGCGCGGTCAAGGCTGCGGTATTCCGGATGGATCATCTCCAGGCCTTTAAGCCCGGGCCGGGCTTCGCCGAAACAGCGGTAGCGGCTGCCGCGCTTGAGCTGATTGACCTGGGACCTGAAAAAATTGAACTGGCGCACCGTTAAGTTGCCGCTGTCATCGCCCAGCACCCAAACCAGCATGGGCTTGCGCCCCCACTTCACGCCGCTGGAGACAATCTCCCCTTCCACCAGCGCCCGCTGCCCCGGCCGCAGCTGGCCGACGGGCACAATCCGGGTGCGGTCCTCGTACCGAAGCGGCAGGTGGAACAGCATGTCGGAGACGTGCTCAAGACCCAGCCGCTTCAGCTTTTCGGCGACCTTGGCTCCGACGCCTTTGAACGTGGTTAGCGGCTGATCGAGCACCCGGAGCTCGCCCGGGTGCTCAGTCGAGCACCATGACGGCGTCCATTTCGATCTGCGCGTCTTTTGGCAGCTGGCGCACGCCGATCGCCGCCCGCGCCGGATAGGGCTCGCTGAAATAGCTGCCCATCACTTCGTTGACTTCGGCAAAGTGGGTCAAGTCCGTCAGGTAGACGTTGAGCTTCGCGATGTGGGACAGGCTCCCGCCGGCTGCCTCGCAGACCGCCTTGAGGTTCTCAAAAGCCTGCACCGCTTCGTCCCGGAATGAACCGACTACCAGTGTCATGCTGGCGGGATCCAGCGGAATCTGGCCGGACAGGTAAACGGTCTGGCCGCAGCGCACCGCCTGGGAGTAGGTGCCGATGGCCGCGGGTGCGTTGTCGGTGTGAATGATTTCTCGGCTCATGAGGTTCTCCATTTCTCGGCCGGTTTGGGCCGTTGATGTGCCATTGACGTGCTCAAGGGCGGATCGTAGCGGCGTCGCAGCGCTCTGAATAGCACCAATAGGCGGGCCGCCGGGGCGGCGGGTGCTAATTGCGGTCGCGGTGAACCCCGATCACCGGCGGGCAGCGTTTGATACGCCGCATCACCCGAGCCAGGTGACGCCGGCCGCCGACGGAGATGGTGAACAGCAGCTGGCTGGCTTCCCCATCCCGCTCCAGGTTGGCCACGTGTTCGATGTTGGTGTCGGTTTCCGAGATGGCGGCGGCTACCGTGGCCAGCGCCCCGGGTTTGTTTTCCGTATCTACCCGCAGCGACACGGTAAACAGCCCTTCTTCCTCCGGATCCCAGGCCACATCGAGAATGCGGTCGGGGAATTTGCGAAACTCGCGCACGTTCGGGCAGCTGATGCGGTGGACCACGATGCCTTTGCCGGCGCTGATGTAGCCCACTACGCGGTCGCCCGGAATGGGTCGACAGCAGTTGCCGTAGCTGATCACGGTGCCTTCGGACCCGGTAAGCAGCAGCGCTTCCTGTGGCATGTCCTCCGCGCCTTCGTCAACCGGGCCCAGGTGCTCGGTAAGCTGCCGAGCCACAATGCCGGGCATCCGGTTACCCAGCGCCAGGTCCGCCAGCAGGTCTTCCAGGCCTTCCAGTTTGGCCTCCGCCACGTAGGTGTTGATCCGTTCCTCACCCAGGCTGTCGAGGGACACGCCCCGCGCCGCCAGCGCTTTGTCGAGGATCCGGTGGCCCACCTGCACCGCGTCTTCCCGGGCCAGTCGCTTGAGCCGATGCCGGATCGCCGTGCGGGCCTTACTGGTCACCACAAACTCCAGCCAGCTGGAGCGCGGTGAACCCGACGGGGCGGTGATGATCTTGATCGTTTGCCCGCTTTCGATGCGGTGGTGCAAAGGCCGTACGTCCTGGTCCACCCACGCGTGGACGGCCCGGTTGCCAACCTGCGTATGCACCGCGTAGGCAAAGTCGAGGACGGTGGCGTTGCGGGGCAGTTCCTTGATCTCGCCGTCGGGCGTGAACACGTAGATCTCGTCGGGGAACAGGTCCACCTTGAGATGCTCAAGAAACTCCACCGAGTCGCCGGCCTGCTGCTGGATGTCCAGCACCTGCATCAGCCACTGGCGGGCGCGGCTGGCGGTGGCCGCCGGCTTGTCGTCCCGCTCCTTATAGACCCAGTGGGCGGCAATGCCGCGTTCGGCCACCGTGTGCATGGCCTCGGTGCGAATCTGGATTTCCACCGGGTCGCCGTAGGGCCCAAACAGCACGGTGTGCAGCGACTGATAGCCGTTGGACTTGGGTATGGCGATGTAGTCCTTAAAGCTGCCGGTGCGTGGCTTGTACAGGTTGTGCACCAGGCCGAGCACCTCATAGCAGCGGGAAACCCGGTCCACCACGATGCGAAAGCCCAGCACGTCGAATACGTTCTGGAAGTGATTGCCCCGATTGCGCATCTTCCAGTAGATGCTGAACGCCGATTTCACCCGGCCTTCCACGCGGCAGCGAACGCCGGCGCCGGACAACCGCTTGCGCAGAGCCCGGGCGATGGTCGCCATCTTTTCCTGATTGCGGCCCTCGGCCAGCCGCACGTGGTCGCTGATGACGCGGTGGCGCAGCGGGTGCAGCGCTTTGAAACCCAGCTCCTGCAGCTCCCGCCGCACATTTTCCATGCCCAGCCGGTTGGCGATCGGCGCAAAGACCTCCAGCGTTTCCCGGGCAATGCGGCGCCGAGAGTCCGGCGACATGGCGCCGATGGTGCGCATGTTATGCAGTCGATCCGCCAGCTTGATGAGGATGACCCGGATGTCCCGGGTCATGGCCAGCAGCAGCTTGCGGAAGCTCTCCGCGGCCGCCTCCTGGCGGGAAGAAAAGTGGATCTTGTCCAGCTTGGTGACCCCGTCGACCAGCGCCGCGACGGTGGGCCCAAATTCCGCCTCCACGTCTTCGGTGGTCAGCTCCGTATCTTCGACCGTGTCGTGCAGGAGGGCGGCGACGAGGGTGTCGTCGTCCATGGACAGCTTGGCGAGGATTTCCGCCACCTCGATGGGGTGGTGGATGTAGGCCTCGCCGCTGCGCCGGGTTTGGCCTTCGTGGGCCTCGGCGGAAATCCGAAACGCGCGCTCTACCCGGCGGACCTGGCGGCGCGAAAGATACTTGAGCTTGCGGCGCAGGTTGCGGAAGGCGTCCTGCGGCTTGGCGGGGCTTGAGGTGTTGCCTGAGGCGGTGGCCTGCTGCAAGGCGGCGGGGGCCCCTTGGGGCCGGGGCGGACCCTTAGGGCCCGTTGCCCTCCAGCGCCTCCCGGGTGGCTTCGGCCAGGGCTTCCTGCTCCAGGATTTCTTTTTCTTTCTTTTCCAGCTCTTCGAGCGTGGCGGCGTCCACCTCGCCAGCGGCGATCTCGCGCAGAGCGACGACCGTGGGCTTGTCGTTTTCCAGCTCCACCAGCGGCTCCGCGCCGTTGGTGATCTGGCGGGCGCGGCGGGTAGCCATCAGCACCAGCTCAAAGCGGTTGTCTACGCGATTAAGGCAATCTTCTACGGTAATCCGTGCCATGGTCTTTCAAATCCACAAAAGTGAAGCCCTTTCGGGCGTACAGCCTTGTAATTCTACGCGGGTTGTGGGCGGGGTCAATGCCTGGGGGCGAGGCATTTTCAGTGATCGAGGAGGTCCTTCAGCAGGGCTTCCAGCCGCGCCCCCTGATAGCCCTGGGCCAGCCGGGCGCTGGTGACGATGGCCGCCAGGTCCGTCAGGGCAACCTCGAAGTCGTCGTTGACGACCACGTAGTCGAACTCCTCCCAGTGCACCATTTCCGATTGAGCGGCGGCGAGACGCCGGGCGATCACCGCGTCGGAGTCCTGGCCGCGCCCCCGCAGCCGCTCCGCCAGCGCCGCCCGGGACGGGGGCAGGATGAAGATGCTGATGGCGTTGGGGAGGGCCTGCTTCACCTGCTGCGCCCCCTGCCAGTCGATCTCCAGCAGTAGATCCGCGCCGGCCACCGCCGCCCGCTCCACCTCGCTGACGCCGGAGCCGTAGCCGTTGCCGTGGACCATCGCGTGTTCCAAAAATGCGTCAGCGGCGACGAGCGCCTCATAGGCCGGCATGTCGATGAAATGATAGTGCTCTCCGTCCACCTCACCGGACCGAGGATCGCGGGTTGTGTGGGACACGCTCAGCTGAAGGTTGTCGCTTCGCTCCACCAGCGCGCGAACGAGGGATGTCTTGCCCGCTCCCGAGGGAGCAGCCACGACAAACACCTGGCTACTCAATGTTCTGCACCTGCTCGCGCATCTGCTCGATCAGCACCTTCAGATCCACCGATGCCTGGGAGGTGCGCTGGTCGGCAGATTTGGAGCCGAGCGTGTTGGCCTCCCGGTGCAGTTCCTGCATCAGAAAGTCCAGCCGCCGCCCCACCGGGCCGTCGACCGTGAGCTGCCGCGTAACCTCCCCCAGGTGCGCTTCCAGCCGGTCCAGCTCCTCGTCCACGTCCATCCGCTGCAGCAGCACCGCCACCTCCTGTTCCAGCCGGTCCTGGTCCACCTGCTGGGCGAGCTGCTCGATTCGCTCCTTGAGCCGCTGGATCAGTCGTTCCCGGATATCGGGCAGGGCTTCGCGAATCCGGGTAACGAGCGGTGCCATCTGCGCCAGGCGATCACGGATCAGCGCTTCCAGCCGTTCTCCCTCGCGGCCACGCATGGTGACCAGATCTTCGAGCACCGATTCGAGCAGCCGGTCGGCGTGGGATTTCAGTTCCCTGATATCGGCCTCGGGCTCCCGCACCACGCCGGGCCAGCGCAGCAGATCGAGATCCGTCGCAAGCGGCGTTTCGGGTACCAGCTTGCGAGCCTGCGCCGCCAGGTCACTAAGATGCGCCAGCAGCGGCTCGTTGAGCCGCAACTCGTTGGTGGATTTGCCGGCGACGGGTTTGAGGCGCAGGCTGACGTCCACCTTGCCGCGGCCGAGCGTGTTGGACAGGCGTTCGCGGAACACGGGTTCCAAATGCTTAAGCTCTTCCGGGAGACGAAAATGCAGCTCCAGATAGCGGTGGTTGAGGCTGCGGAGTTCCAGGCTGAGCTGCCCCCAGGGGGTGTCTTCGCGGCCGCCGGCAAAAGCCGTCATGCTGAGCATTGCGTGTCCTGTCTCTAAAGGGGGCATCGGGGATGCGACGGCGCAATGGTAAACTGATTCGAAGGCGTCCCGCCAACATCAATCGGAACATCCATGAGCGACAAAATCACCACTATTCGCCCCAGCGGGCGGGCACCTGACGAGCTGCGCGCGGTTTCTATCCAGCGCAACTTCACCGTCCACGCGGAAGGGTCCGTGCTGATTTCCTGTGGTGACACGCGGGTGCTGTGCACCGCCTCGGTGGAAGACCGGGTGCCGCCGTGGCTGCGCAACAAAGGCCGCGGCTGGGTGACCGCGGAATACGGCATGCTGCCCCGGTCCACCGGCACGCGCTCGGGTCGGGAGGCGGCTCGCGGCAAACAGTCCGGCCGCACCATGGAGATCCAGCGCCTCATCGGCCGCTCCCTGCGGGCGGTGGTGGATCTTGGTGCGCTGGGTGAGCGCACCATCACGCTGGACTGCGACGTGCTCCAGGCTGACGGCGGTACCCGCACCGCCTCCGTGACCGGGGCCTACGTGGCGCTGGTGGATGCCTGCCGCTGGATGCTGAAAAAGAAGATGATCAAGGTGGACCCGATCCACGGCGCTCTGGCCGCCGTCTCGGTGGGGATTTACAACAACACGCCGGTGCTGGATCTGGACTACGCGGAAGACTCAAACGCCGAGACGGATCTCAATCTGGTGCTCAACGACGCCGGCGCCTTCATCGAGGTTCAGGGTACCGCGGAGGGCCATGCCTTTCGCCGCGAGGAGCTGGATGAAATGCTCGACCTGGGCCAGGCCGGTGTTGCGCAGCTGATTGATCTGCAGCGCGCCGCGCTGGATGCCTGAAGGCCCGGTGGTGGGTCGCGAATGGGTGCTCGCCACCGGTAACGCCGGCAAGCTGCGGGAGTTCAACCACCGCTTTTCCGCCGTCGGCATCGCGTTTCGGCCCCAGAGTGATTTCCAGCTGACCGGCGTGGATGAAACCGGCACCACCTTCGTTGAAAACGCCATCCTGAAGGCCCGCGCTGCAGCGGCGGCGAGCGGCCTGCCGGCACTGGCGGATGATTCCGGCCTTTGTGTGGACGCGCTGGCCGGCGCCCCGGGGGTTTATTCCGCCCGCTATGCCGGACCGGATGCCAGCGACGAGGACAACAACCGTCAGCTGCTGGCCGCGCTGGCGGGCAACCCCAATCGTGCCGCGCAGTTCTGCTGTGCGCTGGTGCTCATGACGCACGCGGACGATCCGCTGCCTCTGATTGTCCAGACCACCTGGTCCGGCCGTATCGTTGATGAGCCCAAGGGGCGAGGCGGCTTTGGGTATGACCCGCTGTTTCAGGTTGATGGCCTGTCCGTCACCAGCGCCGAGCTTTCGGCGGACGACAAGAATCGGCTTAGCCATCGCGGTCAGGCCATCACCCGGCTGCTGGAAAAGCTCAAGTAGCAACGCCACCGTTGCCTGGGTCAGACCCTTTTTCCCCGCCTTTTAGCGTCACTGACGGCTGCGCTAAACTGCGCGGCCGGTCAGCGGATTTGAGCGATGACGCCACCGCCCTTAAGTCTCTACATCCACCTTCCCTGGTGCGTCAGCAAGTGCCCCTACTGCGACTTCAACTCCCACGAGCTGAAGACCGGCGCACCGCCGGATCGCTATATCGATACGCTGCTGGCGGACCTGGAGGCTGACCTGCCGCTGGTCTGGGGGCGGACCGTGGTGAGCATTTTCCTCGGCGGTGGCACGCCGAGCCTATTCTCGCCGGACCAGGTTGAGCGTTTGCTCACCGGCGTCGCCACGCGCGTGACCCTGCGCCCGGACGTGGAGATCACCATGGAGGCCAACCCCGGAACGCTGGAGTGTGGCCGGCTGGCGGACTACCGGGCGGCGGGCGTCAACCGGGTCTCGCTAGGGGTTCAGAGCTTTGATGACGACGCGCTCAAAAGCCTCGGCCGTATCCACAGTGGGGCGGCCGCGGCCGATGCGGTGGCCGAGGCGCTTGACGCGGGTTTCAACAGTGTGAATCTCGATCTGATGTACGCCCTGCCCAACCAGTCGATGCAGGCCATGGAGGCCGACCTGCACCGGGCGCTGGCGCTGGGCGTCCCGCACCTATCTCACTACCAGCTGACGCTGGAGCCCAACACCCGATTCCACCACCAGCCGCCGGCGGGCATTCCGGACATCGATCGGTCGGCGGACATGATGGATCACGCGCAGCGCCGGCTTGAGGACGCCGGCTTTGAGCAGTACGAGGTGTCCGCCTACGCCCAGCCGGGGCACCAATGCCGCCACAACCTCAACTACTGGCGCTTCGGTGACTACCTGGGTATCGGCGCTGGCGCCCACGGCAAGATCACCGACGGCGCCAGCGGCCGCATCCTGCGGCGGCTGAAGCAGCGCCATCCCCGCAGCTATCTCGATTCGGCGGACCGCGTGGTCGAGGACCGGGAGCTTACGGTGAGCGAGCGGCCGTTTGAGTTTCTGCTGAATGCGCTGCGGCTGAAGCAGGGTTTTACGGTGCAGGAATTTGAGCAAAACACCGGCGTTCCGTTTGCTCAGGTGGAGCCCGACATCCGCCGGGAGGCAGATCTTGAGCTGCTGGACGTGGACGATCAGCGGATCAAAGCGTCAGCGCGCGGCTACCTGTTTCTGAATGAGGTGCTGGAAAGATTTCTGCCTGGAGACGAAGGCGATGTGGCGGCCTGAGCAGACGGTGCAGTGCCCGGCCTGCTGGGAGCAGTTTGTGCTGCCGCTGGATCCTGAGCCCCCGAGCCGGGAAGAAGTGATCGACTGTGAGATCTGCTGCCGGCCCATGGTGCTGACCGTGCAGGACGGACAGGTGGTGAGCGTGGAAAGCGAAAGCTGAGGTTCATGCGCTAAGCGTCAGTCTCCAGTTCTCCCAGTTCGGATCAGCCTCGGCACCCTGCGATCGATAAAACCGTTTTGCCGGCTCGTTGTCGGGCAGCACGGTCCAGGTAACTGAGTCGGCACCAATGGTTTGGGCCTCGTGAATGACGGCTAGAAACAGCGCCCGACCCAGGCCTGAGCCCCGCGCGGCCGGGGCCACAAAAAGCTCCTTGAGCACCAGCCGGGGTTTCATGCTGTAGGTCCAGGGCACCCGGTAGGTGACCGCCATGCCGTTGAGCTGCCCGCCGCCGGCGTCCGGCGCGACGTAGGCGCGAAACCACGCGTTCGGCCCCAGTCCATGGTGTACCAGCGCTTCCGGCGTTACCGCAAATTGGTCGACATAACCTTCAAACACCGCCAGGTCTCGCATCAGGGCCCACAGCTGCGCCGAATCTTCTGCGCAAAAAGGCCGCACTGCTGCGATTGGGTCCTCGGGCTGATCAGCGGTGATCCGGGCTGCGTTACGAAAACATCTAACCGCCGCGTCAAACCGGTCTCTACAGCCAGGATTGCAGAATCCCACGGTCACCCCCTCAAACTGGGTCAGGGCGTCGTCCGTCACCGGTCTGCCGGACCAGGGGCAGCGGGCGTTAGCGGCGCGCCGGTTCATTGCCAGATCCAGTCGGGGCAGGAGGCGTGGAGGTCTTCTCGCCGCCGGGGTGCCCCGTCATCGGAGATCATGATCATGTAACCCTGCCGGCCGCCGTAGGCGATCATTGGCAGTGGTCGGTTGGGATCGTGGTGCGACATGTCATGGCCAATGTCCGCGTTGGTCAGGTTGGGGGCGTGGAACATGACGTGGGGCGGAAAAAACCCGAGTTCGCCGGTTTGCCGATTAACCGGCCGGTTGTAGCGGGACAGCATGTAAGCCACGCCCGGGCGCTGCTGCGAACGAAACGTTCCGTCCGCAAAAGCTGTGTCCAGACGCTGGTTGATGGTTGCTACCGAATCGCCCGCCAGGATTCGCTGGCCGACAAACTGAATTTTCGGAATCACGCTGGCTGTGCCTTCAGCGTCAAAGCAGGTTGGCTTGAGAACCCGCGGGTGGTCGCGATTGACGATGCAGGTGAACGCGTTGGTTGGTTTGCGCAGGAGCGTGTAGCCGGCCGCGTTCAGCACCATCACGCCGGCGCCGGCGCGCAGGTACTCCGGCGCTGCGCTCAAGGCCAGTGATTTCTCGCAGTCCCGGGGCAGCAGAGGCAGCTCGAGGGTGGCTTCGATCCAGCGATCGACCCGGCCTGCCAGCGTGGCCATCGGCATGGCCCCATCGCGCAAGACCACATCATGAAACTGTCGAATATCAAAGCGCGATCCCAGCTTTGAGCGGGCTCGCTCCCGCAGCCGCTGCAGCTGGATCATGCCGAGCTTGTAGGAAGCGGCCTGGCCTGGCCACACTGCGTAGCGGTCGATTTCCCGGGTGATTGATTCCACGGACTCGCCGGTGACGCCAACCATGTAGTCAACGGCCTCCTTGCGACTCCAGCGTTTGTGATGCAGCCCGGTGTCCACCACCAGCCGCGCGGCCCGATAAAGCTCCATCCGATAACGCCCCAGATTCGCCAGCGGGTCGTTTTCGTAGACGCCCATTTCATGGGCGAGCTGCTCGGCGTAGAGCGCCCAGCCTTCGCCATAATCGCCGAACCACATCAGGTTCTGGATCAGCGGCAGGTCTCGAATCGAGAGCGAGCGTCCGGCCTGAAAATGGTGGCCCGGGACCGCTTCATGCATCACCAGCGACTTGAGCGTGTAGATCGGTACGTCCCGGGCATTTTTCAGGTTGACCCAGAAAATGCCGGGCCGGGACCCGTCTAGCGGGGGCGGCGTGTAGTAGCCGCCGCTGGCGTTATCCTGTTCGTGCTCGGGGATGCGCCGCACTTCGACCGCGTAATCGGGGAGGTTGATAAACCACTTCGGAGCAAGTTCGAGCACCTCGGCAACGTCTTGCTGAAGCTGATCGATCAGTTCGCTTTTGGCCTGATCCGTGTCCTCAATGAGATAGCGAGGATCCTGCGCCAGCCGGCTCATGCGTTCCCCCACGGTACCCTGCCGATAGCCGGCCGCGATCAGCAGCGGATCCATCTCCCGCTGAATCCGGGCAACATCGTCCAGCCCCAGCTGATGAATGGCGTCGGCGCTGAGGCCGTCGGCCCCCCAGGCTTCCAGCGCCACCTCGTACATCGCCTCGCCGTCTTCCAGCCGCCACAGCCCGGCACCTGCGGGCGACTTCGGGATGAGTGTGCGCAGCCGGCGGGCGAAATCCTGATAGGCCGGAATCACTTCCTGCTCCAGCAGCTGCTCTGCTCGAACCCGGTGCTCGTCCCGCTCTGCGGCACTTAAGTCCCCGCTTCGACTCAGGCGCTCGACGAAAGCGTTCAGCAGCGGGTGCTCAGAGGTGGGCCCGGATACCCAGCGGTCCGCCGCGTCGGCCACCGAGGCCAGGGTAAACCGGGGCGGGATGATGCCCCGCTTTGCGTCGGCTTCGCTCATTTCGCTCAGCTGGCGAAGCACCCGGGGGATGCTCGCCAGGCGCTGAAACCAGTCGGCGATGTTCCGCTGCGTGCGCAGCGGATGCTGCGTCGTCAGCAGCCGGGGCAGATCGATTTGCGGGCCAAACAGCTGATTGACCGCGTAGGGAGGATTGGCTGACAGAAGGCTTGGGTGTCCCGATGCAAACCGATTTTGCGCAACCGCCAGTCGGTAGGAAAAGTGCATCACCTCGTAGGTGATCTGGTCGCGGCCCGTCAGCTGCTTCTGGTCGATCGTTTCAAGCTCCGCCAACAGTTGCGCAACAAACTGCCGTGCGTCCGCGTTGGCCTTGGGGCTGAGGTCGGAAAGGCGTGCTTGAAATCCCTCGCCGGCGGTCGACTCAGGGACGCCCATCATGGTGGCCAGCTCCGGCGATTGGCTCAAGATTTCGGTCGCGTGGCGATCTGCCATGGCGCGAAGGTCTTCACCGGGGTTGGCGCCAGCGGGGGCCCCAGCAAACATCAGAACGATGGCGAACCATCGAGCAATACCAATTTTCATCAGGAGATCTCCAGCGTGGGGAGTGGAAAGACGGGTACGTCCGGCAGCGAGTTATCTCTGGAAAACGTCATGATGGAATTGAGTTCCCAGGTGCGGCCCTCATCGGGCGAATAGGATTGGGTCCAGCGCGCGGCGTGGTCAGAAACATCCGACCAGGTATAGCGAACGCGGATCGGCCTGCCGCGCAGCTCGTCATCCCCTTCAAACAGGCCCTCACCATCCCGAAAGCCGCCGACTACGGGCGGCTCCATACGCTGCCCCAGACTGTCGAGCCAATAGATGCGCCACAGCCCGATGGTCGGGTCGTAGAGCCGAATGGGAATGCCGCCGAAAGGTTGTTCGTCAACTTCCCGCAGAAAACACCCAACGTTGCCCAGCCCTGCGAAGGCGGGGCGAACCACGTCGATAGCCATGGCTTCCCGCCACTCGGTGGCGCCCTTCAGTCGCTCCGCCAACGTCTGGTGCCGAACCCGCCATTTACCGATCAGAAAATCGAAATCACGCACGCCGGAAAGATCACCGTTCATGCGTAAACCTCGTCGATGTCCAGCACCCAGGATTCCGCGGCTGCATCCTTCGCCCAGGCTTGCCAGGGTTCCAGCCGGGTCAGGGTGTCGGTGTACTTGAGCACCGCGGGAGCGGTTGATAAGGCGTAGATCTGCAGGCGGTTAACGATCGGTGCATACATGCCGTCAGCAATGCCGAATTCGGTGCCGAACAGATACGGTCCGCCGTAGCGCTCAAAACAGTCCTGCCAGATTGCCTCGACGCGGGCGACGTCCCGCCGGACGGCAGCGTCTACCGGCAGCGCTTCAATTTTTCGCCGCATGTTCATCGGGCACGCGGCACGCAGCGCGACGAAGCCGGCATGCATTTCCTGGGCAACGGCGCGGGCGTGGCTCCGGGTAGTTCGGGATTCGGGCCAAAACTGCCGGTCCGGATATTCCTCCGCCATATGTTCCAGGATCGCCAGGGATTCCCAGATCACCTGATCGCCGACCTCCAGCACGGGGACTTTGCCGGTGGGGGAGAACTCAAAAAAATCGGCGTAGTTGTTCTCGACGTCGAAAGGTCTGAGGTCCTCCTCGAAATCGACTCTCTTCACCTTAAGGGTCAGCCAGACCCGCAAGGACCAGGAGGAGTAGTTGCGGTTGCCGATGTACAGCTTCATACGGTTCGCCTCTGGGTTTTGGCATCGAGGCGCTACAGGCTAGAAGCAAATTGGTTTTACGTAATGATCCAAAACTGATAATTATTAATGGTCCAATTATCGAGAAGAGCAATGGCCGAGTCTTTCCTGCAGCTGGAAAAAGACCTGGACCGGCAGGCCGGTGAACTGAGTGCCCAGGTTGCTGCGGAGATCCGGCGCGCGATCAGCAACGGAACACTTAAACCCGGCGACCGGCTGCCCGCTTCCAGGCGACTGGCTGCGGAGCTGGGAGTGGCCCGGGGTACGGTCACCACCGCCCTGGATCGGCTGAGCGCGGAGGGGTTGCTGGTCACCCGTCGGGGCGCGGGCACCTACGTCTCGGCGGCCGCGGCGCTGGGCGCCATCCCGGCGAAACCCAAGGCCGGGCATCGCCCCGTCGCGCCGAGGAGAGTTCTGGTGCCGGACGTGGATCCAAGACTCGATTGCCGCGTCGATCTACGTCCCTGCCGACCTTGCCTGGACCACTTTCCGCTGAAGGCCTGGCGTCGCTGCCTGTCACAAGCAACGACGCCGCTACCGACGGGAGACTATGGAGATCCGCGAGGGTGCCCGCGGCTGCGCGGGGAAATTGCGTTTTACCTGCGCCGCGCCCGGGGACTGGCGGCGGCGCCCGAGCAGATCATCATCACCAACGGTTCGGTACATGCCATGCATCTTCTGGCCATGGTGCTGCTGGAGCCGGGCGAGACGGTGGCGATGGAGGATCCGGGCTATCCACTGGCGGCCCAGGCATTTGCGTTGGCTGGCGGGCACCTTAAGTTCTGCCCTGTCGACGCCGAGGGCATTGAGGTCGAGCGTCTGCCGAGCGGTAACTCCCGCCTGGTCTACGTCACACCTTCCCACCAGTTTCCCACCGGCAGTCGTCTGTCCCTCACCCGTCGCCACGCCCTGATTGCGTGGGCGGAACAGCACGGCGCGGTGATTGTGGAGGATGACTATGACGGGGAGTTTCGCTATGACGTTCCACCGCTGGCGCCGCTGGCTGGCCTGGCGCCAGATCGGGTCGTGTATTGCGGAACATTCTCGAAAACGCTGTTTCCTGATTTGCGCCTCGGGTTTGCGGTTGCCCCGGTGCGCCTGATCGAAGCGATGGCCGCGCTCCGGACGGTGATGGAATACGCACCGCCGGCCGTTTCGCAAGGTGCGCTGCGATATTTCATCGCGGCCGGCCACTTTGAGCGCCACGTGCAGCGAATGCGGCGCATCTACGGCGCCAAACGCCACCATTTGGCGAAGGTTCTGACCGATCTGGACGTGGGTGCGCGCCTGTCTGGGCTGGATTCCGGGCTGAACGCCGTTGTCGAACTTGAGTCGAATACCGACGCTGAGGCGCTGACGCAGGGTGCCTTGAAACACGGGATAGCGGTCCACGCCCTGTCTCGCTACGGGTCCCCGGCGGCGCTTAGGCGCAATGCGCTGATCGTCGGCTACGCCGCGCCGGACGAGCCCGCGTTGACCGAAGCGCTCACCCGGCTGCTGTCAGGCTGAAGGGCGGTTGCCCCGGGCTGCGAAAAACCAGGCGTAGGTCAGCAGGTGCACCGCAATGAGCAGTTCCTGCAGTTCCGCCAGGCGAATGTCAAAAGGGGCTGCCGCCGCCGCTGACCACACGTCCGCCAGTCGCTCCGGCAGGCGAAACAGGAGGACGGCCAGGCCGGCGGATACGCAGGGCAGCCCGGGCCACATCCAGCGCCAGGGATCGGCCAGCGGCGACCGCTTGAGCGCGGCCCGACCCAGGGCCAGCAGGGCTCCGATGACGATCCACAGTTCCAGCGCCAGCCGGGGCTTCTGGTCCAGCCAGCTGCTCATGTTGTGCAGATTGGTTTCCTGCTGGTCGTTGAGGGCCGCGATCGCCTCGGGCGTTTCCCAGCCCAGAAGGTGCTGGCCCCAGCTCAGCTCCTCGCCGGCAAAATAGAAGCAGCCGGCGGCAAACACGGTCAGCCAGACGCGCTGCAGGGTTTGCCCGGTGGTGAAGGCGCGGCGCAGGGCCAGCGCCAGGGCGGCAATCAGAATGACCACCGTGCCGAGCTCCACCGGTCCCTGCTCCAGCATGAAGCGGGCTCGAAACGTCTCCACCGGGAAAGCCAGCCGAGCGCCCAGCAGGCCAAACCCCAGCACCCACGGTACCAGCCACAGGGCCCATTTCATGTTGCCCACGCCTGCTTCTCGCGATAACATGCGCGGCTTTCCCGCGATTGGCGGGTGGTGTTGGTGTGTCGGTTCAATCTCCGGCGCCCTGCGACAATTAGCATTACAAGATGTGCGGCTGGCCTGAAATCAGGGGCAACAAGCCGCAGCAAGGTTACCTGAACATGAAAGCAGATACCCATCCCGAATATCGCCAGGTGGTTTTCCAGGATATTTCCTGCGATTTTTCGTTCCTGACGCGCTCGACCATGTCGAGCAAGGAAACCATCAAATGGGAAGACGGCAACGAATATCCGCTGATCAAAGTGGAGATTTCGAGCCAGTCCCACCCGTTTTACACGGGCAAGCACAAGATCGTCGACAGCGGCGGTCGCGTGGACAAATTCAAGCGCCGCTACCGCCGCAACGCGGGCTGACTGCGCCGGCGCCGGCCCCCTGGCGCCACCCTCTCGTGACGACCATTCTGCGCCCCGCGCCGACCGCGGGGCGTTCACGTTTTGCCACCTGCCGGTGGCGGTGAGCTGTGGTATCCTTGCCGCCCCGTAACCCACCCGAGGAGTCAACGTGCCGGCCGACAAACTGAAGGTTTCTGACCCCAGTACCGGCAACGAAGTGGAGCTGCCCGTTGTGAGCGGTTCCATGGGCCTGCCGACCGTCAACATCAAAACCCTGCCCGGCGCGCTGGGATACTTCACCTACGACTCCGGTTTTGCCGCTACGGCCGCCTGTCAGAGCTCGGTGACCTACATCGATGGCGATAAGGGCGTGCTGCTCTATCGCGGGTATCCGATCGAGCAGCTGGCGGAACAGAGCACCTTTGTTGAAGTTGCGCACCTGCTGCTCTTCGGTGAGCTGCCGAGCGCGCAGGGGCTGCAGGATTTCCGGCAGGAAATCCGCTACCACACCATGATCCACGAATCGATGAAGTCGTTTATCGGCGGCTTCAACTACGACGCTCACCCGATGGCCATGATGATGGGCATCGTGGCGTCCATGTCCGCGTTTTACCACGACTCGATGGACATCAATAATCCGGATCACCGGCGGCTCGCAGCAATCCGGATGATCGCCAAAATGCCCACGGTAGCCGCGGCCTGCTATCGCCATTCCATCGGCTGGCCCTACGCCTACCCGAGCAACGCTCTGGGCTATGCGTCCCGCCTGCTGCACATGATGTATGCCGTGCCGGCAGAGCCTTATGAAGTTGACCCGATCGCTGCCAACGCTATTGATCTGCTGTTCATCCTGCACG
Organism: Pseudomonadota bacterium; assembly: GCA_039195135.1. GTDB lineage: Bacteria > Pseudomonadota > Gammaproteobacteria > Xanthomonadales > SZUA-38 > JANQOZ01. The sequence goes on along the minus strand of JBCCVP010000021.1, from coordinate 23,613 downwards.
CCGATCACGAGCAGAATGCCAGCACCTCCACGGTGCGCCTGGCGGGCAGCACCGGGGCCAATCCCTACGCCTGCATCGCCGCGGGCTGCTGTGCGCTGTGGGGGCCGGCTCACGGCGGTGCCAACGAGGCGGTGCTGCGCATGCTGGACGAGATCGGTTCCGTGGAAAACGTGCCCAAGTTCATGGAGCGCGCCAAGGACAAGAACGACCCGTTCCGGCTGATGGGTTTCGGCCACCGGGTTTACAAGAACTTCGACCCGCGGGCCACGATCATCCGCAAGACCTGTCACGAGGTCCTGGAAAAGCTGGGTATTCACGATCCGCAGCTTGAGCTGGCCATGAAGCTCGAAGAAATTGCCCTTAAGGACGACTACTTCGTTGAGCGCAAGCTGTATCCCAACGTGGATTTCTACTCCGGCATCATCTACAAGGCACTGAAGATCCCCACCAACATGTTTACCGTGATGTTTGCCATTGCCCGAACCGTTGGCTGGGTGGCCCAGTGGCTGGAGCAGTGTGAGACGAAGGACACCCGCATCGGCCGGCCTCGCCAGGTTTACACCGGTGCCGGCCACCGGGACTACGTGCCCATCTCCGAGCGGGAACACTGACCGGCAACGGGTCCGGGCCAGCCTCCGGTCCGCGGAAACCGCCAAGGGCCAATCGACGGCCCGAAACCCTGCGCGCGCACGGTCAGGAGCGCATCGACCCCTACTTCTGGCTGCGGGATGACTCCCGCAGCGATCCCGACGTGTTGGTCTACCTCAAGGCGGAAAACCAGCATACGGCGGAGGTCCTCGAGCCTGGCGCGGCGCTGCGCCGCACCCTGCGCGACGAGATGGTGGGCCGCATGCGGCGCAACGACCGCTCAACGCCCCTGCGCCACGGACGCTACGAGTTTTTCAGCGAGGTAGCGGGGGATGACGAGCACGCGTCCTACTGGCGCCGCCTTGTCGCCGGCGATACGGGTGACGCCGCGGCGGCGCAAGCCGAGCGGTTTTTTGATGCCAACGAGCGCGCCGCTCCCCATCCCTACTACCAGCTTGGGGCGCTTGCGGTCAGCGACTGCGACCGGTATCTCGCCTACTCGGAAGATACGGTGGGCCGCCGTATCTATACGCTGCGCGTCCGGGACCTGAGCACCGGCCAGGATCTTGAAACGCAGCTTAAGGGCACCTCCGGCAGCGCGGTCTGGTCCGCCGACAGCCGCTACCTGTTTTACGTGCGGCGGGACCCGGAAACACTGCTGCCCTTTCAGGTCTGGCGGCACCGCCTCCGCTCAGACCCGACGGAAGACGTGCTGTGTCGGGAAGAGGAAGATGCGCGGTTTTACACCAGCATCGAGCGCAGCCACTCCCGCGATTTCATCTACATTCACCACGGGGCCACGCTGAGTGACGAGGTCTGGTGGCTGCCGGCGGCGGAGCCGGCGGGGCAGTTTCAGTGTTTTCTTTCGCGAGCCGAGCGGCACGAATATTCCGTGGATGATCTGGGCGGCACCTTCTACGTGCACAGCAACCGGCAGCGGGAAGACTTTGAGCTCTTCACTGTGCCCTGCGGCGAGACGACGGCGCCGGATCAGTGGCAGCTGCTGGTCAGCGGCGCCGACGGTGAGCTGCTGGAGGACGTGGAGCTTTTTGCCGACCACCTCGTGGTGGCGCTGCGGCGGGGCGGGCTGCCGGCGCTGCGCGTATGTCGCCGCGAGGACGGAGCGACGCTGTACGAGCTGGACCCCCCCGGCCAGGACCCCACGGCCTGCCTTTACCTGGACGAAAACAGCCTGGATCATCCCCACCTGCGCTACGGTGTCACCTCTCTGACCCGGCCCTACGCCGAACATGAGCTGGATCTTGCTACCCGCGCCTCCACCTTGCTCAAGGTGCACGACCCCCAGGGCGGGCACGATGCGCAGGCGTACCCCAGCGAGCGGCTGACGGTAACGGCGCGGGACGCCACTGAGGTCCCGGTATCTCTGGTGTACGCCCGGGAGGGCCGGCCGCTCGATGAGCGACCGCTCCTCATCTACGGTTACGGGGCCTACGGGCACTGTGTTGATCCGGAATTCAGCCAGACGCGCCTGAGTTTGCTGGATCGCGGCTGGATCTTTGCCATTGCCCACATCCGCGGCGGCGAGGATCTGGGTCGGGCCTGGTATCACGCCGGCCGTAAATACAACAAGCCCAACACGTTCAACGACTTTATCGATGTGACCCGCGGGCTGACCGCCGCGGGGCGCGGTCAGGCTGACCGCGTCTACGCCATGGGGGGCTCCGCCGGGGGCCTGCTGATGGCGGCGGTCATCAATGACGCGCCGGAGCTTTACCGCGGTGTGGTGGCGCAGGTCCCGTTTGTGGATGTGCTGACCACCATGGCGGATGAGGACATTCCGCTCACCAGCGGTGAGTTTGACGAGTGGGGCAATCCGGCGGTGGCCTAAGAATTTGATTCGATTGCCCGCTGGTCCCCCTACGAACGGGTGCAGCAGCAGGATTATCCCCATCTGCTGGTGACCTCCGGCCTGCACGATTCCCAGGTGCAGTACTGGGAACCGGCCAAGTGGGTAGCCCGCCTGCGGCATCGAAAAACAGATAACCACCATCTGCTGCTGTACACCGATATGGACGCGGGCCACAGCGGCGCGTCCGGCCGCTACAAGCGCTTCGACGACGTGGTGCGCGACTATGGCTTCCTGCTGCTGATCGATGATCTGGAAGGCACCTCGACACCGGATTGACACCGGCTTTTGCTAGCATGCGCGGTTTCTACGGCAGGACATGCAGCTATGAGCGGTCGACCAGCACCCACCCAACACCCGATCAGCGACGTGATCGCCAACCGCTGGAGTTCGCGCGCCATCGATACCCGCGCGCTGGAACGGGACAAGCTTAAGTCTCTGCTGGAGGCCGCTCGCTGGGCGCCCTCGTGTTTTGGTGACGAACCCTGGCGGTTTATCGTCTGGGACCGCAGCGAGGACGCGGCCGCCTGGGAGCGGGCCATGTCGACGCTGGCGGGGAAAAACCAGCTTTGGGCGCGCAAGGCGCCGGTGCTGCTGCTGGTGCTGGCGGACACCCTGTTTCGACAGAACGAAAAACCCAACCGCTGGGGTGAATACGACACCGGTGCCGCCGCTGAGAACCTGCATCTCCAGGGCGTGGCCCTTGGTCTGGTGGTGCACCAGATGGGCGGCTTCGATCCGGATGCAGCCCGGGAGCAGTTCGCCATCCCTGACCGCTACTCACCGATGGCGATGGTGGCGGTGGGATATCCGGGCAAGCTTGAGGACCTGGACGAAGGGTTTCATGGTGGCGAAACCGGCGAGCGCAAACGCCGGCCGCTGGCGGAGCTGGCCTTTGAGGGCCGCTGGGGCCAGAGCCTGACCTGACCTTGACCTGACCCTGGTCGAGGGTCGAACCCCGGCCTTGCCGGGGATAAGGCTTACGCCGGGGTCTGCCCGCGGTCCGGCCCGCGCACGGTTTCCTCCCAGAATTCCCGCGCCCGGTCGCGGGCAATACCCAGCAGGCTGGCCTCGGGATAACCATCGGTCCACTCCCCGACCTCGTGCCCGGTAAAAAGGGCGAGGGCCTCGTGCACCGTGCGTACCGGGTACACAGCAAACTGGCCGTTGCGGGCCGCTTCCACCACGTCGTGGCGCAGCATAAGATCGCCGGCGTTAGACTCGGGAATGATGACGCCCTGGCTGCCGGTCAGCCCAAAGTGCTGGCAGATGTCGTAGAACCCTTCCACCTTCTCATTGACGCCGCCGATGGCCTGGATTCGGCCGTGCTGATCGATGGCGCCGGTCATCGCCAGGTCCTGGCGCAGCGGAACGTCGGTGAGGGCTGAAAGCAGGCAGCAGATTTCTGCGCCGGACGCCGAATCGCCGTCGATGCCGCCGTAGCTCTGCTCAAAGGCAATCGAAGCGCTGAAGGCCAGCGGATGATCCGTGCGCAGCAGGTGCCGCAGCAGCCCGCCGAGGATGTGAAAACCTTTCGTGTGGATGGACCCGGACATGTCGGCCCGGCCTTCGATGTCGATAATCCCCGCGCTACCCGCGCCGATGGCGGCGGTGATGCGGGCGGGAAAACCAAAACGCAGCGGGCCGGCACTCATCACCGCCAACCCGTTCACCTGGCCCACCTTGGCGCCCTGGGTTTCGATCAGCACGGTCTGGTCCTTCAGCGCCGACTGAAACCGGGTGGAGGGCAGGCTGGCGCGCTTTTTGGTGCGCGCAACCGCCTCGCGCACATCGTCTCCCGACGTGAGTTCAGCGTGCCGCTGGCCCGCAACCCAGTTCGCTTCCCTCGCCAGGTCGGCGATACGGCCAAAGCGCGCCGTCAGCTTGCCCGCCTTGTCGGCCACCCGCGCACCGTGCTCCGCCAGCGCGGCGACGCCGCAGTGGGTGAAGTGGCGCAGCCCTTCTTCCTGGCAGATCTGGGCCAGCACGCCCGCGTACTGGCGCAGGGCTTCGGGCGTGCGGTCGAGCACGTCGTTGAAGTCTGCGAGCACCTTAAACTGGTGGGCAAAATCATGGTCCAGGGCGTCCAGCCGGTAGTACAGGCCGGCGCCGCCGATCAGCACCACCCGCAGCGAGACGGGAATGGGTTCGGGCTTGAGGCTGACCGGCGCGAAGGGCGAGTTGTACTCCCGGGGCACAATTTCCACGAGCCCGGTCCGCAGCGTGCGCATCAGAATCTGCCAGGCACCGGGCTCCGACAGCACGTCGTGGGCGTCGAGAATCAGAAAGCCGCCGTCGGCAGCCAGCAGCGAGCCGCCGCGCACGGAGCGGTAGTCGGCGCTGGACTGACCGCCCGTGTCCCAGACGGTCTCGATGGTGCCGAGCAGGTTGGTCATGCTGGGGCTGTTTTCCAGCACTACCGGGCTGCGATCCCCTTCATGCTCCAGCAGGATATTGATGCCGTAGCGGGTGGTGGGATCAAAGTCTTTGGCGCCGCCGCTGAGCAGGTGCTCCGCCACGTCGTCAACAATTTCCTCAAGGTGCGCGCTCAGCTCCGGCTGATCAAAATCCCGGGCAATAGCATCGGTCATGCTGGCGGTGAGCCGCCGCAGATGGTCTTCGTTAAGCTGGCTGATCTTGTGGCCCGACTCCCGCATCACCTTGCTCATGGCGATGGTGAGCTCGGGCAGGCGTTTGGCATACGTTTCGATCTGCTTATAGACCGCGTCCCGGTCCTCCGCGGTAACCTGGCCCTGGCGCACCAGCGCCTCGTACTGCTCCAGCGGCATGGGCTGACCTTCCATCAGGGGGAAGATCGCGGCCTGGTTACCCTGCGGCGTCTTCAGCTGTACCAGCGTCAGCCCGGACTGCTTCAGTTCGCCTTCAAACGGCTCCGTGATGGCGTTGATCGCCTGCTGCGCCTCCTCCTGCAGGGCGCTGCGGGCGGCCTGCAGGTGCTGGCTGTTCATGGCCTCCCCCAGGCCGCCAGCGACAAAGTCGGCAAGCTCCTTCAGCGCCCGGCGCAGATGCCGCGCCCGGCCCTGGGGCAGGGCGATGAGTCGCGGCCGGTCCGGCTGGCGAAAATTGTGCACGTAGCAGCGATCCCGCCGGTCCTCGCAGCGGGGCTCCATCTGACCGAGGAGCTCCCGCACCATGGACAGGCGTCCGGTGCCGCGAATCCCGCGCACAAACACATTCTGTCCCGGGGCTTTACAGTCCAGCCCAAATCTCAGCGCCTCGGCCGCCAGCGGTTGCCCGATCACGTCGGGCTCGGGGGTCACGTCGGCCGTGGACTTAAAATCCATGTCTGCCGGATCAACGATCCAGCGCAGCGCTTCGGGGGAAAGGGCCTTCGTCATGCAAGCTCCGGGATTTTGCGTCAGATGCGCAGAGGATAAGATATGTGGGAGGCCGTGTCCCATCGAATTGAATGGGGAATTGAAGTCACAGGACCCAAGAAGCATTGAGCGACGACTTTCGTACCACCCAGCAGTTTTTTGATCTGAACATCGAGGCGGGCCAGGAAGGCAACGTGTCGCTGGTGGTGATTCGTGGTGAGCCTTTCGGCAAGTCTTTTCCGCTGGCGAGCAAGCCGGTGGTGATCGGGCGCTCCAGCTCCTGTGACATCCAGTTCGGCGATGCCAGCGTATCGCGCCGCCAGTGCCGGATCGTGCCGCAGGGCGGCGCCTATGTGATCGTCGACTACCAGTCCACCAACCCCACCCGGGTCAACGGCGATCCCGTGACCCAGTGCCAGCTCAAAGACGGTGATCGCATCGCCCTTGGCCCGGTGGTGCTGAAGTTTGTCGCCAGCGACCCGGTGGAATCGGCCTACCACGTCAGCATCTACGACCGGGCCATGTCCGATCCGCTCACCGGCATCGCCAATCGGCGCACCTTTTTTGAGGTGATGAAGCGGGCGCTGAAGCTCAGCGCCCGCCAGGCCAGCCCCCTGTCGGTGGCGGTACTGGATCTTGACCGCTTCAAATCGGTGAACGACGACTACGATCATCTGGTGGGTGATCAGGTGCTGCTGACCGTGGCCGACCTGGCGAGCCGGCAGTGCGTCGGGGAGGAGCTGATCGCGCGGCTGGGCGGAGAAGAGTTTGGCGTGATTCTGCCGGGCCTGACGCTGGAACAGGCAGCGGATCGGATGGAGTCTCTGCGCCATACCATCGCCCGGTCTCCGCTGACCGTCGAGGGGCGGGAGATTCCGGTTACCGTCAGCATCGGCGTGGCCCAGTTCCGGCCGGCCATGCGCAATCCGGCGGCCTTCGTGCGCGCGGCGGATCGGGCACTGCTGGAGGCCAAAGGTGCCGGCCGCAACTGCGTGCGGCTGGCGGACCCCGCCTAGCGGCGAGCTTTTACTCGATCTCAAAGGGCCAGCCGCGGATCGCCGCTGCCCCCTCAATCTGCTGAATTTCCCGCTCCAGCCGCACCCGGTCGAAGATGCCGGTGTCGGTGTCGTTTTCCAGACCTGCCAGCTGGCGCCGCAGCGTGCGCAGATTCCGAGACAGATTGTTCGCTTCCCGCCAGAGGCGGTCCGCGTTGGCCGCGCACACCTCATCGACCGGCGTCCCGGCAAGACCGGTCTGCCACGCCGCCTCCGGGGAGCAGTCCCGGGGCGGGGCGGCGGTGCAGGCGGCAAGGGTGAGGAGCGTGCCGGCCAGCACGGGGGTTTTGAGTCTGCGCTGAATCATTTGCGGTTATAGGCGGACAGATACAGTTCCACCGTGGCCAGGTCCTGCATGGGGTAGTTCTGCAGCTTTGGATGGTGGTATTCGATCAGGTCTTCGGTGCGCAGGGCGGCCCGGTAAAAATCAAATCCCAGGTCTTTCAGTTCCTGTTCAAATCCCGCTACGGTCATCGGGTTGAGTTCGGTGTACCACTGCCAGTACTGCTGCGGCGTGGAAAACTCACCCGCCCGATCCATATAGCTGGGCTCGGTGTTGAGCACGAGGTCTTTGAGTTCCTCCCGGGATTTGGTCAGATGAAAAAAGGGCTCATCGGAGAATTCACCGAGATGGTGGCCAAAGTTGGAGTAGTAGAGGCCGGGGTGGGCAAACAGCAGCCCGTCGGGTTTCAGGACACGTTTGATTTCGTTGAGCGTCTGCGCGTAGCCGCCGGCGATATGCTCCAGCGAGCCCCAGGACAGGACCACGTCGAACGAGTTGTCCTGAAACGGAATGTCGTTACCGTCCGCCGGCAGAAATCTGAGCCCCGGCGGTAGACGATCCAGGTGCAGATGGTTGCGGGCGCAGATGTCCTGCAGCCGGTCGAAGCCGCGGAAGGGGTCAATACCCACCAGCTCCTTCGGCTGGCAGCGCAGAAAAACGCTCAGGTCCGTAATGCCATCGCCACAGCCCACGTCGAGAATGCGGCCGTCCAGCAGCGGCGAGTCCCCCAGCAGATAGCTGATGATAGTGCGGGAGGCGTGGTCGAAGTGCCGGTAAAACCAGTCCTCATGCCCCCGTCGCCAGCTCAGCTCATCCACCGGTGGCGATCCCGCATCGCTATGGACTTCCCAATGCCCCGTCGGGTCGGTGCCGGGCTGCCCGGCGTTCACCGTCAGCTTTAGGTCTTCGCGGTGGGCAATCACCTCCTGCCTTTTTTCCAGGTGCCGCAGACTGACGCTGACGCGGTAGTCCCCGGCGGGCACCGGCAGGCCCGAGCACACCCAGGTGAGTTCAAAGGTGCCGGTGGGGAGCCAGGCAATGTCCAGCCCCGTGCCCCGTAGATGCTGCTGCAGCAGCGGCTCGTTGCCGCTGCCGGCGTACCACTCGATCACGCAGTCCAGATCAAACGCGGTGATGCCGGTTACGGCAAAGGCCAGGCGAAGGGCTGCCGGTTCCCCCGCTACCAGGCGGTCCGGCTGCACCTTAACGTGCTTAAAGGAGATGCTCATCGGCGGGCATTATGGGAGTGGTCGAAACCGCTGCCAAGCCCCTGAGGGACGGTTCACGGCTGTGCTAGCCGATGAGCGGACCCCTGGCCCGACGGTGGGCACCGGATTGCCCGCAGGCATCCGTGCCGGGGTGACGATCAGTTGCAGACGGCGTTTTCCAGCAGCCACTCCTGCGCGGCGGAGCTGCGGTGCAGCCACACTACCCGCTGCTGGGAGTCGCCGGGTTCCGACGCCATGCCGGGATTAAGCACCGGCTCCTCCGCAAGGCGGCCGCGGCTTGAGGCGCCCGAAACCGGGCGGCATCATGGCGCTTGGACACGGAACACGGTGGTGAAATGAGTCGGAGCGAAGCCCCAGCCCGGCGCTGGCGCGTGGACGGCGCGCGGGTGCTGATTACCGGCGCCAGTGAGGGTATCGGGCTCGCGGTGGCCGAACAGATGCTCGAGCTTGGGGCCAGCGTCGCGCTGATTGCCCGCCGGGCCGACAAACTGGGCGCTTGTGCGGAAGCGCTGCGTGAGCGCTTTACGCAGCGGGAGGTTCACAGCCTGGCGCTGGATCTCAGCGCGACGGCGGAACTTGAGGCGGTACCCTGCTGGCTGGGAACCTTCTGGGACGGCCTGGACGTGCTGGTTAACAACGTGGGTACCAACGTGCGCAAGCCGGCGCTTGAGTTCAGCCCCGGCGAGGTGCAGCAGATCCTGGACACCAACCTGATGAGCGCCTTCGAGGTCAGCCGCCAGTGTCACGCATTGCTCCGGGCCAGCCGCGATTCCTGCGTCATCAATATGTCGTCGGTGGCCGGCCTCACCCATCTTCGCACTGGCGCGCCGTATGCCATGACCAAGGCGGCGCTGATCCAGCTGACCCGCAACCTGGCCTGCGAGTGGGCGCAGGACGCCATTCGGGTCAACGCGGTGGCGCCGTGGTATACGAAAACGCCGCTGGTGCGCAGCGTACTCGACGACGCGCAGTATCGGGACGACGTGCTCGCCCGGACGCCGCTGGGTCGCGTCGCGGAGGCATCAGAGGTGGCCGCGGCGGTGGCCTTTCTGGCCATGCCCGCCGCCAGCTACATCACCGGCCAGACGCTGGCGGTGGACGGCGGGTTTTCGGTGCTGGGCTTCTGAGCGAGGCGGCGATTAGAACCCACTAGCGCGTCAGAAAACTCTCACGTTCTTCCAGGGTCATGGCGGCCAGCCGTCGCTCCAGTTCATTCCAGCGCTGCGGATTGCCGGTCACCAGCATCCGAGTGAGCCGCCGCCGGGCAGCGGGGGTAAGTTCCGCCGCGGTTTGCCGGAACCAGCGGGCCTGGGCCGGTGACATGCGCGACAGTACTCGATCGGTGGTGGCATTTCGTCCGGCATCGGCGGCCCGGATTCCGTCCAGGAATGCCTGCCGTTCCGCCGCCGACATATTGTTCCAGCGCTCACGGATCTGCGCTCGCCGCTCCTCCGGCAGCGCCTTAAAGCGGGCAAAGTTCTGCCGCAGCAGCCGCTGCCGGGCCGGGGGCAGATCGCGAAACCGCTCATAGCGCTCCAGGATGCGGTCCTGCTGCTCGCTTGAGTAGCGCTGCCACTGCACGTAGCGCTGGTGCGCCAGCCGCTGCTGCTCCGGCGACATCTGGGTCCACATGCGGGCGCCGGAGATCAGCTTCTCCTGCTGCTCCTCGGAAAGCTGGTCCCAGTCCTCGGCAAACGGCACCAGCACCCGCTGCTCCGCTTCCGACAGCGATTCCCAGTCGGCCGCCAGCGCCAGCTCAGCGCTGAGGGCGATCAGGATCAGCAGCAGCTTCATCATCGCGCGAACCCCCTGGGTTGGTCTCTGGGTCGGCCTCTGGGTCGGCTTCGGCCTTTGAATTGTCAGCGTCTTTCTCTTCATGCTCTTTTGTTGATTGATCCAGCATGCCCAGCTCCTGATTGAGCGCTTCCGGGTCCAGCCACTCGCCTTCCTCGGTGCTGAACTGGGCAATAAACTCCAGCAACCCCATGCTGGGACCCGGTGCGTCTTCCAGCGGTTCCTGGGCACCGACCGCCGCGGCGAGCAGCACCCCGGCGGTTGCCGGCAGGTGGACGCGGGCGCGCATCAGCCTTCTTCCAGCACCTCGTCCAGCCACAGATAAAATTCCAGGTCCGACAGCATGTCCAGCGACTCATCCGAGGTAATGAGCGCCAGCTCCGGGGCGGCCTCGTTGAGCAGCGGGGTTGTCGGTGGACCGCTGTTCAGCCCCACGCCAAAAGTGATGGCCAGGGCGGCGCCGCCCGCCAGCAGGCCCGCCGGCAGCCAGCGCGCCCGGGGCGCGTGGCGGGCCTCGTCCAGCGCCGTCTGACGCGCCCGATTCAGGCGCGAGAGGGTCTGGGCGTCCAGTGTGTTGATCTGCTCGTCGAGGATCTGCCGCGCGCCCTGTTCGATCTGGTTGTCGCCGGGAACCTTCATGAGGAGACCTCCTTAAGGGGATCAAAATCGGTCAGCTGATTGCGCAGCGCGCTCATAGCACGGGACAGGTGGGTTTTCACGCTGCCGTCGCTGCAGCCCATCGCCCGGGCGGTTTCCGCCACGCTCAACCCCTGCCAGGTACGCAGCAGAAAAGCCTGCCGCTGGCGGTCCGGCAGCGCGCGCAGGGCTGCCTCCAGCGCCACGCCCGCCTCCGAATGACCGGTGGCGGCATCCGGCGTGGGCGCCTCCGCGGGGGCGCTGTCCACCGGGTCCGGGGCGTCTTCCCGGGAGCGAAACAGCTGCCAGCGGGAACGCACTTTGCGACGCCGGAACCAGTCTTTGATCCGGTTGTCGACGCTGCGAAAAAAGAGCGGTCGCCACTGGGGTTCGGGCTTTTCACGGTAGCGGCGGACAAACGCCGTCATTGCGTCCTGCACAATGTCCAGTGCCTCGTTGCTGTCGGACGTGGCGTAGTGCGCCATCTTGAATGCCTGCCGCTCCACCGAACGCAGAAACAGATCCAGCCGCTGGGTTGAACCGGCGCTCGCCGCGCTGTCGCTCGGCGTGAACATTGTTTGCATCATCACCAGGGTCTGGCTGCTCATGCTATCGTACCACTGCGCTTGAACGTCGCCGGCTGGCGGCTAGCCTTACGAACATGTTTGGGTTTCCTACCTTTCAGGTATGGCTCATCGAGCGTACAAACATGACAACGTTTCAGGATGAAATCCGTTGACTTCAAGCGCGCCAAAGGACGGCCGCGACTCGACGCCAAATAAGGTCGCGCTGGTGGCATCACCCCACCACGCCCTGGGCATTGCTCTGTGCCAGTACCTGTCCGCACAAGGTGTGCGGATCGTGATTCTGGGCGCGGATCCGGCCCGGGGCGGAGCCGTGTGCCGGCGTCTGGCCTGGCAGGGGGCAAGCGCCAGCTTTCGCTATTTCAGCCCCGACGCCGGCTGTGAGGAAGGTCTGTACGAAGATCTGGCGCTGGTTTACGGTCGCATCGACTGGCTCGTGAGCTTTTTTGATCCGGCCCGCATCGCCCCGGCCTGGCTGTCGTTCACCGACGTACAGATCCGTAACCTGCTGATCCCGCAAATTGAGTCCCGGCGCCGCCTGCTGCGGGCCCTGTCGCCGCTGTTTCCTCCGGGCACGCGCCATGTGCAGGTGTGTATGGCCGGCGATGGGTCCACCGCCGCGGCCGCGGCCCTGATGTGGGATCGGCTGCTGGCCCGGCACTTGTCCGCCAACCAGATCCAGACCCGGCTCGTGAACGTGGAAGGTGACGTGGAGCCGCTGGATCAGATGCCGCGCCGGCCCCGCAGCATTGAGCGGGACCTCGCCAATCTCGTGGACGCCCTGGAAAGTCATTAGCGGTGCATTGTCGGGTTCCGGCGCCCCGGCCACTCGCTTAATATCCGATCATGGATTGCGTCTGCCAGGTGGCCGTCCCGGTACCCCTGCATCAGTGTTTCGACTATCGCTGGCTCTTTGAGGTGGCGCCGCAGGCCGGCATGCGGGTAGACGTGCCCTTTGGCCGGCGGCAGCTGCGTGGGGTGGTGGTCTCCGTGGGTCCCGGCAGCGGCGATCCTGCCAAACTGAAAAGTGTCGCCCAGTGGTATCCCGGCCGCGCCCTCGCCGATCATCAGCTGGAGCTCGCGGCCTGGTGCGCCCGCTATTACCACCATCCGCCGGGGGAGGTGATGGCCGCAATGGTGCCCTCCGCCTGGGACCGACCTGCCACCGCCCCGAATCAGCTGGCGCTGACCTCGCCGGGGCGACAGGCGCTGGCGGAAAACCGGGTTCGCGGTGCGCGGCAGATCGAAGCCCTGGCGGCCCTGCGGGAAGGGCCCGCCAGCCGGGCGGACCTGCGCACCACGCAGATCAGCAGCGCGGTGCTGCGCCGTCTCCTGGCGAGGAATTGGATTGAGGAGGTGTCCGCCGCGCCGGCGGCCCCGGAGCGCCGGCCCGGGCCTCAGCTCAGCGCAGAGCAGCAAAGCTGCGTCGATCAGGTAAGAGCCGGTACGGGGTTTTCCAGCTACCTGCTGGCCGGGGTGACCGGCAGCGGCAAAACCGAGGTGTATCTGGCGCTGATCGAGCCGATTGTTGCCGCGGGCGATCAGGCGCTCGTGATTGTGCCGGAGATCGGGCTCACGCCGCAGCTGTCTCAGCGCTTCCGGTCCCGACTCGGTCCTTCGGTTGTGGTGCTGCATTCGTCTCTGAGCGATCCCGAGCGGGCCCGGCGCTGGCGCCAGGCGGCGGCCGGCGAAGCCCAGGTGGTGATAGGCACCCGCTCTGCGGTGTTCTGCCCGCTGCCGCGGGGGCGACTGATTGTGGTGGACGAGGAGCATGATCTGTCGCTCAAGCAGCAGGACGGGTTTCGCTATTCCGCCCGCGACGTGGGGGTGCGCCGGGCTCAGATGCTCGACATCCCCATCCTGCTCGGCAGCGCCACGCCGTCGCTGGAGAGTCTGCACAACGCGGCCGAGGGACGCTATCGGCAGCTTTCGCTGACCCGGCGACCACGAGGTGTCAGTTTGCCCTCGGTGCGGCTGCTCGATACGCGGGGGCTGGGGCAGGGGGATGCGCTCGCGCAGGAATCCACCCTGGCGCTGGAGCAGTGTCTGGCGAAAGGTCAGCAGGCGCTTTTGTTTCTCAACCGGCGGGGCTTCGCCCCGGCGTTGATCTGCGATGCCTGCGGTTGGACCGCCGACTGCTCTCGCTGCGACGCGCGGTTCACGCTGCATCGCCGGGACCGGAATCTGCGCTGCCATCACTGTGGTAACAGTCGACCGGAGCCCCGGGCCTGTCCGGAGTGCGGCTCAACCCGCCTGATCCCTCTTGGCCTGGGCACCCAGCGGCTGGAGCAGACTGTCAGCGCCCGCTTTCCCAACGTGCCGATCTGGCGCATGGATCGGGACGCGGTCCGCAGTCGGGCCCGGCTGACCTCGCTGCTGGATGAGGTGCAGGCCGGCGATCGGGGGATCCTGGTGGGCACCCAGATGCTCGCCAAGGGTCATGATTTTCCCAACGTCACGCTGGTGGTGGTGATCAACCTCGACTATGCGCTCTACAGCAGCGACTTCCGCGCCACCGAGCGAGCGGCCCAGCTGCTGGTGCAGGTAGCCGGTCGCGCCGGCCGCGCCGAACAGCCCGGCGAGGTGCTGGTGCAGACCCATCAGCCCGACCATCCGATGTTCCGCCGGGTGCTTGGCACCGACTACCTGACCTATGCCTCGGAGCTGCTGGCGGAACGCCGGGCGGCCGCCTATCCGCCCTGCGGATACATGGCACTGCTGCGCGCCGAGGCCCACCAGCAGGCGACGGCGGAGGGTTTCGTGAGGGCCGCGCTTCGGCTGGCGCCGCAGCAGTCACAGCTGGATCTGCTGGGTCCTCTGCCATCACCCATGGAACGCCGCGCCGGGCGTTATCGGATGCAGGCGCTCCTCACCAGTACCAGCCGGGGGCCGATTCAGTCCACTCTGACGGCCTGGCTGCCGCAGGTGGCCAAGCTCCCGGAGGCACGCAAGGTGCGGTGGTCCATCGATGTGGATCCGCAGGAGATGTTCTAATGCCGCAGGACACTAGCTCGCCGGCGTGCTAAGCATCCGGCTGGGCGAAGTGCAGCAGCACGCCGCAGGGGTCCCACACGTGGGTGACGGTGGCGCCGTGGGGTTCGCGTTTTGGCGGTGTGGCCCGGGCGTCATCAAACTCGCCCCCCTCCACCAGCTTGATGGCGTGGTGGAACCAGGCCTCCGCGTCATCAACGGTGATGTACATCATGAAATTATCGGCCCACTTGCGGGCGTAATAGTCCTGCAGCAAGAAGCGCTGGCCGGCCAGCTCAAGCTGGGCCAGACCGCCGTTGCGCCAGTTCTCCTTCCAGCCGAGCTCGCGGTAGAAGCGCAGCGACAGCGCAAAGTCCCGGGCGGGTACGAAGATGGCCACATCGCGGGCGGTGGGGGTGCCAAGTAACGAAGTTTGGTTGTTCACTGAGGGGACTGCCTTTGCTGTGCCGCGTTCGTTGTGGGACCGGCCCGGGGCCTATCAGTTCAGCCCGCCGGGCAGCCTGATCCGCGCACCACCTGCCCCGGCGTGGCGCCGGTATGCGTGCCATCCCGGATAACCGGGATGCCGTTCACAAACACATGTTGGACGCCGGTGGCGAGCTGATGGGGTGCGGCGAAGGTGGCGTGATCGGTGATGGTCGCTGGATCGAAAGCCACCAGGTCGGCATGGTAACCCACTTTGATCCGGCCTCGCTCTGCAACGCCCAGACGGTCCGCGGCCATGCCCGTCAGCCGATGCACGGCTTCCGCCAGGGGGATCACCTGTTCGTCGCGAACATAGCGACCGAGCAGCCGGGCGAAGTTGCCGTAGGCCCGGGGATGGGTGCTGCTTTTGAGAAAATGCCCCTCCGGCACCATCGATGCGGCGTCGGATCCGAAGGTCATCCAGGGTGTTTCAATCTTGCGCCGGATGTTGTCCTCGGACATCAGAAAATAGGCTACCTCAACCCGGCTTCCGTCTTCGATCACCAGATCGATGATGGTGTCCTCCGGTGAGGTGCCGCGGGCGTTGGCGACCTGTTCCAGCGTCTGGCCCACCAGACCCCGGAGCGACTCGTTGCGAAAGCCCAGCAGCAGTACCCGATCGGGGGAGCCGGCCTGGAGATACAGGTTTTCCCAGTCCACCGCCGGCGCCGTCATTTCTTTCAGCACCCGGGCGCGGGTTGTGGGGTCCCGGAGCCGTTCGACCCAGGCCTCAACGCCGCCCTCCTGCACCCAGGGCGGCATGGCCGCATCAAAGCCGGTGGCTCCGGCGGTATAGGTGTACATGTTGGCGCTGATATCCAGGCCGCTGTCGCGGGCTTCTTCAACCCTCATCAGTACCTGTTCCAGCTTTGGCCAGTTGGCTTCGCCGGCGGCTTTCAGGTGATAGATTTCCGCCGGCAGGTCCGCGCGGCGGGCAATCTCGATGAGTTCCTCCACCCCCTCCAGCAGGTAGTCCGACTCGTTGCGCAGGTGGGAGATATAACGGCCACCGCAGCGTGCTGCTTCGCCGGCGAGGGCCACCAGCTCATCGGTATCGGCGTAAAACGCCGGCGCGTAGATCAGCGCCGATCCCAGACCCAGGGCACCGTCCGCCATGGCCTGGCGCACGAGCGCCTGCATCCGCGCAAGCTCTTCCGGCGTGGGCGTACGGTCTTCAAACCCAAGCTCGTGAATGCGCACCGTGCTGGCGCCGACAAAAGACGCAACGTTGGTGGAAACGCCGCGCTCCACGAGGTGCTTTAGGTAGTCGTCCAGCGTGCGCCAGGAAACGTCAAACCGGATATCGCCCTGGCGCGAGAGGATAACGTCCCTCATCACCTCATTAATCGGGCCCATGGAGAATCCTTCCCCCATCACCTCGAGGGTCACGCCCTGCATCAGCGTGCCCATGGCCCGGCCATCCTCGATCAGCGACTGGTTGGACCAGCTGAGCATGTTAATAAATCCGGGCGTCAGGGCGAGGCCGCTCAGATCCAATTCCTGCCGACCCTCATAGGTCGGCAGCGTACCCTCAAAAGCCACAATGCGGCCCTGGTCGATGGCCAGCTCCGCAGGCCGACCGGGCGCCCCGGTCCCGTCATAGACCGTTGCCCCGCGCAGCACCCAATCGACAGTCCTGGGCGGGGCCTGATCCTCGCCGCAGCCGCTGATAGTGGTGGCCAGACAAACGAGAATCAGTGCTTTGCATCCGGGGATGTTAAAAAGTTTCATGGAAATAAGTGTATGCCGGGTAATTTCCTTTGCCAAAGGATGCCGCGGTGTTAAGGTTGCGCACGAGGGGTTCGACGGTCAAATAGCAAGCGCAGAACGACTAAAACGCAACACTCAGAAGCTCAAATTCAGGCAGTGCCGCGCGTTTGAGTGCCTGACACTGCGACCGTGACGCCAGTGAAGCGCCCGTGCCCTGGGCATCAGTTCGTGGGAAACATAATCAGGAGAAACTTGCGATGGCAGGTAAATTTGAGATCTTCCAAGGTAAAGACAAGCAGTTTTATTTTCGTCTAAAGGCGGGGAATGGCGAATGCATCATTTCCAGCGAAGGCTATACGTCCAAAAAAGCCGCAATGAATGGGGTGACTTCGGTACAGAAGAACTGCGGCAACGACGCGCGCTACGAAGTGCGGGAAGCCAAGAACAAGAAGAAGTACTTCATCATCAAAGCCGGTAACCATCAGGAAATCGGCCGCAGCCAGATGTACGCTTCCAACCAGTCCTGCAGCAAAGGCATGGCATCGGTAAAACGCAACGGCACGGCCGAGCGGGTCGACGACCTCACCGATTCCTGAACGAAGCTGTCCCGGGTCCGGCTACGGGCCCGGGAAGTTCCCCGCCCGCCTTTGCGGGCATTCCTCCCCGGCTCCCCGCCTTAGTTCTGCCAGAACTTGATCACCCTTAAGTGCCGGATGACGCGCTGCAGGTCACCTTTTGTGCTGTAGATCCGGGCCAGATTGAGGTGCGTTTCCGGCACCGGGTGAGGGACCTCCAGCGCCGCGAGGTAAGCCTTTTCCGCCGCGTCCAGGTCGCCACCTTCCTCCAGCGCCGTTGCCAGATTAAATCGCGCCAGTGGGCTGTCCGGGTCCCGCCTAAGCGCCTTTGCGTACTGCGCCCGGGCTGCGGCCAGATCGCCGCTGCGCTGCTTCAGGCGACCCAGATTGATATAGGCGTCCGGATGGCTTTCGTCAGCTTCGATGGCCTGCTGGTATAGCGCGATCGCCCGCGCCGCATCCTTCTCCTCCACTTCTAGGGCGGCGTGGTAGAGGTCGTCGCTGTCGGGCAGCCGCGGCGTGATCTGCGAGGCGGTCGCCGGCGGTGGGTCGCCCAGATCCAGCACCGCCTGCCCCGAATCCACCTCCCAGGCCATGGCGCCTTCCCGGGACACAATGCGGTTGCCGGCAAGCCCCACGTTCACCGTGGACAGCGGGCGGGCGGCGTCCAGATTGGCGGCCAGTCGATTAAGGGTTTGTCGAACCCGGCGGGGGGAAACGGCCAGACGAATGAGCTGATCGGCAGCCCGCAGCACAACCAGATCCCGAAAGGCGAACGCGTAGCCGCGGCCCGCCCGGTCCGGGTTGACCAGCCCGTCTTTGACGTAGCGGTAAACCCGAGACTGCGGCCAGCCGAGAAACTCGGCTACCTGCGCCGTCGAGTACTGCTCAAGCATGCTTCAGGCTAGGGGCGGGCCGGGGTGTCGGGACACCGGCCGCGGTCAACCGGTTTTGCGCGTGGTCTTTTTCTTGCGCGCGGTTTTCTTGCGGCGGCCTGCGCGTTTCGCCGGCTGGCGCTCTTCTTTCAGGCTGGCCTTCAGCGCGTCCATGATGTCGATGATCCGGTTCTCCGACTCATCTTCCACCTGCACCGTGATTTCCTCGCCGGCAATTTTCTTTTCGATCAGCGCGCTGACTTTCTGGCGGACCGTGTCGTCGAAGCCTTCGTGCTTAAACGCCTTTTCCGACACCTGGTCGATCAGCTGAATTGCCAGCTGGATTTCCTCCGGGGCTACGCTGGCTTCATCCACCGGCACCTCGTCAAAAGACTTGATTTCATCGGCGTAGAACAGCTGTTCCATCAGCATGCCTTCCGCATGGGGACGGATCATGACCAGATAGTCTTTGCCCCGTGCCGCATATTTGGCGATGGCGACCTTCTGCGTTTCGTGCATCGCCTGGGTCAGCAGGGCATAGGCTTTTGCGCCGCCTTTGTCAGGTCCCAGGAAGTAGGTCTTCTGCAGGCAAAGCCGGCCGACCGTATCTTCCGGTACAAAAGACTTGATATCGATGGTGCCCGTGGACTGAGCTTCCAGCGCCTTGAGCTCATCCGCGCTGAAGGTCACGTACTGACCTTTGGCAAACTCGTAGCCTTTGACCATCTCCGAGCGCGCCACCACCTCTCCGGACTTGGAGGAGATGTACTGCTGCTTCACCCGGCTCCCGTCCGGGGCGAGCTGATTGAAGCGGATGGCGCTGCTCGACTGCGCCGTGGTGTACAGTTTGATGGGAATGGAAACCAGCCCAAAGGAGATGGCCGCAGTCCCCTGCGCTCTTGCTGCCATGGTCTTTTCCCCGGTGTGTTTTCTTTAAGTTTACTATGAAATTCATTCGTTTACATCCGGTTATTAATCTTGCTTTGAAAGCCTTGATTCATGCCCGCCGCTAAAGCTCCGTCAGGCCTTGGCCATTACGATGCCAAACGCCGGCCCGGCGACACGCCGGAACCGTTTACCTCCAGCCGGGCCACCGGCGGGGTGCTCTTCGTGGTGCACCATCACGCAGCCCGGGCTCACCACTACGACCTGCGGCTGGAAGTGGATGGTGTGCTCTGGAGCTGGGCCGTGCCCAAAGGCCCTTCCGTGGACCCGGCGGACAAGCGGCTGGCGGTGCACGTGGAGCCGCACCCGGTGGACTACGCCTGGTTTGAGGGGCTGATTCCCGAGGGCAATTACGGGGCTGGCGCCATGATCATCTGGGACCGGGGATGCTGGAAGCCGCTGATTGATCCGGAAGAGGGTCTCAAGGCCGGCAAGCTGCTGTTCGATCTCTATGGCTTCAAGCTGCACGGACGCTGGACGCTGGTGCGCACCGGCCGCAAGAGCGAAGCGCCGGGTAAGCAATGGCTGCTGATAAAAGAGCAGGACAGCTGGGTGGGCCGCATCCCTGCCCCGCCCTCCGATTCGGTGGTGTCGGGCTTGACCGTCGAAGAGCTCAAAGGCGGCCACAACCGGCTTGCGGCGCTGACCCGAAAACTGAAGCGAGCCCGGGTTGCCACCGGCTTTCCGGAGCAGCTTAAGCCCATGCTGTGCGAACCGGCCGGTCCGTTTTCAGATCCGGACTTTGCGTTCGAAGTGAAGTACGACGGTTACCGGGTACTGGCCTGGCGCGACGGGTCCTCGGTGAAACTGCTGACCCGTAAGGGCCTGGATCTGGCGGCAAACTTCCCCGAGCTGGCGGAGGCGGTGGCAGGGCTGCCGGTAGACCGGTGTGTGCTGGATGCAGAACTGGTGGTGGCCGGCGCTGATGGCCTGCCGGATTTTTCCCGCCTGCAGCAGCGCGCCCAGCTGCGCCGGGCCCACGACGTGGAGCGAGCGGCGATTGTCCGGCCCGCCACACTTTATGTTTTTGATTTGCCGGCCTTCAGCGACTTTGACCTGCGCAAGCAGCCGCTGAAGCGGCGCAAGGCATGGCTGAAGGAGCTGCTGCCCAGCGTCGGCGGGCTGCGCTACGTGGACCACATTCCCGGCAACGGCGAAGCGATGTTTGAGCAGGTTTCCGCGCTGGGGCTGGAGGGCCTGGTGGCCAAACGGCTCGACAGTCCATACCAGGCAGGGGAGCGCAGCGTTCACTGGAAAAAAATTGCGGCCCTGCGCTCGGCGGATGTGGTGGTCGTGGCAGTGGTGGATGATGGACCGGACAACTTCCGCTCGCTGCTTGCGGCGGCGCAGCGCGATGGGGAATACGTGTCCCTGGGGCGGGTCGGATCGGGGCTGGACCTGGCGGAACGCGAAGCGCTGATGCACGACCTCGAGACAACCCACACCCCGGCGCTTACGCCGGAGCTGCTTCCACCGGGCGCCCGCTGGGTAAAACCAATGCAGGTGGTGGAAGTGCGCTACAAGCACCTGACCAGGGCGGGCAATTTTCGCCAGCCGGTGCTCTTGCGGCGGCGACCGGACCGGTCCGCCGACAGCTGCAGCTGGCCAGGCCGGGAGCTGCCGGCGCCGGCGGCCGTCAAAGCCAGCGCGCCGCGGCCGCGGGTCATCCTGTCCAACGAAGACAAGGTTTTCTGGCCCGGTACCGGGCTGACCAAAGGCGACATGCTGCGCTACTACCGGAGCGTAGCGTCCTTCATGCTGCCCTACCTCAAGGACCGGCCGATCGTGATGACCCGCTATCCCGACGGCATCGAAGGCAAGTCTTTTTTTCAACACCAGGCGCCGGACTTCCTGCCGGACTGGATTCGCACCGAACCCTTGAGCAAACGTAGCGACGAAAAGTCCTACATTGTCATCGACAGTGAAGATGCGCTGCTTTACATGGCCAACCTCGGGACGCTGGAATTTCATACCTGGTCCGCTCGGGTGCCGGGTATTGAGCGGCCGGACTACTGCATTTTGGACCTGGATCCGAAAGGCGCCCCCTTCACCGACGTGATGGCCGTGGCCAGGACGGTGCACGAGGTGCTGGACGCGATCTCCGCGCCCCACGTGCTGAAAACATCTGGCGGTACCGGGCTGCATATTCTCGTGCCGATCGATGGCTCCGTCGATCATGAGATGAGTAAAACGCTGGGTGAGCTGCTGGCGCGGGTGGTGGTGGCCCGGCGACCGGACATCGCCACCATCCAGCGGGCGGTAGAGCAGCGCGCTGGCCGCGTGTACGTGGACTATCTGCAGAACGGGTACGGCAAAACCATCGCCGCCACCCTCACGGTGCGGCCGGTGCCGGAAGCGTCGGTTTCCATGCCGCTGCGCTGGTCGGAGCTGAAGCCCAGCCTCACGCCGGCGCGCTTCAACATCATGAATGCCGCCCGCCGGCTGCGCAGCCTGCGCCGGGATCCCAACCTCGACCTGTTTGAAAACCCGCTTGCGCTGCCCGACGCGCTGGAGCGCCTCAGCGATCTGATGAAGTCGTCTGCTCGGGTACAATAAGCGCATGCTGATTGTACTTTTGAGCGCCGCCCTGCTGGTGGTGGACCACCCGCGGCTGGCGGAGCATCCGCCGCATATCCAGGAAGCGCTGAACGAGGCCCGCAACGCGTTTCTCAACGCGCCGCCGGACTCCGGCTCGGCCTTTGGCGAGCTGGGGATGGTGTATCACGCCAATGGCTTTGCCAAGCCGGCGGGTCAGGCCTACGACGAGGCTCTTCGCCTGGCGCCGGCGGACGCCCGCTGGCCCTACTACCGGGGACTGCTGGCGTTTGAAAATGGCGACTTTGAGTCCGCCCGCCAGCACTGGGAACTGAGCCTGGAGATCAATCCCGAGTACGGCCCGGCCAAGGTGCGGCTGGCGCAGGCCAGGCTCGCCCTGAACGACACGCGGGCCGCCCGGCGCCTGATCAGTGAGGCGATCGAGGAATTTCCCCGCCTGGCCGCCGCCCACGCCGCCCTCGGCCAGCTGGAGCATCGCGAGGGGAAGCACAAGCGCGCCGTTGAGCACCTCACGCAGGCACTGACGCTCCAGCCCTCAGCGCTGGCTCTCTACAATCCGCTGGGCCTTTCCTACCGAGCGCTGGGTCAGGTGGATGAAGCGCGCAGCGCCCTGGCGAATGCCGGGACCCGGGAAGTGGTGCTGGATGACCCTCTCAACCGCAGCCTGCGCAGCCGTTCCCGCAGCTTCAGCTACTTTCTGACGCTCGGCATTCAGGCGGCCGAGGCTAATGACCTTGCCCAGGGCATCACCTATCTGGGTAAGGCCCGGGACGCGGCGCCGGACAACGTCAACGTGCTGGTGACGCTGGCCCGGGTGCTGGAAGCGGACGGTCAGGTGGCGCCGGCCGTGGAGGCGGTGGACGCGGCGCTTGCGGTGGATGGCAACAGCGCGCTGGCGCTGGAGCAGCGCGCCGTGCTGTATGAAATGCAAGACAACACGGTGGCAGCTAAGGCCAGCTACGAACGGGCCCTCGCCGCGGATCCCTCGCTTTACGACGCCCGGCGGTTTCTGGCCCGGGCCCACATGCGCGACGGGCTGTACGCGGACGCCGCGGCGGAGCTTGGGCGGCTGCGCGCCAGCTTTCCCCTCGATGGGATGGTCGCCCTGCAGCTGGCGGTGAGTCAGTACGAAGGGGGCGACTGCGTGCTGGCAGCCAATACGCTGCAGGAGCGGCTGCGCCAGCAGCCGGAACCGGGTGCACTCCTGGCGTATATCCGCGTGGTGGCCAGCTGCGAAGCCGCGGGAGAAAAGCACCAGCAGCAGGCGCTGGGATCAGCCCGCCAGTATTACGGTGTTGAGCCCGGCCTGCACGCCACGACGTCGCTGGCCATGATCGAAATGGCGGCGGGCAACGGCGAGGAGGCGATCGCTTACCAGCAGCAGGCCATTTTCAGCGGCCTGCGCGATCAGATTGCGGCGGCGGAGCTGGAGGCGCTGAGGGAAACGCTGGCTCGCTACGAGCAGGGGGAGCGGCCGGATCGGCCCTGGGCGCGCGACCACAGCATCGCCCGGCCGGCGGCGCTGCAGCCGGGAGACCGCTGAGGCCGCCTAGGTATTGCCGCGCAGGCGGGCGAGTTCTTTCTGGGCGGTTTCCGCCACCAGCTTCTGATTGACCAGCTCGTTGCTGGCCTGGGCAAGCTGCCCGGTCGCATCGCGAAGTTCTTCGGTGAGCTTCTTGACCTGTTCCTCCAGCTGGTCCCTTTCCGTCACGACCGAACTGGCGGTGGCCTGGTCTTCCTGCTGGCGCGTCTGGAGCACATCGCGCTGGCCGGCCAGCTCCGCAAGCTCGCGATCCGTTGCCGTCCGCAGGGTAGCCAGCTCGTTGTTCAGAAATTTGGTCGCCCGGCCCCAGACCAGGTAGCAGATCAGCATCGAGAGGCCAATGCATCCCAGCATGATGACCAGAAGAATGAGTGCGTCGTTTGCCATCGTTACCGTCTTCCCATCTCAAGCTGAACCTCAACCCGCCGGTTGCGGGCCCGTCCTGCTTCCGTGTCGTTACTGGCCACTGGTTCCTGCTGGCCGCGAAATGCCAGCCGCAGTCGCGTCGCCGGCAGGCCCAGTTCCCCGAGGTATTCCGCCACGGCGCGGGCCCGGGCCAGGCTCAGGTTTTCGTTGGTG
>JBCCVP010000020.1:0-50701 GCA_039195135.1 Pseudomonadota bacterium | reverse complement strand
CAGTTTCTAACCCTTGACGCAGACCACCTGCTTCAAGGTGTGCACCACTTCCACCAGGTCTTCCTGATTGGCCATCACGGCGTCGATGTCTTTGTAAGCACCCGGCGCTTCGTCGATCACGCCTTTGTCTTTCCGACATTCAACCCCGCGGGTCTGGTCAATCAGGTCCGCCCGGCTGAACCGCCGCTTGGCTTCGGTCCGAGACATCTTTCGTCCTGCACCGTGGGCGCAGGAACTCAGCGACTCGGCGTTGCCTTTGCCCCGGACAATGTAGGACCGGGCCCCCATGGAGCCGGGGATAATGCCCAGTTCGTCCTGGCCTGCCCGGATGGCGCCTTTTCGGGTCACGTAAACGTGCTCGCCGAAGTGCACTTCCCGGGCGATGTAGTTGTGGTGACAGTTGATGGCCTGGTCGGTGATGGAGAACTCGGGCAGTTCTTCGCCCAGCGCTTCCAGCACGAGCCGCATCATCTGCCGCCGGTTTTCCATCGCGTAGTCCTGGGCCCAGTCCACGGCCTCCACGTAATCGTCGAAGCTCTGGGAACCCTCTTCCAGGTAAGCCAGGTCCTTGTCCGGCAGCCGCACGTCCTTGCGCAGCATTTCTTCCTTGGCCAGGGAAATGA
Organism: Pseudomonadota bacterium; assembly: GCA_039195135.1. GTDB lineage: Bacteria > Pseudomonadota > Gammaproteobacteria > Xanthomonadales > SZUA-38 > JANQOZ01. The sequence goes on along the minus strand of JBCCVP010000020.1, from coordinate 50,078 downwards.
AGTGGCGGCCAATTTCGTTCCCTACACCCCGGGAGCCGGAGTGCAGCATCACCCAAACGCGCTGGTCCTGATCCAGGCACAGCTCGATAAAGTGATTACCCCCGCCCAGGGTCCCGATCTGCCGGGCCCATTTCCAGGGCTTACCCTTGCGGGTTTTCTCCGCCAGTTTGGGGTGCTTTTCCGTGATCCGGTCGTGGCCGGCTTTCACTTTTTTCACCCCTTCGGTGCAGGTCTTGTCCACGCCGTGCATGTTGAAACCCACCGGCACCTTGGCCTCGATGGCGCTTCGCACCCGGGCCAGGCTGTCCGGCAGCTGCACCGCCGACAGCGTCAGTCGGGCGGCCATCATGCCGCAGCCGATGTCCACACCCACGCTGGCCGGAATCACCGCCTTGACGGTGGGAATCACCGAACCCACGGTGGCCCCCAGCCCCAGGTGCACATCGGGCATGGCGGCGACGTGGCCTTTGATAAACGGCAGCTGCGCAATATTGGTTAGCTGCTGGATTGCTTTCGGATCGATGTCCCGGGTCCAGACATGGACCGGTACCCGACCTTTGTTAATGGTCATTTGAATGCCCATGAGAACCTCCAGTTGAGAAAGAAATTTGGTGGGTCCTGAAGGAGTCGAACCTTCCTCTGCCGGATTAAAAGTCCGGAGCATTGCCGCTCTGCCAAGAACCCACGACCTGCATCAGGCTGAGACTACGCCGTGAAGCCACCATCCGTTCGAGGAGCGTACCCAGGAACCCGGTTACCCCTCTTGTCCACGCGCCCGCGTCGATGGTGATGACTGCCTTTTGAGAGTGAGGCATACCACTCGTCTCACCTGCCTACTCAGCGGTATTCACCGCCGATTCCGCCTTGCGACAGAACTGAAGCCACTGTCGACAGGTAACGGTTCGTCCACTGTCCTGCGCCGGGGACGAGCGTGCTGCTTCCCGGGGATCCGGGAAATACAACACGGCTGACTTGCGCCCTGATCTGCCGATAGGCGCTGAAACGTTGGAGACCGGCGCCGAACCGGACCCCGCAGTTCTGCCCCCGCGCGCTTGCTCGCAACGGCTCGCACGGAAGGACTACTCGTTATCTCTCACGGGACGCAGAATGGTACGCGCGGGATATCAGCACCACCTGGAATTTCATCCGACCCGCATGCCGGTGCCCCGGTGCGTTAGCCCAACTACTTTCCGCGCTCCTGCTTGACCGCTATTGCCGGCAAAACCGACAACTTGGAGACCGAGCCTGCCTGGATAGACCCGAAGACTCGGGCGACGGGCTGCAGGAGCCCGCCTTTGGCCGTCGTTGCAACGGTTATCGACGCCAGGCCGTCCGGGTGCCGTGAGAACGGCACCCAATTCTGGTGGGCGCGGCAGGATTTGCACCTGCGTCTTCCGGGTCAGAGCCGGACGTCGTGACTTGCTGAACTACGCGCCAATAGTGGAGAGGGCTGGAGTGAATCATCAGTCGGATATCCGAACCGGGCTACAGCCGGCTAGTTTCAACCGTAACAGCCTCTCCGGGCACCGTCGAAGCTGGGGCCAAAGGCAAAACGCCCTGAATCCCGCGAACGACGGCAAATACAATCTTCTTCGTTGTTAAAGAGCCTTCCTCCGGGCATAAAAAAACCCTGGAGGGCAGAACCAACCAGGGCCTTTCGCTCACTGGTCGGAAGGTTCTGCTTACGCAGCCTTCCAACCATTGTTCGGAAGGCTACCGCATCGTGTTCAGCCGCTTGGGCTTTCCATAATCAAACTGCGACACCGGTTGCGGCCTAAGCACGCAGGCGCTGCCGCCCCGCTCGCGATTCGCGCGAATTGGGGTCTGGCCGATGGCGCAGAGATGTGTGGATATAAAAATCATGGGCGGCGATTGTACGCGGGTCTTCGTCCGTGTCAACAGCTGAAATGAAAAATTTTTCAGATCAAATGAACTTTAGTTCAGCTCATCTGGATTGAGGGGCGCTGAGAGAACGCCGCGGGCCTAGCCTTAGTTACGCTCCCGCAACGATTGAATCAGACGCTCAAAGCTGTTCGCCTGGCGTTTGGTCATTTGCAGCGTCGACCCCATAACTTCAATCGTGTCAATGATTTGGCGCCGAATTGCGATGCTGGCATCGCTCATCATGGCCTCCCCCTCGCCAAACAGGAGCCAGCCTGGAGAAACCCCGGTGACGCGGCTGATCGCTTTGATCAGCTCGATGTTTGGATTGGTCGGCTCGGTATTTTCCACCCGATGCCAGCCACCCTGGCTGTACTGAAGCCCTTCGCTCCGGAGGCGATCTCGCATTTCCTGCGGCGAAAGGCCGGCGACAATTCGGGCGTGCTTGATGCGGCCGGAAATTGTCTCAGGTGTCATAGGTGGGTCCGTTCATGGGGTCGTGAGTATAACCGGCGGCGCTTGGGTGCCCTGCGCAAGCCTGCGATCATGGGGCCCTCAGCATCCGTCACGTAGGGAGCGTGCCTTGGCCGATTGCCTCATCCTGTCCGCGGCCGCGCGGCGCCTGGCGACAGAAATCGAAGCAGGGGCTCCTGAGCGCCTGTCGCTGACCGTTTGTGATTCGGTGGAAGCGGCCCTTGAGCGCTATTCCGGCGAGACGATGCTCTTTGGCGAGCCGGATCTCGCGGCAGCGGTGATCGATCGGTTACCGGATATCGAGTGGGTCCAGTCCACCTGGGCGGGCATTGCGCCGATGCTTAAGGTGCAGCGCCGCGACTTTGTGCTTACCGGCGTCAAAGGGGTGTTCGGCCCGCAGATGGCTGAGTACGTGCTCGGCTACCTGCTAGCGTACGAGCTTAAGATTATCGAGCGCCGGGAGTCGCAGCAGCAAAAAATCTGGAACCCAAGCCGCTCGGGCATGCTCGCGGGTAAACGCATGCTGCTGCTCGGCACCGGGTCCATCGGCAGTCATATCGGAGGCGCTGCCGCAGCGCTGGGCGTCCACGTGGTTGGCGTCAATCGGTCCGGTGCCTGTCCCGCCGGATTTCAACGTATCGTTTCGGTCAGGCAAATGCCGGCAGAACTGGAACAAGCAGACTACGTCGTATCGACGCTGCCGCAGACGTCGCTGTCCGACAATCTGCTGGACGATGCGGCCCTAAAAAAAATGCCAACCCATGGGGTCCTGGTTAACGTTGGCCGAAGCAACGTGCTTGATACCACCGCGCTGGTGGCGGCACTGAGGTCAGACCGGCTTGCCGGCGCGGTGCTTGATGTTTTTGATCAGGAGCCGCTGCCCGCCGACAGCGACCTCTGGACGGTTCCCGGGCTGACGATTACTGCCCACGTTTCCGCCATCAGTCACCCGGTGCTGGTGGTGCCTCTATTTTTGAAAAACCTCACCCGCTACCGGGCCGGCGAGGCGCTGAGTTACCAGGTGGATTTCGACAACGGGTACTAGGCGGCAAACGGTCAGCGGCTAGTTCGAGGCGGCGGTCCGCTGAGCAAATTGGGTGACCGCATCGAACACCCGCAGCCAGTTGCCGCCCCAGATTCGGGCGATGTCTTCCTCGGAGTAGCCGCGCCGCAGCAGTTCCGCCGTCACCAGGTAGCTGTCGCCGGCATTTTTCCACTCCGCGAGGCCGCCGCCGTGGTTGAAGTCGGTGCTGATGCCCACGTGCTCAACGCCGATCAGCTTGACCGCGTAGTCGATGGCGTCGACGTACTGCGCCACGCTGGCTTTGGGCAGGCGACGCAGCAGCGTGATCAGTGCCGTTTGGTAGGCCTGCCGCTCCGCTTCTGGAAGCGCCGCGACTTCACTGCGTTTGCTGACACCGAACTGAGCCTGGAGCTTTTCCATCTCGGCACCAAAGTCCATGCCGACGTCGATCAGGTAGCCGCCGAAGGCCACCAGGCAGACCACGCCGCCGCGGTCGGCGATGAGCTTCATCTCTTCGTCGGACAGATTGCGCGGATGCTCGATGAGGGCGCTGATGCCGGAGTGGGAAGCGATGACCGGCGTTTGGGAAAGCTCGACGGCCTGGCGCACGCCGGCCGGGGTGAGCTGGGAAACGTCGACGATAATGCCAAGGTCATTCAGGCGAGGGATCACGGCGCGGCCAAGAGGCGACAAGCCGCCATGCTCGCTTTCCTTATCGCCCAGTCTGTCCCGCGGCCGGGAAGAATCGGCGAGGGCGTTGTGCCCGGCGTGGGTGAAGCCGAGCTGGCGCAGGCCCCGCTGGTGGTAGTACTTAAGGTGCTCTGCATCCGGTCCAAGCGGAAACCCGTTCAGCATGCCGATTACCGCAAAGTGACTGCCGCCGTTGTGCAGCTCCCGAATCTGCGCCGGCGTTGTGGCTACGGTGATGCGCTCGGGATATTGCTCCGTCATGCGCCAGATCGCGTCCAGCTTCTGTTGGCCCTGCTCGTGAGCGTCCTGGTACGCCTCCGGCGTGCGGCTTGCCTGCGCTACAAACACGGCGAAGACGGCGCCGCTGAGGCCGCCGCGGTCCATTTTCGGCAGGTCAATCAGACTGCGCGTCTCTGAGCCCGGGTCCATCTGGTCACTCGCGAAGTCTTCCGGGATGTCGGTATGCGCATCCAGCGACAGCATCGTCTGATGGAGTGCCTGAGCCTTGACGACGTACGGATCCGTCGGCTCGTTCTGGGCAGGCGCTTCGGTAGCTACTCCCGCCAGGAGCAGTACAGCGGCGAGGCATCGTGGCATCGAGTGCTTTGCGGAGATGTAGAGCGGAGCGCGGGCTTGGCAATTCATCCCGGCATTGTAAGCCACTCGCGGTGGCTTCAGGCTCACGTGATTTAAGGCCGGGGTCTGTGACCGCTGGGAGGCGGCAAAAATCGCAACATTGGCTAGGATAAGCACTTAAGACAACGATCTGATCCGCATGGCATCCAATAATCCGGGCTTGCTGGACGAACTCAGGCGCCGAAATGTGTTTCGTGTCGGGCTGGTCTATCTAGCCTCGTCCTGGCTGATTCTGCAGGTGCTCGATGTCGTCGGGGACATCGTCACACTGCCCGAGGGGCTGCCGCGGTGGACCTTACTGATTCTGGCGGCGGCCTTTGTTCCCACGCTGATTGCAGCCTGGCTCTTTGAAGTCACCCCGAAAGGCATCAGCAAGACCCGCACGGTAGAGCGGGGGGCATCCATCACCGGTCAGACCGGCCGTTTCCTGGATCGTCTGATTATCGGTGTGCTGGGCGTGGCGGTTGTGGCCCTGGTGGTGGACCGTTTTGTCACGGCGCCGGCGCCGGAGCAGGAGCAGGGAGCGTCCGCCGCTTCCTTCGACTCCATCGCCGTTCTGCCTTTTGAGGATGTCAGCGAAGGCGCGGATAACAGTTTTTTCTCGGATGGGCTCGCCGATACGCTGCTGCATACGCTGGCCCAGGTGCAGGATCTGCGGGTTGCGGCGCGGGCGTCTTCGTTTCAGTTTCGCAACAGCGACCTTGCGCCGGCGGAGATCGGCAATCGGCTCAACGTGGAGGCGCTGCTCGGCGGATCGGTGCAGCGCGCGGGGAATGCGGTTCGGGTCACCGCGCAGCTGGTGGATATGTCCGGTGAGAATCTGTGGTCCGGTCAGTTTGATCGGCAGCTCGATGACATTTTCCAGATCCAGGATGAGATTGCGCTGCAGGTGGTCACCGCGCTGGAAGTGGAAATGCGCACCGCGTCGGGCACTCCCCTGTCGCTCGCCGAGCCGCGGAATATTGATGCCTACACCCAGCTCCTGCTTGCTCAGCAGCAGCTGGAGGCCTTCAGCTTCTCCTCGCTGCCGGCGGCGGTGCAGCACCTTGAGCAGGCGCTTGCGCTGGATCCGAACTACGCGCTGGCCCACGCCACGCTGTCGAAAACCTACCTTGAAATGCAGAACATCGGCGCGATGAACAGTGACGAGGCTCTGCGCAAGGCGCGGGCGGCGGCGTTGAAAGCGGTGGAGCTTGACGGTTCGCTGAGCCTTGCCTACGTCGCGCTGGGGCGCATCGAATCCATACAGGAAGAGACGGAGCTGGCGGAGGAGTATTTTGAACGCGCCATCAAGCTTGAGCCGAGCAGCGCGACGGCGTTGGAAGACTATGCCCGCCATAAGCGATTCACCCGGGATGCCGAATCGGCCCTGCTGCTGCTCGACCGGGCCCTCGAGATCAACCGATTGTCCGTTGGCACCTACGCGGAGCGATTCCACACCTTCATGGCGCTGAATCGGTTTTCCGATGCGCTGGCCACCGCAGGGCAGATCCGGGAGCTTGTACCTGATGCACCGGCCGGCTACTACCTGCCGGCGCTCGCGTACCTGGACCAGGACGAATACGCCGAGGCGGCGCCATGGCTGGAACGGGCATCCAAAGTCGATCCGGATGACCCGGAGATCCTGGTGTTCCTTGGCGACTCTTACCTGGGCATGGACCTGGTCGATCAGGCCGGCGACGCCTATCGGCGGGCGCTCGACGTAAGCGACCCAAACCCGATGGCGGAGTCGGCGATGATGATTCTCAACAGATACGAGTATCCAGGGAAAAAGGCTGCGAATCGGGAGCTGGCCCTCAGCCTGCTGAACAGTCCCGGGGACAACCGACTGAGTTCGCGAGATGTCGCGATTCGGGTATTGATCGAGCACGGCATCGATTCTGGAGACTTCAGCGAAGCGCGGTTTTGGGCAGAAAAGGAATATCCCAGCTTCTTTGCCGACCCACCGGTCATGGATCAGGGGAGATGGAATGGATTGATGATTGGCGATCTGCTGATTCGCGCCGGTGAAGTTGACCGGGGTCGTTTTCTCGTGGCCGAGGCGCTACAAAAGGAACGGAACAGGCGGACCGATCCCAATCTTTTTGTGGTGCAGGCGCTGGTGGTCCTTGACGAACTTGACGAGGCGGTTGATGTTCTTGAGCAACTGAAGGGGCAGGATGGTACCGGGGGGCTGTGGCGCTACAACGTCGAGTTTCAACATCGGCTTGATCCCATCCGTGGTTCCGCCGCCTACGAACGTTTTGTCGGCAGGCTAAGGGATCACGCGGAAAAGCAGGCGCAGCAATGGATGGATAAGTATGCGCCCGGCGACACCGGGGATTCGAAGCCGACGGACCGCTCGGTAGTTCAGCACCTGGGCGCCGGGCCGAACGCTAGAAAGTCAGCGTAAAAAGACGCTGCCCTCGGGCGGCCGACTGCTTCCCGCTGAGGATCGAGACGCTGCGCGGTATGACGGAAGGAACTCCTGCTAAAGGCCGGGACCTGAGCGAACCTTGGGGGGTGCGTGTAGTCCGGCCGTCTTAGGGGTGTTTTTCTCTGTGGAGGTAAATTCTGAGATGCCTACATTTCGATCTCTTCTTCTGGTCTTGCTGGTGGCGCCTGCTATCGCGTTTAGCCAGACAACGCGAACGCTGACGGTTGATCCGGTCCCTGACGACGCCCCGGATCAAGGCTGCACCCTTCGGGAGGCGGTCGATGTCGCCAACGCTGGCCTGCTTGATGCCCTGGGCTGCGCGGCCAGTGAGAGCGGATCGGGTCTGCCGGTCACTTACCAGTTGACGCTGCCAGCCTATGAGTATTTTCTGACCGGAGCCGCCGATGATGATGAAAACCTTAGCGGGGACCTCGATGTACAGGTCCCGATCGTACTGGCGGGCCAGGGTGCTCAGTTAACGGTGCTAAACGGTGGGCAGGTGGACCGGGTGCTCGACCTCGTTGTTGCATCTGCTGCCGTGACGGCCGAACACCTGACAATTACCGGCGGCAATGCTCCGGATGGGGGCGGAGTCGCCCAGTCTGGTGGCACACTGAGTTTGACCAACGTCGTGATTGAGGGCAACCAAAGCAGCGGCAGAGGGGGCGGTGTTTTTACCGACAACGGTATTTTGACCCTGGATCAATGCGTCATTCGCGGCAACCAAGCGCAGGAAGGTGGGGGCCTAATGACACACAACGGCCTGGACCTTCGGCGGTCGACAGTGGCGGAGAACACGGCCTTTGACGGTGCCGGAATCCACATTCGTGATGGTCTATCGACGATCAGCGGATCAACCCTTGAGGGCAACGTGGCGACCGCCCGCGGCGGCGGTGTATTTATTCAAGAAAACCTCGGCGCTCGGCTGGCGATTTCAGGTTCCGCCGTTGTAAACAACGAGGCAGGAACTGGAGGAGGTGGTATCTATTCTCGAGGCGGCGTCAGGCCGGAAGTCGATATCGCTAACTCAACCATCGCCGGGAACAGCGCCTTGCGCGATGGCGGTGGCATGGCATCATCCAATACGCAGTTGACCAACGTAACCGTCGTGAACAACTCGGCAGGCGGCGCGGGTGGTGGCGTTTCAGGTAGTAGGTTCTCGACCGTAGTCGCCAACAGCTTGATCGCGGGCAATCTCAGCAGCAGCGCCGCGCCTGATTGTTCAGGGGTGATCCAAAGCGGAGGATTCAATCTAATCGGTATCAACTCCGGATGTGTGAGCGAGTTTCCCGGGGGAAACCCAAACCCGAACCAGGATATCGTGGGTACCGCCGCGATCCCCCTTGAACCTCTGCTGAGACCGGTTTCCGGCGATCCGGCTTTTCGGGAACCGGCAGGCAACAGTCCGGCCGTGGACCGGATTCCGGAAACCAGCTGCCGATTCCTCGCCAGACCCTGGAACCCGCTCTACGCAGTAGGTGAACTGGTTGCGACCGACCAACGTGGCCTGGCTCGAGACGCGCTGTGCGATATTGGTGCGATTGAATCCGACGTGCTTTTCGCCGACGGCTTCGAGATTCCTTGAGGAGTGCGAGCCATCCCTTGGCGCGAGCCGGGCCGCTGCTGGTCGGAGCCCTCATCTTCGTCTTCGTCGGGATTGCCAGCGGGCAGACGGTGTTGAATATCAGCGTCGATTCCCTAGACGACGATGAGCCGACTGCTGGATGCACACTGCGGGAAGCGATCACCATGGCCAACAACGGGATGTCCGAATCCGTTGGGTGCGTAGCGATTGCCGCCGGTTCTGGTGAGCCGCGGAGCTTCAGAATTGAGCTTCCAGCATTTACCTACACGCTGGTTGGAGATGGGGGCGAAAACGACAACCTGAGCGGGGATCTCGACGTCCTGGGCAACCTCAATATCGCGGGAGCTGGTCAAAACTTGACAATCATTCGCGGCCCTTCGGACGATGCCGTTTTTCACGTAATTGCGGCTAGTGCTCGACTCAGGCTCGAGGATCTTGCGGTGGAAGGAGGCGGGAGTGGGGGAATCGTCAGTGCGGGTTTTTTGGAGCTGGATTCGATTCGAGTCTCCGACAATCGGGGCACTGGGGTGCTGAGTCACGGAGACCTTCAGGTCACACAAACCATAATCGACAACAACTTTGCGTGGGAAAACGGCGGGGGCATCTACTCGGACGGCCGCCTGACTGTTAGTGATACTTCCATCCGACAAAACGGCGCCAGGGGGCGTGGCGCCGGCGCTTACATTGCCGGACCCGCAATTTTGATCGACACAGTCATCGCAGCCAATTCCGCCTCCTCCGACGGGGGTGGGTTATATGCAACGGGCCCGGATGATCAGTTGATCCTGGGCAGCGCCATTGTCGACAACTCGTCGGAAAGAACAGGCGGGGGTGTATATGTCGAATCGGCTCTCGACCTAGCCAACACCACGATTGCCGGCAACGTAGCAGAGTTTGAAGGCGGTGCGCTGGTGGTTGCGCCGGGGCCGGAAGGCTCGGTCAATCTCAGCCATGTGACGGTCACGGACAACGTGGCTCAAGAGGTCGGCGGCATCGTCGGTGCGCCGGTCGGCGCCGGATTAATCCTGCGACTGGCGAACACCATTGTTGCGGGTAACCGATCTGTTGGCTATCAAGCAACTGCTGATGACTGTCTTCGGGCATTCAGTGACGGGTTTAATCTTGTAGGCAGCAACGCGGGCTGTATCGACACCATGCCGCCCGGTAATCCCAATCGCAATGGCGATTTTGTTGGTACCAGCCGCATACCTTTCGATCCGCGGCTCGTGCGCCGGGGGGGATTGTTCACCTATTTCGAACCCGAGCTAAGCAGCGCGGCGGTTGACCGGATTCCCGCGGCCGACTGCGTCTATCGCCTGTCACCCGTTCCAGGGCATGAGCGGCCAGCAAACGACGGCGATCCGGTTCTGGTCGATCAACTGCGTCGGCAGCGGGATGCTCAGTGCGATATCGGCGCAGTCGAAATCGATCTGCTGTTCGTGGCCGGGTTCGAGTCGCCTTGAAGGAGGCCGCCTTCCTGCTGGGCCTGCTACTTGCGGTGGCACGGGCGGACGGTCAGACGCAGCGAATGATCGTGGTCGAGCCGCTGGCGGACAGCGAGACCGAGCTCGGCTGTACGCTACGCGAAGCGGTTGACGTTGCCAGTGCTGGGCTGATGGAGGGGCTTGGTTGCGTTTTCGAACAATCAGGGTCCGGATTTCCGATCCACTACACGCTCGCGGTGCCAGCCTACGAATACGCGGTTTCGTCCCTGGTTATTCAGGGTCATTTGACTGTGGTCGGGAGGGGAATCGGAGAGACGATCATCCGCGGAACCTCCGCCTTAAACGGGACCTTTGACGTGATCAGCCTTGCCGGTCGACTCGTACTGGAGAACCTGACGATTACCGGATCCGGCGAAGCGGTGAGAAATCGTGGTGATGTCACGATCAGGAACGTCGATGTCCAGGCGAACTCAAGCGGCGGTATTGTCAATCACGGTTCTGTACGCATCAGCGATTCCATCGTTCGGGACAATCAATCTGACTATGGTGGTGGGATTTATTCTGCGGGAAGTCTGACCGTCGAAAACTCTGTCCTCGCAGGCAACCGGGCCACCAGGAGCGGGGGTGGCATCTATTCGTTAGGAACGATGGCTATTGTTGATTCTTCCATCGTTTCCAACAGCACGCAGTTTTCCAGGGCACTGGAAGGCGGCGGTGGCATCTATCTCGCCGGAAAAAGCACCCTCTCCCGCGTTGCTGTAGCGGATAATCGGTCAACGCTCTTCGGTGGTGGGATCCTGGCCGTCCAGGGTGGTGATCTCCTGTTGCGGCAAAGCTCCGTTTCCAGAAACGTGGCGAACAACCGGGGCGGCGGTCTGTACATCGATTCGATGGTCGTCGACATTGCCAACTCAACTATCGCTCGGAATGTCACTGGAGATGCGGGCGGCGCGATTGCGGTAGGGCCGGGCAGTGAGGTTTACCTCAGTCATGTCACCGTCTATGAGAATGAAGCCTCAGAAACAGGAGGCGTCGCCAATCTGGGCTCCCGCTTTTCGGTCGTGCAGGTGTACAGCTCTATCGTGGCTGATAATCAGTCGGGCGACTGCCTGCTGATCGAAAGTAATGGCTACAACGTTCTTGGTGACCCGAAGGGTTGCGCAGCCGCGTTTCCCGCTGGTCAGCCCAACGCCAACGGCGATTATGTTGGGTTCGAAAGTGCGGTGGTGCTGGAGCTTGGAAACCTTCGCTATGCCAATCCGAGGTACCACCCCGCGCGGACCAGCGTCGTTGTCAACAAAATCCCCACGCAGGATTGCGTTTACCGCCTCTCCCAGATCTCAGAACGTTCGATCCGCAACGGTGAACCTGTGACTGCAGACCAACGTGGGCGCGAACGGGATAACGTCTGCGATATTGGCGCGGTGGAGTCCGCGGGCGTATTCCGAAGCTCGTTTGAACGGGTGGTGGACTAGACGGTTGACACGGACCGGTGTTCCAACAAATCAATCAAAAGGTCAGCGTAAACAGGGCGCCGCCCTCGGGGGCCTGGCTGAGGCGAATAAATCCGCCGTGGGCCGTCATCACCTGCCGGGCCAGTGCGAGACCAACCCCGGAACCATCGGTGCGGGTGGTGAAAAACGGCACAAAAATCTTCTGCACCAGGTCGTCTGGCACGCCGGGTCCGCTATCGGCAATCTCGATCGCCACGTTGCCGCGACGGTTCAGCGCCGCGCTGAGACGAATGTGCGGCTGGGCGGTGCCGGCGGTGGCCTGGCGGGCGTTGCGCAGCACGTTGAGCAGCACCGGCTCGAGCAGGTCCCGGTCCGCCTGCACTTCGAGCCCCGGTGGCTCGACGGAAACCGTAATCTCCGGGCCGTCGGCGCCGCCTTCCGCCAGCGCAAGCGGCTGGACAGAAGCAAACAGCTCCGCCACCTGAATTCGCTTTTTGTCCGCCGGCGCCAGCCGTGATACTTCCCGATAGCTCTCGACAAACTGCACCAGGCTGTCGGAGCGCCGGGCAACGGTGGCAACGGCGTCGCGCAGATCAATGAGGTCTGCGTGCAGCTCCGAGTCCGGCTCCACCCGGGATAACACTTCGGCCACCAGATCGTTGGCGGTAGAGGCCAGCGAGGTGATCGGGGTAATCGAGTTGGTGATCTCGTGGGTCAGCACGCTGACCAGATCCTGCCAGGCTTCGGCCTGATTGGTATTCAGTTCGCTCTGGATATCCTGCAGCGAAATCAGCCGCTGCCGTTCGCCGGCCACGACAATCTCCGTGGCCGCCAGCGTCAGTCGGTAATCCACCCCTTCCACGGCGAAGGACACCAGTTCCCGCTTGCCCGGTACGGCCTCCGCCACGGCTTTCCGAAAGCCAAAACCAAACTCGCTGAGGTCGGTAACCCGGGTCACCCGGGCGGCGCCGAAAAGCCGCCGTGCTGCGTTGTTCTGTAGCGTGATGGCTTGATCTGCGTGCAGCGTCATGAGGGGCACGGGAATATGATCGATCAGCGCCCGCAGCCGACGCAGCTCGGTCTCCCGGTCTTCCCGCTGGGTGAAGATGCGGTCGAGAATATCAGTGAATGTCTGCGACAGCTCGCCAAAGCCGGAGCCGACATCCTCCAGCTGAAAACGTTGGGAATAATCGGCATAGCGCGCGGCATCGAGAAAGCGGGCCACCTCGCGGTTGGTGCGGCCGACAAACCACCAGAGCTCGGTGGCCAGCAGCACCGTAAGGCCAAGGGCGATGGCCGTGGCGCTGTGCAGGCCCGGCTGCATAAACAGCCATAGGCTCGTGCCGATGGCGCCGGCGGCAAGGATCAGACGCAGCGCCAGAAAAAAGCCGTAGCGCCTATAGACCATGTTTTTCCATCCGCCGGTAGAGCGAAGCGCGGGTCAGGCCGAGCTCGCGGGCAGCGCGGCTGATGTTGAAGCCGTGTTTTTTCAGCGCCTGCTGGACCGTTTCTTTTTCCAGATCGTCCAGATTGAGTGAAGCGTTTTCCGTGGTTGGTTGTGGCGTCACTGTTGTGCTGGCCTGAGTATTGGCCTGTGTGCTGGCAAGATCCTGCGGCTGGATCATGCTGTCCGCGGCCAGGATGACCGCACGTTCTATCGCATGGCGCAGCGCCCGGACGTTGCCTGGCCAGGGGTCCTGCGCCAGCACAGTTTCGGCGGCCGGAGAGAAGCCGCTTAGTTCGCGACCATAGCGACGGGCATAGTGGGTGAGGTAGTGGCGAGCAATGGGCAGGATGTCCTCGGCCCGCTCCCGCAGCGGGGGCACGGTAACCTCAACGGTATTGAGGCGGAACAGAAGGTCCTGGCGAAACGCACCTTCGTCCCGCAGCGTTGCCGCGGGCACATTGGTGGCGGCAATGATGCGCACATCCACCGCCTGGTCGCGATCACTGCCTACGGGGGTGACCCGACGCTGCTCCAGGGCGCTCAGCAGTTTGGCCTGCAGAGTCAGGGGCAGATTGCCCACCTCATCCAGAAACAGCGTGCCGCCGCTTGCCGCCTGAAAACGCCCAAGCCGGTCATCCACCGCACCGGTAAACGCGCCTTTGCGATGACCGAACAGCTCCGACTCAAACAACGACTCGGTGATGGACCCTAGGTCGACGGTGAGAAATACCTGCTGGCTGCGGGCGGACAGGCGGTGGATCTCTCGGGCGATCAGTTCCTTGCCGGTGCCGTTTTCACCCAGAATCAGGACGTTCGCATCGGTGGGTGCAGCGCGCTCGACAATCGACAGCACGGAGCTGAGGGCCGGGGAGTTGCCGATGATCGTCTGGGAAGAGACGGTGGCGTCCTGCAGCGCGCGGTTAGCCTGGCGCAAGGTTTCGGTTTCCAGGCGGGTTTGGTGCAGCATCACGGCCGCCGACATCGTGGCCACCACTTTTTCGTTCTGCCAGGGTTTGGCAACAAAATCCGTCGCCCCGCGCTTCATGGCTTCCACCGCGTTATCGACGCTGCCATGGGCCGTGATCATCACCACCACCAGGTTTGGGTCGAGCTTGCGAATCTTCGACAGCCACTCCAGCCCCTGGCGTCCACTGGATTCGCCCGGACCAAAATTCATATCCAGGAGCACAGCATCGAAAGGGCGCTCCGCCAGCAAATCGGGGATGCGATCGGGGTCGGGACAGGTGACCACCCGGGCAAAGTGACGGCGCAGCAGGAGACGGCCGGCGGTGAGGATGTCCTCGTCGTCGTCGACGATGAGGATGTGGCCTGTTTTGTCCATGGTTTGCCGCGAGAGAACTGTTCGAAATCGTACACTTACTGTCCGCTGGCGTACAGTTTTGGAGGTTGTTTACGGAGCCCTTCAAGCATAATCAATGAGTTACGAGCTGGCACGGGCCTTGCTTTTACCCAGGCAACGTCCAACTCTAAAGTGAGGCCGTCGTTGAGCAGAGTCAGTCAGATTGCCGACTCCCAGAACCAGAAGCGGGTGAGCATTTCAGGTCAGAATATGGATCGAGTGGTTGCTCGTAAAACGCCCCGCCTGCGACTGCTGGGCTATGGCGTGGCGGTTGTTGCGGCGCTTGCCTTTGCCGCCTGGCTGATGGGCGTGCTAAGCGCGGGCCGCAGCCTGAGCGTGGATTCCCAGCGCGTGATCGTATCGCGCGTCACCGTCGGCACCTTCGAAGACTTTATTCCCCTGCGCGGGCGCCTGGTGCCTCGGAGCACCATCTACCTGGATGCCATTGAGGGAGGGCGCGTTGAAAACGTGCTGGTGGAGGACGGTGCGCTGGTGGCGGCCGGACAGCCAATTGCGGAGCTGTCCAACACCAACCTGCAGCTGGAGGTGCTCAGCCGTGACGCAGCGGTCACCGAGCAGCTGAACAATATGCGCACTATCGAGCTGCAGCTGGAGCAGAATCGTCTGGCCCACAAACGCAATCTGGTGGAAATCGATTACCAGATTGTGCGCCTGACCCGGAGCATCGAGCGGCAACAGGATCTGCTCACAAAAGATCTGGTGTCCCAGTCGACCATCGACGACCTTCAGGACGAGCTCACCTATTTCAAAAATCGCCGCGACGTCACGCTGGAAAGTCAGGCCACCGATGCCCGGCTTCAGGAGCAGCAGCTTGCGCAGCTCAAGGAAGCCGGCACGTCGCTGCAGGCCAGCCTGGATTTTGCCCGCAAGAACCTGGAAGACCTCCTGGTGCGTGCCCCGCTGGCCGGCAAACTCTCTGGCTTCAACATCGAGATTGGCCAGTCCATCGCCCGCGGCGGTCGCCTCGGCCAGATCGACGACCCGGACTCTTTCAAAGTGAACGCCCGCATCGACGAGTTTTATCTCGGCCGGGTGGATCTGGAGCAGCTCGCTATGGCCGATCACAAAGGCCGGGACTATGAGCTCGGCATCGCAAAAATCTATCCGCAGGTGAATAACGGCCAGTTTGAGGTGGATCTCACCTTCAATGAGGAGCCGTCGGGCCTGCGGCGGGGACAAACGCTGCAGCTGCGGCTGACCCTGGGTGACAACTCCGAGGCGCTGCTGATCCCCAACGGGTCGTTCTACCAGGAGACCGGGGGCAGCTGGGTTTTTGTGGTGTCGCCCGGAGAAACCGACGCGGTGCGCCGCAGCGTGCGGCTGGGCCGACGCAATACCGACTATATCGAGGTGCTCGATGGGCTGGAGGCAGGGGAGCGGGTGATCACCTCGCCCTACACCAGCTACGTCGACATGGATCGCCTGACTCTGAACTAAGGATAAGCCAATGCTTAAGTTGCATGACCTTTACAAGACCTATCGCACTGATGAGGTGGAAACCGTCGCCCTGAACGGCGTCAACATCGAGATCGATCAGGGCGACTTTGTAGCCATCATGGGGCCCTCCGGCTGCGGTAAATCCACGCTGCTCAACATCATCGGACTGCTCGATAATCCCACCAGCGGGGACTACTTCTTTTTTGACGAGAACGTGGCGGATTACAACGAATCGCGGCGCAGTGCGATTCGCAAAAAGAACATCGGATTCATCTTCCAGAGCTTCAACCTGATCGACGAGCTCAACGTGGCGGAGAATATCGAGTTGGCGATGCTCTATCACAAGATTCCCGCGGCGGAGCGGCGTCGCCGGGTCAACGAGGCGATGGACCGCATGGGGATCGGGCACCGCGCCAAACACATGCCGGGGCAGCTCAGCGGCGGCCAGCAGCAGCGGGTGGCGGTCGCCCGGGCGGTGGTGGCCAATCAGTCGCTGATCCTTGCGGACGAGCCTACCGGCAACTTGGACTCGGCCCACGGCCAGGAAGTGATGGAACTGCTGCGCTCGCTCAACAGCGAAGGCACCACCATCGTGATGGTGACGCACTCCGCCACCCACGCCGACTACGCCAAGCGTACCGTCAATCTGTTTGACGGCCACGTGGTGACCGATGCCATGCGGGCTGCCTAAGCTCCCCAGGAGACGCTGATGTTTCTGAACAATCTCAAGATCGCGCTGCGTAACCTGCGCAAGCACAAGCTGTTTGCCGCCATCAATATCTTTGGTTTGGCGCTGGGCATGGCGGTTTACCTGCTGGCGGGGCTGATCGCCCGCTATGAAAGTACACACGACGCGTTTTTTGCCAACGGTGAGCGCGTCTACACGCTGGGTATTAACGCAGCCCCCGGTCTCAATGTGGGCATCGACAAGATGAACGTGGTGAATTCGGCGGTGGGTCCGATCCTGGAGGCGGAACTCAAAAATGACATCGATGCGGTTGCTCGCACCCTGCGCTATGAGTACCTGGTCGGCCGCGGCGCTGACAGCTTCTATGAGCGGGTCACCTTCGCTGACCCGGCGCTGCTGGACATCTTCGACTTTACCTATCTGCAGGGGGACGCAACGGCGCTGAAGTCAGCTACCGGGCTGGTGGTAAACCGGTCAACGGCTATGCGTTTCTTCGGGACCATTGACGCCATCGGTGAGGTGCTGACCTTCGACAATCAGTACGACTTTTCCGTAGCGGCGGTGATCGAAGACGTGCCACGTAACTCCCATTTCAATTCTGCCCTGATCATGGAGGGGGAGCTGCGCATCATCGCACCGATGGCGGCGCTGGTGCCGCTGCGGGAGTTTGATCTCGCCGGCGAGTGGAACAACCTGTCCATGGGTAACATCACCTACGTGATGCTGCCGCCGACCCTGGACGGAGGGTGGCTGCAGGCGCAGATGGACAGCGTCTACGACCGGCTGGTGCCGGAAGAGCAATACGAGATTATCGACAGCTTCTACATCGACCCGCTTTGGCGGGCCAATCTCTCCATCTGGGACTCGATCGGCATGCCGGTGGTGACCATCATTCAGCTGCTGGGACTGATGGTGCTGGTGGTGGCGTGCGTGAATTACACCAACCTGGCCACCGCCCAGTCGCTGGGACGCACCCGGGAGGTGGGGATGCGCAAAACCATGGGCGCCGACCAGCGACAGCTGTTAACCCAATTTCTGGTCGAGAGTTTGGTGATCGCAAGCATCGCCATGTTTGTGGCGGTGGCGTGCCTTGAGCTGGCGATTCCACTGTTTAACAACCTCACCAACAAGGTGATGAGCCTGGATTACCTGAGCACGCTGCCCTGGCTCGTCGCCACGACTGTTCTGGTGGGTCTGGCGGCGGGGCTTTACCCGGCCTGGCTGATTACGCGCACCAGCCCCATCGAGGCGCTGCGGGACCTGGCGCGCAAAGGACGCAAGGGTGCGGCGATGCGGTCGACCATGATCGGCCTGCAGTTTGGCATTTCTGCCTTCATGCTGGCGCTGGTCGCGATCGTGTACATGCAGAACGAGAAGGTGGAGGAGGAAAGCTACGTCTTTCCGCGGGATGAGGTCTACAACCTGGAGCGCCTGGGTGTGGATGATATCGCGCCGCGGCTGGATACGCTGAAAAACGAGCTTGAGGCGCTGCCGAGCGTGAAGAGTGTGGCCTTTTCGTCTCAGATTCCATACGAGCAGAGCAACTCACAGCGGGACTACGGCACCGATCCGGGAGATGAGTCCACCGAGTTTCGCGTCAACACCATGCGCCTGACGCCGGAGTTTCTTGATGTCTATGACATTCCCCTGCTGGCGGGCAGAAACCTCGATCGCGATATCGCCGGTGACGTTTACGTGTTTGAGGAGACGGAGGTGCTCAACGTGCTGGTGAACCAGCTGACGCTGGAACGTATGGGAATCACCTCACCGCAGGCCGCTGTCAATCAGCGACTTTACCGCTACGGCGATGGGGGTACGCTGCGGGAGCTGGTGATTGTCGGCGTGGTGCCGACGCAGAACATTCTCGGCCTGTTCAATCAGGAAAAACCCTGGATCTTTTCCTATTCGCAGCCGTCCTTGAGTACGGCGTCCGTGCGCGTCTCCGGCAATATGCTGCAGGCGGTTGCGGAGATTGAGGAGGCCTGGAAGCGGGTGGTGCCTGAGTATCCGATGCAGGGGAGCTTTCTGAACGATACCTTTGACGAGGTATACGACGTACTCAAGTATATGAATTCGGCGCTGGCCGGTTTCGCCGCCGTGGCGCTTGCGCTGGCGATGGTCGGACTGTTTGGCCTGGCCGCATTCATGGCCGCGCAGCGCACCAAGGAGATTGGCGTGCGCAAGGTGCTGGGAGCCAGCTCGCTGCATATTGTCGGGCTGCTGGTCTGGCAGTTTTCCAAACCGGTGTTCTGGGGATTGGCGGTAGCGCTGCCTGCGGCTTTCTTCGCCGCAAATATCTACCTCAATTTCTTCGCCGATCGCATCGAGTCGCCGCTGCTGCTGCTTGCGGCAGCGGGTGCGGTAGCGGTGGTGCTGGCGTGGGTGACGATTGCCGGTCACGCCATTCGGATTGCCCGGGCTAACCCGGTGCTTGCGCTGCGCTACGAGTAGCGCACCCGCCAGTCCATTTTGTTGTTGCGCGGCGGTTGATTTAGAGTTTCGGTCCGGAACCTGCCATCACCAAAAGGGAAGACCGTTGCCTCAGATCGTTCACTCAAGCCCGCTACCCGATGTCGCCATCCCGTCGACGACCATTACCGACCTGGTTCTGCAGCGCGTTGCAGAGCAGCCGGACCATATCGCCATCCAGGACGCCGGCGGCGGCAGCTCCTACACGTTTCAGCAGCTCAGCGACGCGATCTATTCTCTGGCAGGCGGACTTCAGCAGAGAGGCATCGGGCCCGGAAAGGTGGTGGGCATCATGGCGCCCAACCTGCCGGAATACGCCATTGTGTTTCACGCCGTGGCGGTCACCGGCGGCGCGCTCACGCCGGTTAACCCGCTCTACGGGCCGGAGGAGGTACACCACCAGCTCACGGACGCGGGCGCTTCGCTCCTGATCACCATTGCGCCGTTTGCCGAGACGGCGCTGGCGGCGGCGGAGGGTACCGACGTTTCCGAGGTGGTCGTGATGGGTGACGCGGTGCCCGGCACCACCGATTTCAAGAGCGTGTTCGGCGCGCCGATCGCGCAGGTGCCGGTGGACGTTGATAACGACATTGTGGTGCTGCCTTATTCGTCCGGCACCACCGGGCTGCCGAAAGGCGTGATGCTCACGCACAAAAACCTGGTGGCCAACATCGCTCAGTTCAGCCCCGTCTTTGAGTACACCCACGACGATGTCGCGCTGGCCTTCCTGCCGTTTTTTCACATCTACGGCATGCAGGTGTTGATGAATGGATTGCTCAGCAACGGCGTTACCACCGTCACCATGCCGCGGTTTGACATGGTGGAGGCGCTCAAGACGGTGCAGAACCTGAAGGTCACCCGGTTTTTTGCCGTGCCGCCGGTCATTCTCGGATTGGCGAGCGCGCCGGTTGTGGGTGAGTTTGACCTTTCATCGATCAAGCAGGTGTGTTCCGGGGCTGCACCCTTAGGCGCGGAGCTGCAGGCCAAAGCGGTGGAAAAACTGGGCTGTGAGGTCGTGCAGGGCTTTGGCATGACCGAGCTGAGTCCGGTCAGCCACCTCACCACGAGCGGCGACTATCGTCCCGGCACCAGCGGCGTCACCGTGTCCAACACCGAGTGCCGGGTGGTAGATCCGGAATCCGGCGAGGATCAGCCGATTAACGAGCGCGGCGAACTTTGGGTGCGGGGCCCGCAGGTGATGAAGGGTTATCTCAACAACGACACCGCGACGGCCGAGACCATTACCGAGGACGGCTGGCTGCGCACCGGCGATATCGCGATCATCGACGAGCACGGCCATATGAGCATCGTCGATCGACTGAAGGAGCTGATCAAGTACAAAGGGTTTCAGATTGCGCCGGCGGAGCTGGAGGCTCTGCTGCTTACCCATCCAAAGGTGAGCGACGTGGCCGTGATCGGTATCCCCGACGAGGAAGCTGGCGAGGTGCCGAAAGCGTTTGTCACAACGTCAGAAGGGCAGTCCGTCACCCTGGAAGAAATCCAGACGTTTATCGGCGAGCACCTGGTGAAGTACAAGCAGGTGCAGCAGCTGGCGGTGATCGATCAGATCCCCAAGAGTGCCTCGGGCAAGATCCTTCGCAAGGAGCTGCGTCAGCAATAGCCATCCATGGCCGTTGTCTGCAGCGGCCGACCGGCTACCAGGGTAAGGTTTCGCCGGTGTGGTTGATAAACCGCCCGGCGTCGTCGGCGGTCATACTGCTAATGATGCCCATCAGGTTCTCGACCGCGTCGGGGGTCCGCTGCATCGTCAGCTGACCTGAGGCGATCATCTGCACGGCCGGTTTGAATTGGGGCGGAGCCGTTTCCATGGTCATGTCCAGGATGCCGCGGGTATCCACCGTGCCCGGGTTGATCAGGCCCACCAGGATCTCGCGCTCGGCAAGCTGCAGCGACAGGTTGTGCATGATGCTGTTCAAAGTCGCCTTGCTTGCCCGATAGCCCAGAAAGCCGGGGCGGCTGATGGCGCCGATAGAGCCGGCGCTGCTGGTGATATTGATGAGTTTTTTCTGCTCGCTGGCGGCGACGTTGTCGACCAGCGCCTCCGCCACCCGCAGCGCACCCAGGGCGTTGACGTTGATCATTCGGCTGACCAGTTCGTAGTCAACCTGGCCAAACTCCTGGCTGGGACTGAAGTCCACCAAGCCGGCATTGTTGATCAGTATGTCGATCGGCTCGCCGGCTAGTGCCTTCTTAACGGCGGCTACATGCTCAGCATTCGTAACGTCGAGCTGAAGAATGCGTATGTTGTTGTGTTCTTCGGCGAGCTTGCTTAGATCGCCGGCGCTGGCCGGCGTGCGGCAGGTGGCGATCACCGTCGCGCCACCTTCCGCGTACTGTTTGGCAAACTCAAATCCAATGCCTCGATTGCTGCCCGTGATCAGTACCGTTGGTGAGGCGGCGGCGAACCCCGCGCCAAGCAGCATAGCAATGAGTGCGAAGATTCTGCCCATGGTCATGTCCGAAGTATTGGCCTGACCAGACCTTATCATCCGCGGCCGAAGTCGCGTTAGAAGTTGTTCAATTGCGATTAGCGGATTAGAAAGTGGGCGCCATAGCCCACAAGGAGGGCCGGAATCGCGCTGTAGAGGGTGGCGGCGACGGCGGCCCGGGGCGCCAGCGCAATGGCTGGAAACAGCGCGTCGCCGTCGTTGCTGATCGCGTTTGCCAGGAGGGCCGATAGAGGTACCACGCCATTGCAGTAGAGTGTTGTGACGAGGATCTGCGGACCGCAGCCCGGCACAAAACCGACCAACAGAGCGACCAGCGGCAGCCAGGCGCCAGCTTGAGCAAACAGGCCGGCCAGATCCACAGCGGTCCAGTGGACCAGGAGTTCGTAGCCTACAAATCCGGCAATTACCCAGACCGACACAAACGACGTCTCCGCCACAATGGCTTCGCACCATCCGTGCTGGTGCTGCTCCTGGGCAAATCGGGCAGTCCAGGAATTCAGCGGCTGGTGGGCCCAGACCGTGATGCAGAACAGGGACCCGAGAACGCCAAGACCGGCGCTTGCCTCGAGCGCCGTCACAGCCAGGCCATCGGCCTGCCAGGGAAGCAGGCTGGCCAGCGAGATCACCAGGCCCGGCACGATCAGGAGCCAGAATCCCTGGCGTAGCCAGGCGGGAACGCCGGGCACATCCAGGTCCGGGCTTGCCGCGCCAAGGGCTTGCACCGGAGACATGAAGCGACGCCCGTGGACGGCATCGATCAGATACCCGGACAGGATTCCGGTGACGCCGGCAAGGCAGAACACGAGGACCGCCGTCGCGGGTTCGCGAGAGAGCAGTAAAAAAGCAGCGTCGCCCATGGTGGTAATCAGAACGGTTACCAGCGCGCCAAACGAGACCCGTCCCTGCACAAACCGGGTGACCACGATGATGGCCCCGCCGCAGCCGGGCAGGGCACCGAGGAGCGCGGCGGTGGGCACCTGGAGAACTGCGGAAGACCGCTCAGCGACAACCTTTTGCCATTTACGCCGCCGCTGGAGCAGATAAAAGCCGCTGAGGGTGACCGCAACGTATACGCTGACACCCAGATAGGCGTCGCTGAGCGCCGCGGTAACGATGGAGAAAAGCGTTGGGTCGGCCTGCTGCAGGATGACACCGGCTGCCAGCAGTAGGGGGAAAACCCAGTAGTCACTGACCAAAACCCGTGCGCGGGTCAGGGCCGGAAGTTCGGGACGAAGGTCGCTGTTCCGGGACCGGACCAGCTGCATCAGTCGAGAAATCATAGCTGCTGGCGTTTAAGGGCCGTCCTGGCCTGCCTCTAGTCCTGTGGTTGCTTGCGTGGCGGGGGCCCCGACGGCGGCGAGCATGCGATCGATGGTGCTGAGGTGGATCGAGTTGTCCTGGAGATTTCTAAACGCGAGATCGAAAACGCGATAGTCCAGATCCAGGGAGAGGGTGCAGATCTGCTTGTAGGCCCGGATCAGAGACAGTTCCACCTGTCTCAACCGGTCCAGAATCTCCGGCACCGAGTCTGGAATGTACATCGGCTCGAATATGGGCGTTACCGGCGCTGGATCAGCATCGGTGTGTTTGTTGAGCCGCTCCAGGTCGGCGAGAATTTGCTCGTAGTGGCGGCTGTCCTCAAGGTCGGCGCGTTCAATCAGCGTCTGCAGACCCGAAAGATCTGGAAGCGCCTGCCGGCGCAGCTTGCGGTAGGCCTGGTGAGTGACCAGTTCCGCTTTTGCAGCCTGATTAAGGCGGGTTTTGATGAGGCCCAATTTTCCCTCGGGTGTGTTCGGGAATGCGTTCATCGAGAGCAGGCTACCGCTAATCTAAGTGATAATCATTATCATTATAATTGCCCGGTTTTGCAAAAGTGGATTCACTGAGCCCTGAGGTCGCTGGCCCCGCCGACGCCGGCCTGACCCTTTGGCCTGTACGCTTTGCTACTTCGGCTAGCTGATCCTCGGTGTTCCGAAATCACCGTCAAATGCGTACTCGTCAAGGGAAAGTCAGCCGGAGAACACCTGTGCGACAGAGACGATGGCTTGCGGTACTGCTGCTTCTGACCGTGGTTTGCAGTAATCATGCGGCAACCTTTGTGGTGGATTCGCTCAGCGACTTTGACGACGACAGCCTCACGGACAATCTGTGTTCCACGGTGGTGGTAGAAAACGGAATGCTGCGCTTTCGCTGCTCGCTGCGCGGGGCCATTCAGCAGGCCAACGCAACGGCCGGGGAGGACCGGATCGAGTTCGCAGTGGCGGGGCGCATCACCCTCACCGGCAGCGATCGACCGCTGCCATCGATCAGCGATGTGGTGACCGTCGATGGGTCCACAGCGCCGGGGGCACCGGCGATCGACGGTGTTTCGCCGGCGGCCCCGGTGATCATCATTGACGGCGGCAACCTCGTCAGTCCCGGCGATGGCTGGTGGGGGCTTGACGTGCTTGGCAGTGCGCAAGGCAGCCGCATCTTCAACCTGGCGGTGGTCAACGTGCCGGGGGTAGCGATGGCGCTCGAAGGAGAGGCGAACTGGGCCAGCGGATGCTGGCTAGGGGTGGACCCCAGCACCGGGGAGGTGGCCGCCAACGCCGACGGGGTTACCTTCCGGGACGCGCTCAACAACGTGCTGGGCCGTTCGGTGGCCAACCTGGGCCGGGGCAACGTGATCAGCGGCAACCGGGCCACCGCGGTATTTGGCGCGCTGAATTTTGGCGTGATTCGCGGCAATCGCATCGGCGTCGACGCAGGCGGTACCAGCGCATTGCCCAACGGCGGCAACGGCCTGTTTCTTCAGGGCAATTCCAACGACGTGGGGCAGGCGGACCCGGCAGACTCAGAGCGCAACGTGATCGCCGCCAACGGACTCGGCAACATCCGGGTTGAGGGAGACGGCAATCTGATCCGCGGCAACACCGTGGGCTGCGGGGTTGCCGACGGGTTACCGGGTCCGGGGCCGGGAATCCGGGTGAGCGGGCAGGACAACGTAATCGGCGGGGCTGCCGATTCGGGCAACGCCGTTTGCGGCCAGCAGGACACGGGTGTGTGGGCCGACGATGCACCGAGGGTGCGGATTACTCACAACCGGGTCTTGGACGGCCAGGGCCGCGGCATGATCGTCCGCGCGCTGGAGCCGGAAGTAGAAGACAATCAAATCAGCGGAAATGCAGACATTGGGGTGTTTTTTGTCAGCGTCACCCGGGGACGGTTGGCGGACAACGAGATTACCGGTAACGGTGACGGCATCAGGTTCAACAACAATACCCGCGACAGCACCGCGCTGAATAACACCCTGTCGCAGAACTCTCGCGGTCTCCAGGTCAGCGGCGAGAACAACACCGTGTCACAAAATCAGATTTCCCTGAGCCGCTCCGAGGGCGTTGACCTGTTCAGCGCCATGGGCACTCTGGTGATTGGTAATCGGATCTCCGGCACGGACGGACCGGCTGTTCTGGTGCGGCTTGACTCGCTGGAGAACGAGATCAGCGAGAACTCGATCTTTGGCGAAAGCGCTCCCGCCATTGATCTGGAAGGCGATGGACCCTCTCCCAACGATCCTGGCGACGCGGACATGGGCTCCAACAATCTGCAGAACACGCCGGAGCTGAGCCTGATTTCTTTTGTGCCTGGCCAGGGGAGTACGCGCCCGCTTCTCGAGCTGGACGTGCTGGTCGACAGCGATGTATTGAACAGCGCATATCCGATTCGAGTTGAGTTCTTCTGGGACGGTCTGGACAATCCGACGCCGCTCGGATTGCTGTTTGTGGGTTCGGATCGCTACGAGGTGCCGCAGGCGATTCAGCGGGTCCTTCTGGAGCTGCCCGCCACCGTCACCGGCGGCACGCCCCTGCTCAACGGCCGGCTTACGGCGACGGCCGTCGACGATAGGGGCAATACCTCTGAGCTCTCAGCGCCGGTTGTTTTTGGCGCGCCCGATGCGCTGTTTCAGGACAGCTTCGAGATCGCCGTGCCGCTGAGCTACCTCAGGTAGGCATCCAGAAAACGCACGTAGGCCTCGGAGGCAGTGATCTTGTTGCTGCGCTTGGAAAAACCGTGGCCTTCGTCTTCAAAAACGACGTACTCCACCGGCACCTCGTTTTTCTGCACCGCGGCGACCAGCTCATCGCTTTCGATCTGCAGCACGCGGGGGTCGTTCGCCCCCTGCACCACAAGCAGCGGCTTCACGATGTTCTCGGCGTGAAACAGCGGTGAGATACGCCGGTGGCGTTCGGCATCGGTGGCCGGGTCGCCCATTTCGTCGTACAGGGCTTCTTTGAAGTCTTCCCACCAGGGCGGAATGCTCTCCAGGGTACGCACCCAGTTGGTGACGCCGAAGATATCGATGCCCACGTCAAACTCCTCCGGCTGAAACGCGAGCGCCGCAGCGACCATGTAGCCGCCGTAGGAGCCCCCGATGATGCCGACGCGGTCGCCGTCTACCCAGTCCAGCGTCTGGAGATAGTTTTTGCCGTAGACGATGTCCTGCAGATCTTCTTCCCCGTGACGCTTGTCGTCCAGGTGGAAAAAAGTTTTGCCATAGCCGGAGGAGCCCCGGTTGTTGGCCCCGAGCACTGCGTAGCCGTGGTTGACGAGGTGCTGAATTGTCGCGGAGTAGCCCACGCGGGTCTGGCCGCCGGGTCCGCCGTGGACCCACACCAGGGCCGGTACCGGGTTCTCCGCGCTGGCGGACTTGGGCCGATAGAGGATGGACGGGATTTCCAGCCCATCGAAGCTGGGATAGCGAATCACTTCGCTCACCACCAGGTGGTCCGGCTCAATGGCGGGATTCAGGGCGTTGGTGAGCTGACGGCTGTTGCTCTCCTTGAGGTCAATGACGTGAATGTTGGAGGGAGAATTGGCGGCATTGACGATCAGCGTGAGTCGATCATCGCTGGCGGCAAAGCGCACGTTGCGCAGATCACCGGACGGCAGTGAGGGCAGGGTGAGCTGATTGCCCGTTGCAATCTCCGTGACCGTAACCTCGGTTCGGGCATCAGCGTTGATGCCGCTGATCCGATAACGGCCGGAGGGAGAATGGGTCACGTATTGCACATCCCACTCGGCTTCGATCAGCGGCGCATGGGCCTGATCGGCCATGGTGTACTGCCAGGCCTGCGCAAACTCACCATGCTGATTGGTGGAGTAGATCAGGCCCGCGCTGTCGCCGGTAAATTCGTAGCTGGCGAACGCCACGTTGCCGTCGTGCTCGGTGATCAATACCGGCTGCGGATCCTCCGCCTGAAGATCCACCAGGTAAATGTCTGAGTCAGCGCTGGTGCGCGGCTTGTTCAGCGCCACCCAGCGCCCGTCGGGGCTGATGTCGCCGATAGAAAAGCCGGGGTTTTCAAACACCAGCTCCCGTTCATAGCCGTCGCTGGCGTAGCGGTAGATGTCAAAGCTGCGCTGGTTCCGCTCGGTGGTGGCCAGATAAAAGCTCCCGCCGTCTTCGTGAAAGCGGACAAACGATGCCTTCAGTTCGGTTCCCGGCGTCAGGTCCTGCACGCTGCCGTCTACCTCCCGCACCGCCACGTGGCTGAGCTCGTCGCCGTTGCCGTCGAAGGTAAAGAGCACGCGCTCGTCGCTCGGAAACCAGCTGACGGCAAACCGGCCGGAGTCATCCGACTCGGTCAGTGCGACAGGTTCGGCCCCATCCACCGGCAGGGCATATACGTTGTAGATACCGGTGAAGTCGGCGGAAATGAGGATTTTGCTGCCGTCCGGTGAAAAGGCGAAACCGGTGGCGGACGCCATGCCGTAGCTGATGGTATTGAAAAACGCTTCGGCGCTGTATTTTGGGATAGCTGCCGCCGGCGCCTCGACCGCTTCGCTGGCGCTTTCCGCGGGGGGCTCAGATTCACTGCAGGACCCGAGGATAACGGTGCACAAAAGCAGGCACAGGACATGGATGCGTGAGGTCATGGGTATTCTGGACAGCTGTATCGGGGGCGCCATCTTAGCTGCTTTCTGTGGCCAGCGGGTATGCCCCATCAGTCGCCCCGAACTGGCTATTCGAAACTGTCGGCAAAAATGAGCTCGGGGCGAGGTTCGTCATCCAGGTTAATCAGGTTCACATCCTCAGGATCCAGTCCGTCGTAGCGCATATCGTCCGAAAGCGTCGGACCCAGGCGAATCTGAAACGGCTGATCGCCGTCGGCCAGGTCGTCGTCCACGCCCTCGATAAGCAGCAAGCGAGGCTTAAACCAGTTGGTTGGCAGAAAGTCCACCTGATCGATTACGACTCGACCCTCCGTGGGTACCGAAGAGCTGACCGGAATCACCACTCTCGTCAGTGGCGGGGAGGTCAATACGAGCGCGACGGACGCGGTGCCTCCGGACTCCGTTGTCGACAGCTCGGCGCCGGTCACGACCTCAACGCCGGGGTCGGTGGTTACGCCGGCCCGCTCGAAGGGACCCTGGTCATAGCTGCCGCCAGGATCGGGGCGATAGCGAAACTCCATGTCCCGCAGCGGTCCGGTCAGGCAGGCATCCACGCCCGGCGAGGCCGCGGAGAGGTAAAAGGCACCGCGCGCTGCTGCCATGTCGAACACGGGATCTCCCAGATCCTGGCCAAAGGTGACGCCGCCGGCGGCGGTGGGCTCGACGTGGTTACAGACATCGCAGGTGAGCACACCGTCGACCACCAGCGGCCCGTCGCCGTTGTGATAAACAATGCTGTTGGCGATCGCGAACTGGGCGTCGGCGACCGGAATGTCAATCGCGGCATTGAAATTGTCCGCAGCGGTTGTCGAGCTGATGGAGAGCGTGCTGTCGCCCAGCACTTCAATCGCTGCCGCCGTGTTGAGGCCGTTACCGTTGCCGGTCACGAGCGAGTTTTCCAGGTACACCTCTGCCATCGATTGGCGAAGGTGAATGGCCGTGCCACCAATGCCGGCGTTGTTGCCCCGTATCGCGGCGCCGCTGATGAAGGTGCCCGGTGCCGAATCGACGGGGCTGCCGGGATTCTGCACATACACGCCGCCGCCGTATTCCGCAGCCAGGTTGTTGTCGATGGCCAGACAGAAGTTGTCCGGGGCGAGATTCAGTGAGTTGCAGGTGGTCGTAGCGGCGAGGCTGAGTTCCGCCCCGTCTACATACACGCCGCCTCCGTTTTCGCTGGCCACGTTGTCCGTGATCTGGCCGTTGCTGAACGAGCCGGCCGAGAATCGGATAAGCACACCGCCCCCGTTCTGCGCCGAGTTGCCGACAATCTGAGAGTCCACGAGGCCGGCAAACTCAACGCTGGCCAGGTAAACGCCGCCACCCTGATTATCGGCCTCGTTCAGATTGATCGCGGTGCGGGTCAGACTGAATTCTTCTGCCCCCGATGCGTACACGCCGGCGCCCACTTCCGCCCTGTTTTCGGCAATCAGAATGTCGGATGCCGAAAAATCAGCAACGCCGAGAATCTGTGCGCCACCTCCCAGGGCCAGTGCCTGATTGTTGCTCCATTCGCCGCCGCTCACGCGGACCAGCTCAAGGTCGCGAAGGGAAAGGGCTCCCCCGTTCTCCGCCCGATTCCCGGTCAGGGATGACGACTGAAGCGTGAGGTCTCGCGGCAGGCTTCCGACATCCCGCATGTACAGACCCCCGCCCTCAGCGCGGGCCGCGTTAGCCGCGAATTGACTGTTGCCGATCTCAACCGTTCCCGCCGCGGCATAGAAGCCACCGCCGTCGCCAAGCCCTTCGCTCACTTCCCCGGATGCCTGGTTGGCTTCAAACGTCACGTCAGTCAACTCAACCTCCGTGGGAACATCGCTGGCCACATAAATGCCGCCGCCGCTGCCAGCCTCGTTTTCCTCAAAGCGCGTTCCGCGGTTAACGGTGAGAGCGTTGCAGAAGTTGCAGTGGATGCCGCCGCCGACGCCGGACACCAGGTTTTCCTCAAAAGTGGACTGGGAGACGGTAAGCTCCCCGCCGCCCGCGATTGCACCCCCGTTTGAGGCTTGATTGCCGCTAAGCTCGCAGCCTGTCATGGTCAGGACGTTGAGCAGGTCGTTGAGGAAGATGCCGCCGCCAGACCCACCGGCAGTGTTTGACCGGATCTCGGCGTCGGCCAGGGTGAGGATTGAACTGTCAGCGAAGATGGCGCCGCCGGACAGCGCCGCGCTGTTGCCCACCAGCGTCGATGCACCGTCGATGGTAATCAAAGAGCTGCGGGCGAAGATTGCCCCGCCATGACCATCCGCGCGATTGGCTAATCCTGCTCCTGTGCTACCGACCAGACTGCTGGACAGCAGCAGTTCACCGCCAACCATGGACACGGCGCCCCCGGCGCCGCTGGTAAACCCGTCAAACAGGCTGGACCCATCCACCAGTTCCAGCCGGCTCGCCGCAGCGCCCCCGGCAATGTAGGCAAGGCCGCCGGACTCGTTGGCCACGCCGCCGATCACCGAAACCCGTTCAAGCCGCAGGGTCGCGCCGTTCAGCACGGCGATGATGCCGCCCTGATCTGCACTTGCAAATCCAAGCGTCGCGCGGCGGATCACAACCTGCGCGCCGTCGGTAACGCTGAGCAATCCGCCGGCGCTGTTTGCCGTTGCGCCGTTTCCGTTGATGATCAGGCCGTCAGCTGACGCCGCGGGGTCGCTGGCCGTGCAGTTGCTGCCGGCCAGTGCCGGCTCGATGGAGATCGATGCCGTGATGGCACCCGGCCGCTCGAGGTAGACGCCGGGCTCAATCCGGATAACGTCGCCGTCGTCCGCGGCGGCGACGGCCTGGGTGATCGTGGCGAACTCGCAGGCGGCGCCGTTGAGCCCGGCGATTTGAGCCCAGGTGGGCTGAATCCCTCTGAGAGAAAAGGCAGCAAGGAGGAGCGCGGAATGTCGATTCATGTTCAGGATCGCGATCAGTTTCCTGACCTAAGACCCTGAAGCTTTTGCCGGAACGAATCTTGACGACTCACTGACCGACCCTTGAGGATCTTCCAACGGCCCACCGTCAGCCTCCGCGGCGGGTCAGCGTTTGAACATCAGAAACGTGCCCGTGGCATTGCCGCAGGATGCATCGCCGGAGACCCGTCGAAGGCCGGCGCTGGCGAACGGAAAGAAGCCGACGCAGCCATCATCGGTCAGGTTCAACTCGGTGGTGCTGCAGGCCAGGTCACCATCCACCGGGCGGGAATCCTGGCACTGGATCAAAAAGTCGGGCTCGGCGAACGCGTCCAGCCGGTTGACGTTACGTGTCAGCTTGGGGGATTTCAGGAACACCACTTCGACCTGGCGCGATGGTGCGACAAGCCGCGCGTCAGCCCCGGTCGTATACCTGGGTCAGCGGTCTCAGGTACGCGTCGGGTATCCGGTGACTAGCCTCGCCGAACCCGGCGCCGGCGGCTCCCGTGGCGTTCAAAGATATCGCGCTGTTCGACCCGGGCGCTGCCTTCCTGACGCAGCGCCGCAAAGCGGCGTTTGGCCAGCGCGGCGGCGCGGAGGTGGTCGACGACCGGCACCGGGTAGTCCGTGCCGAGCACGCAGCCAAAGTTGGACTGTTGGCTTTTTGTCAAAACCCAGGGCTCGTGGATCTGCGTCGCGGGCAGCTGCGCCAGCTCGGGTACCCAGCGCCGGATGAAAGCGCCGTCCGGGTCCTGATCGAGACCCTGTTTAACCGGGTTGTAGATGCGCAGGGCGTTGATGCCCGTCGTGCCCGACTGCATCTGGATCTGGCTGTAGTGGATGCCCGGCTCGTAGTCGACAAACATGCGCGCCAGGTGCAGCGCCGGCTCCCGCCAATGCAGCCAAAGGTGGTAGGCGGCAAATGCCATCAACATGGCGCGCATGCGGAAATTAATCCAGCCCGTCTGGTTGAGATAGCGTATGCACGCGTCGACAAAGGGCAAACCCGTCATGCCCTCGCGCCAGGCTGCGAAGTGTTCGGGATTGAAATGATCTTCCCGCAGCCCGTCGACCGTGCGCGCCAGATTCTCAAACTCGATGCGCGGCTCCGACTCAAACTTCTGAATAAAGTGGCAGTGCCAGTGCAGGCGCCCTTCAAATGCCTTCAGCGCCTGCGCCCGGTGACCCCTGGCTGATTCCTGGGCGCGCCAGGTGCGCTGTACCAGCTCCCGCAGCGAGAGGCTGCCCAGGGACAGGTGCGCGCTGAGGCGGGAGCAGCTGGTTTCAGCACGTACCGGACTCGACATTTCCTGGTGGTAGCGGTCCCCCCGACCGGAAAAAAAGGAGCTGCGCAGGGCCTGCGCCTCGCGGGCCCCGCCGGGCTGAATCTCGGCCGGGTCCGCTGCCAGATTCGGCCGCCAGTCACTCCAGCCGTGGCTGCACTCAAGAGTGAGAAAGCGGCGTGCATCCGGCAGCCGGGCCAGCGGCTGGCGCATCACCTGGCGCCATTTGCCGGCCCAGCCATCGCGCCGCCGGAGCGGTCGAAATACGCCAAACTGCATCAGCTCGGTGAACTCCATCGCGTGGGACCGGCACCAGCGCCGCACGGCTATGTCCCGGCGATCGGTCCACAGCGTGCCGGTCTCTTCGTGGGCCCACAGACGAAAGTCGGAGAGCTCATTCTTAAGCCAACCCAGTACCTCGGTCATTTCGCCGATGCGCACGCACAAGTCGCCACCGGCTTCGGCAAGGTCCTTGGCAAAGGCCTGCAGCGTGTCGGAAAGAAATCGAAAATGCCGCAGCGACCGGTCGGGCTGCTGCCACAGTTCGGGCTCGAGCACGTAAAGCGCGAGCGTGGGGCCTTGGCTCAGAGCCTGTGCCAGCGGTTCGTGGTCTTTTAGCCGCAGGTCGCGCTTAAGCCACACAACCTGGGGCCGGGGATGGGGATCAGCCATGGCGAAACCATGCTGGACGGCGCGTCAATTCGCGGTGAGGGGGCCTTGCGAATCTGGCCTGGCGCGCGTATCAAACAGCATTTCCCGGGCCTTGACCCGCTCCACGATGGCGTCCGACACGGCCCGGATGCGAGCGCTGTGTTTCAGCTCTTCGTGCGTGACCAGCCAAAGCTCAGCGCGGTGCACCTCCACGTCCGGCAGGACCCGTTCAAGCTCCGGATACATGGCGGCCCAGCGGCTCGACAGCACCGCCAGCCCGTAGCCGGCCCGGGTGGCCGAAATCTGTGCCGAGGGGCTGTTGGTGGAAAACACCAGGCGGCCGGGGCGTGCCGCCAGGGGCGACTCGTCGGAGAAAGTGATGGTTGTAGAGCCATCCGGCAGCTCGAGCCCAACAAAGCTGTGATCGTGGAGGTCATCCAATGACCGGATGGCTTTGCGGGATTTGAGGTAACCGCATTCGCCATAGAGCCCAAAACTCACGTCGACCAGCTTGCGCGCAATCAGGTCCGGCTGGGTCGGGCGGCCCAGGCGAATGGCGATATCCGCCTCCCGGTGGATCAGATCCAGGGCCCGGCTGCCCACCTTCAGCTTGATCACGATGTCGGGATAGCTGCGGTGGAAATCCACCAGCTCCGGCGCCAGCCAGTCCGTCCCGATGCCCTCGGTGGCGGTAATGGTGACTTCGCCGGACAGGCCCCGGGCGTGCACATCCATGGCCCGACCGATGGCGCTCATTTCCCGGTCCATCCGTTCCGCGTTTTCCAAAATGGCATGCCCCGCGTCCGTCAGCACCAGCCGCCGGCCGCCCCGCACAAACAGCGTGGCGTCCAGGCGCTTTTCCAGCGCCTGCAACCGTCGACCCAGGGTGGGCTGGGACATACCCACCTGTTCTGAAGCGGCGGAGAGGTTGCCGTTGCGGGCAATGGCCAGAAACAGGGCGATGTCGCTCCAGCTGTTGATTGCGTCTTTATCATTCATAAATGAATGGTAAGTATAAATTTGTGATATTGCTATACATTGGCGAATATCTAGACTGAGGTCGTCAACTTAACGAGGACCGCAGACATGACGAGCCAACTGAAGACTTTGATCACCGCGGCATTTTTTCTGACTGCCGCCACTGCCACATCCGCTGAGGGCCTGGGCGCCCATCCGCCGATGTTTTTAACCCAGGCGGAATATGCGCTTGAGGCCGGCGACACGGCCCGGGCCATCGACCTGCTCAACAAGCGCTACAAGCGCCTGCCGGCACCGGCAGACCGGATTCGCGGCTACGCCGTGATGTGCCGGGCGTTTCTGGCCGAGGACAACCTCAAACGTGCAGCCTGGGCCTGCAACCGCGCAACGGAGATGGATCTGGCGGACTGGAGCGATTTCAACAATCGCGGTGTGCTGGAGCTGCACCTGGGTGAATTCGCCGCCGCGCTGGCCTCCTTCGAGCGGGCGCAGACGCTGAACCCTAAGTCCGAGCCGGTGCGTAACAACCTCCTGCGCACCCGGTCGATCATCGATCAGGAGCTGATCTCCTCGGCCAACTAGCCGGAACCTTCAGAGCAACAAGACAGGCCGCTTTCGAGCGGCCTTTTTTCGTTTCCTAGTGGTCGTTACGTGGCCCTGCCGCTCCCGCCTGAATGGTCTAAGCAGACCCCGAGCGATCCCGGGTAGGCGCAGAGGTATCGGGTTTCAGTTTTGAGGAACAGGCGGCGGTTCAAAGCCGCTGGCAAAGACCGTTTCGGACGTGACCATGATTTCGATGGTTGTGCGGGTTCCCGGTTCGATGCGATCCCGTTCCATGCCAAAGTCATCCACGTAGTCCCGATCAATGCAGCCTGGGCTGCACGCCACGTTCTCAATGGCGTTGATGGTGGTGGAGATGAAGCGCGCCCGAGGATCAAGCACGGTCAGGTTGGTCAGGTCGTAGTCGGCGCAGAGGCTGAATTCGCCCAGATCGTTGGTGGTGGAGGTGGAATTAACGTCGGACAGCACGAACACCCGGTCGGCAGAGAGTAGGGTGTTCGAGGAGCGAATGATGCCGTCGATGACCACACACTGGGGGTGAATCGATACATCAACCTGGGTCTGGTAGCCGCCAGGACCCGTTGGCTGCGTGCCGCTGCATGGCGCAACTGAAAACGTGTATTGCGTGGTCTCGGCAGGATTGACGGTCGTCTCGATCAGCGCGCCCGGCGCGTCCCCAGCCTCGCAGCCGACAGCGGCTATTTCGTTAATCGCGCCGGATGCGTCGGTCTCGTATACCGTGAGGGAAGGTGTCAGCGTTGCGTCCACCGGCTGAACCTTGATGTTGTAGCTGCGATTGACCTGACCGGCGAAGGTGACAAAGTCGACGTCGCCCTCTGGCCGGAGCTCTCGATACTGGGGGAAGGAATCCGGCGCCTGGCCACCGATGATGACCGTGCCCGCCGTCGCCGGCGTATTGTCGGGCTCAAATCGGTCGTTGGGTCCGCCCAGCACCACGTAGGCGACGCCTTCATTCCGACCGAGGTAGCGGTCATAGCCGCGGCCGCCAATGATCACATCGTCAAAGCCATCGCCGTTCACATCGCCGGCCGCGGCCACGTTGCTCCCCACGCGGTCGCTGACGGTTTCGACGCTGCGAACGGTGGTTCCGTTTGAGCCGTCCAGTTGACTGACGAGCAGCTCGGGAGGAAAAGGCTCCTGGCTGCCGAAGATGATGAACGCCGCCGCCTGGCTCTCAAGAAAGGTTGGCACGACGTTGCCGACAAGGATGTCGGCCAGGCCATCTCCGTTAAAATCCCCTGCCTCGGAAAAAGCGCTGCCGACGCCGCTGATGGCGGCCTCAGCGTCCCGGATCGCAAAGCCGTTTTGTCCATCCAGATCGGCGATGTCAATTGGTTCGCCAACACCTTCGGTGTTTCCGAAGACGACGTAAATCGTGTCGCCACTCAGGACAAAGTCGTCATTGCCGTCTCCGTTGATGTCGCCAATTCTGCCTGCGACGGCGCCCAGGTTTTCCTCTTCGGTTTGGCTGAAATAGCGCTGTCCTGAGTCGGCGTCCAACGTGCTTGGAAACGCCGCCCCATCGCCAAGCAGTACATTGGCGCGGCCAGCGCGCAGCCGGCGGTCCATTGAATTGGGTGGGCGAAATTCAGCAAACGGATCACTGCTGATCAAATCGCACAATCCATCACCGTTGACGTCTCCAGCAGAAAACAAGAAGCCAGTATCCGGTGAGATAGAAAATCCATTACCGCCGTTGGGCGGAGCAATCACGTATTCGTCCGGAAACTGTTCGGGCGAAAAGGACACGAAATCGCCGGCGATGAAATCGAAACGTCCGTCGCCGTTGACGTCGCAGGTGGTCCTCAGGCGTCCTGCTCCTTCGCCGGTAATCCGAACGCCGTCGGCAGATTGAAACAGATCAAGGTCAACCACTGGGTCCAGCGTTTCGCGCGATCCAAACAGGATGTAGGACTCGACCAAATCCTGCTGCTGGAACGGCGTGCTTCCGGAACCCACCACAAGCAAGTCAGAGAGTCCGTCGCCGTTGATATCGAGTTTTTCAACGTTTCGGGTGTTTCGACCCATTGCCGAGAAGGTGCGCCCTTCGATCTTGACCAGGGACTCACCCGGTGCCCTCGTATCAAGATCCATCGGCTGCGCGCGGCCGTAGATGACATACGCTTCCCCGTTGTCGGTCTTGGCGGGCGATTCGGCAAAGGGAGCGCCCAGCAGAAAATCGCCGAACCCATCGCCGTTCATATCGCCGATCGGGTAAGCAACATCTCCCAGGTAGTCGTCGATCCCGTCGCCGATGACCTTGAAGCCAGACGTTGAGTCCAGCGTGCCTACGTCGATCACCTGCGCCGCGGCGGGCAGGCAGAGCGCAAGGCTCAGTGAAGCAGAAATAGCCGCAACAAGCTGCTTCCGCCGGGTAATCAACCTTCTACCTCCCTGTCGAGTTGTTCCGAGACGGCTCCCTCAGGCCATCGCGGCATCCTTACGTAAATGATTGCGGAAGCGCCGGCTTGGGGCAAGTAGATCGAAGCCGGCTCGGCTGTAGGAATTTGCCCAATCTGCGCCCGGTCGATGGGCGGTCCAGATTGCGCGAA
Source organism: Pseudomonadota bacterium (assembly GCA_039195135.1). Lineage (GTDB taxonomy): Bacteria > Pseudomonadota > Gammaproteobacteria > Xanthomonadales > SZUA-38 > JANQOZ01. The sequence continues at coordinate 13,706 of JBCCVP010000020.1, read as the reverse complement.
GGATTTTGCTACCAAACCCGTCCAACGCTGCCAGGTGAGGTGTTTGAGGCGGTCGGCATCCCGCCGGACATTGCGGTGCCGGTGTTCAGCGACGCGGACTATGACGCGGGCCGAGACTCGGCGATTGAAGCCGCGCGGACGTTTTTTGCGGCGCCTTAGGGCCCGTCAGTAATCAGCTCGGCGATTCGGCCTCCCGCCGGGCCTGTTCCACGGCGGGAGCAAAGTGTCTGCGAAAGCGGTCGACGTAGTCCCGGAGTGAGTCGGCATCGACGCCCTCCGCCTTGAGGTCGACCGGCGGTTGTACGTGCGCCACGAGGGGCCCGTCCTTAAACCGCCGGTGAAAGCCTCCAAGCGCCACCGCCACCAACGGCACACCGGCGCGCAGCGCGAGGCGAAACGCGCCGCTGTGAAAGTGAGCCGGCGACAGCTCCACCGGCTGGCTCTGACCCTCCGGGCAGAGCACCACCGGCGTGCCGGCCGCAAGCTGGCGTTCCCCTTCCTCCAGCAGCGCTTTGCTGGCGCGCCGCCGCCGCGCGGCGAGTTCGGACTCGCTCAGCTCGCTCAGCCCCGATTCCACCGTCGGCACCCAGAGGTGCCCCAGGCGGCGGTAAAACAAATTGTGGCCGTATTCCTGATCCGGGCTCTGCCGCACCACTCGCAGCGCACTGCGCCCGGTGCGCCGCCACACCAGCCAGCCGACAAACGCGGTGTCGAAAGAAAAGTGGTACTGGTTGGGTAGCTCGTAGTACTCGGGGCTGGAGAGGTGATTGAGGATGGCGACAAAGCCGCCATCCCGGGGCAGGTGCTCCAGGCCCTCAACCCGGCAGTTAAGGTGAGAAAACGCCGCGCCCAGGTGCTCATCGCACAGCATGCGAACTGCTGGCGCCGGCATCTCCTCCGGGGCGTTCATGACCGCGTCGCAGGTTTCCAAGATGGCCTGGTAGAACGCGTGCTCGCCGGACAGATTTTGGGTCAGGGCACGGCACTGCGCCGCCAGCATTCGCTCCGACATGCGCTGCCCGGCGCGCTCCAGAATCTCAAGGCCATCTCCAATCGACAGGCGGTGACTGAGGAGATGCGGCACCTTGTGCAGCTTCGAGGTCACCGCAATGCGGGTCTGATTGTTGGCGATGAGATTAGCCACCGCCGCTACCTCCGGATCCGGCGTGGAGCGATCGTGCACCACCCGGGTTGCAGCAATCAGCCCGGCGAAGCGCGCCAGCATGCGCTGCTTGAACGTGCGCCCAAACTCCGGGTCCCGGCGCCGCAGGTCGTCGATGGCGGCAGTCGACACTTCGAACAGGCGGCAGCTTTCCCGGGCGTAGACGCTGGCTTCGGCTTCCGGGCCGGCCGCACCGGGGATGCCCGCCACCAGCCCCGGCCGGCTGGTATTGCGGCGATACGCCAGCGCCTGGCCTTCCTGCTCAAACACCAGATCGCAGGAACCCTGGTGCACCAGCAGCAGGCCCGGCAGCGAATCCCCCTGGGTCACAATTTTTTCTCCCGGGATGGCCTTACGACCCGCCGCACTGGCCGCCAGCGTGGCGATGTTGCGCTCGCCAAAGCGGCCAAAGAAGGCCGACTGGCGCAGGCAGGCGAGGGCACCGGCGGTGGTATTCAGCGGCCGGTTGCGTCCAGCCACCGGCGTAAACGGCGATTCCAGCCCGGATTCCCGCAGGCGCTGGGCCCGCAGCCCCTCAAACTGCCGCTTGACGCTGGCCAGCACCAGGTCGAACACGGCGGAGGCCAGGGCCGGATCGGCGTAGAAAAGTCGCGCCAGGTCCCGGTGAGACCACCGCAGCAGGCGGCCGGCGCGGGTGGCGCGGGCGGTGGTGCCGTAGCGGTCCGGCGGCAGGAAGCCAGCCCAGCCCAGGGCGGCCCAGGGCCAATTGACGGGATCAAACGGCAGTTGCTGGGCGTCGTCGGCGGCTGCACCAACATGGAGCACTTCCCCGGAAAGCAGCAGATAGAAAAACTGCGCCGGGTGGTATTGAGTAAACAGCGTCTCGCCTTCGGCAATTTCAACCTGGGTTGCCGATTCAACGAACGGTATGATGTGGGGGCGGGAAAGGCCGGACCAGGCGTCGAGATCGGCGAGTTGGTCCAGGCTCTCCATCCCGCTACCTTGCCACAGAACGGACCTAAGATGACGCGGCATACGCTGGCGGCGATCCGGGCCTTCAGCCCGGTTCGTCACGAGCCCAAAAACTTTGACAGCTTCTGGGAATTGACCCGCGGCGAGCTGGCCGACGTCGAGGCCAAGCCGGTGGCGGCCCGGGAGGCAAACCCGCGGCCCGGTCTCACGCTGGATCGGCTGCAGTTTTCAAGCCTGGGGGAGGAGCGCATCAACGGCTATCTGCTGAGCCATGACGATGCCCAGGTGCGGCCGCTGATTGTGCACAGCCACGGATATAACTCCTGCTACGACGTGATGCTGCACTGGGCGCTGGCGGGTTATCACGTGTGCGGGCTGGATGTGCGGGGTTTTGGCCGCAGCAACGGCGTGCTGACCGATCCGCGGGGCTACGTGCTTACGGGCATCACCGCGCCCGGCACCAGTATCCTGCGCGGCGCGGTTGCCGACCTGGCGCGGGCGGTTGAGGTGGCGCAAACGCTGCTTTCCTGGCGCACCACCTCGCTGGTGCTGTACGGGTTCAGCTTCGGCGGCGCGCTGGGCCTGATGAGCGCTGCGGCCATGGGCCTAACGCCAAACCTGCTGGTGATCGGCCAGCCCACCTTCGGCTGGCAGGCGGAGCGGCTGCGGCTGGCCAAGGCCGGTTCCGCCCAGGAACTCAAACTCGCGCTGGAGGCCGGTGGGTCTCGGGATCAATTCAAAACCACGCTGAACTACTTCGACTCGGTTCATTACGCCTCTCGCCTTAACTGTCCGGTGCTGCTGGGCGTGGGTCTTGATGACGACGTGGTGCCGTCCCGCACTGTGCTGGCCATCTTCAACGCCCTTTGCGCGCCGCAGCGCGAGCTGCGGTTGCTGCCGGTGGCTCACTCCAGCGACCCCCGAGAATCCCTTTGGGCCCGCTTCGACGAGGAGTGGCTGTCGTTGATGGCGGGAGGCGCTCTGCCGCTGGCTTTTGGGGACGAGGGGCGGCTGCTGGGCGTGCTGGAATAGGGCGCGCCGCGCAAACCCATCATCCAAAGGCCCCGGTATGATCGGGGCTTGCAACGCTTCCCTGGTCTCGCTTCGATGCAAAAGGGCCTGAGCCTGAAAACGGTTGTGCTGGCGGTCGCCTGCCTGCTGGTCATCTATGTATTGCTGCAGTCGTTAGGACTCAAGGTGATCTACGGCGGACCAGTGCTGTCACAACACGAGGCGGAGGTTGTGCGCCGGCAGCGCCATGGGCTCCTGTTTCGCGGCTGGCGAGCCCTTGTGCAGCTCGATTCAGGGGAGCAGGTGCGGGCCCACTGTCCCGATGCTCGTCTGCGCCAGGCGGTTAAGGTGCTGCGGCGGGAGGGGCGGCTGTTTGAAGCCGAGGTGTATCACTGTGTCAACGAAGACTGATCAGGCTTGGTCTCTGGTGGCTCTTTGGTAGGCGCCTGGCACCTGCGTCCGATCCGGCACTGTTGTTATGATTTGGGCGTGATGTCATGCAGGATCCCCCGTTGATTCAACCACTGCTCGCCAACGGCAGCTCGGGAGACGTGTTGCTCAGTGATTTTCCGGTCTGGGCCGTCGCAGTCCGGATTGGTGTGCAGCCGTTTGCCTGATGGAATTTGTACCTCACTCGGTCGCTGCGCCCCACGCCGAGTGGATTGAAACCATTTTTCATTACAAGGGGTTGGAGCCGGATCACTCGATTGAGCGTCTGGTGCCCACCGGCCACGTGTTTGTGCTGTTTGAGCTCGACGGCTACACCCGGCACACCTACGACAACGTGTCGCTTCAGCCCAACGCTGATTTTCATAAAGCCTGGGTCTCCGGGGTGCGGGACGAATGTCTGTCCATCTCCGCGCACTCGGACTCGGAAATGGCGGTGGTCCAATTTAAACCGTTCGGCGCCGCTCCCTACCTCCAGATGCCCATGGATCAGTTGACCAACAAAGTGGTTGCGGGCGCAGACCTGCACGCTGGACGCCTGCTGGATCTGCGCGAAGCGCTTCACGCGACGTCGTCTTCCGAGGATAAGTTTGCGCTGCTGACCGGCTGGCTGGATGAACGTTACGAGACAGCCGCGCGGCCGCCGGACCGTCTGATCGAGGCGGTTAATGCCATCAACGAGAATCCAACCTCGAATATCCTCGATGCCACCTGCGCGTTTCGCGGCACCCAGAAAACCCTGATCGATCAATTTAAGCGCTTTGTCGGCTTAACGCCGAAAACCTATCAGCGCATTGTGCGCTTTAACGAGGTGTTTAACGAGATTCGAGAGCAGGGAACCATCAACTGGGCCGAGGTGGCCTACGAATGCGGCTACGCCGACCAGTCTCATTTTATTCGGGAGTTTCGGCGCTTTTCCGGATTCAAACCCGCCGATTTTCTGCGCGCCGGGTTGAATAATGACGAAGGCAATTTCTTTCCGCTCGACCGGGACGGTTAATTTTCTTCTATCGCCGCTGGCGGCCCGCCGGCTAGATTGCGACCCAGATTCGCAACGGAAGAAAAAAGGAACCGTTATGGCTGAAGTGAGCAAAATGACCCTGTGGATCGCCGGCATCGGGCTGGTGTGGAATCTGATTGGCTTAGCGGCCTTCGTCAATCAGATGGTAATGGACACGTCGGGTTTGCCGGACCTGCAGCGAACGTTTCACGACACCATGCCGCTCTGGGCCAAAGTGGCCTTTGGCGCCGCCGTCATCATGGGCGTGGTTGGCTGCGCGGCGCTGCTGACTGGCCAGTCCTGGGCCTGGATGGCGCTGACCATTTCCCTGATCGGAATTGTGCTGCAAAACCTCCATTCGTTTGCGCTCAGCAATGGTCTGGAAGCCTTTGGCCCCAGCGCGGTGGCCATGCCGCTGGTGGTCTTTGCGATCGCCGTTTATCTGCTGTTTTACTCAAGATCTATCGCCTGACCGGTTTCCGCTTGGGTAGGCGTTGTCGCAATGCGACAATGCCCGCCGGCGAAGGGGAGAGTGGCAACGTTGCAGCCCTCGACAGCACGCAAGCGGGGGCTGATCCGGCGATCACTGGTCAGGCCCTATCGCATCACCGTTTCGATGGTGATTTTTTTTGCGTTAATCCCCGGCTATCTGGGAAAAAGGGCCAGTCCCTGGCCAACCCACATCCTGCGAGAACGTTACCTCGTCTCCTGCTTAAAGAATGAGTCCTGGTTCGCAAAATAGCGGGCTTCGCGGAACGCTTGCCACCCGCGACGACAGGTAGCGTCTGGGGCCAGGGTAGGTAGGCGCTGGCTGGTCATTGGCTGGGCGATATTTGATTGCATTTGCGAATAGTTCGCATTAGCATTCGCAAAACCTGATATGGCCTGACGCTTGATCGACCTGAACGCCGTCCGGCCAACCATTTTTGGAGAAATCTCATGCGTAAGTGGTGTACTGGCGCGGCGGCTGCCGTGCTGAGTATTGGTGTGCTTCAGGCAGACGCCCAGGAGCAAGGCGACGTTGACGCCGAAGAGCAGCTGGAGGAGATTGTGGTCATTGGCCGGCCCAATCGCTTCGGCGCAACCAAATCAGAGATTCCGATTCTAGAAGTGCCGAGAAGTGTTTCCGTCATTCCTGCGGAGGAGTTTCTGGAGCGCGGCGCCCTGTCGCTGAGCAATACCCTTAACTATACGGCCGGCGTCACGGGGAACGCTTTTGGCTTTGCCACCCGCGGGGACTTCACGGCCATTCGTGGCCTCGACGCACCGGAGTACCAGGACAACCTGCAGGTCCTTTTTGGTTTCTACAACAACGCCCGGGCTGACATCTACACCCTGGAACAGGTGGAGGTCCTGAAGGGTCCCGCCTCGGTGCTCTACGGCCAGGCGGCGCCGGGCGGCATCGTCAGTACCGTGTCGAAAATTGCCGGTCGTAATCGCCTGGACAAAGAACTCGTACTCACGGCTGGCAACTTCGACCGGTATCAGGGATCCGTTGACGCCGGCTTTGACCTGAGCGGCGATGGCCGCTGGACCGGGCGATTCGTAGGGATCTACCGGGATGCCGGAACCCAGCTCGATTTCGTGGCCGACGATGCGCTGGTCCTGGCGCCGTCCATCACCTACGACTCGGGCCAATCAACTTTTACGGTACTGCTGAACTACACCGACCGGGAGGCGGACACCGCAGGGCAGTTTCTGCCGCTGGCGGCGAGCGCCTGCGGCAGCAGCGACGTCAGCATCTCCGAGCCCAACGTGTGTGCGGCAACGAGCGGTCAGGAGGTGGACCCCGCGGTTTACGTGGGTGATCCAAACTTCAACCGTTACGACACCGAGGCGATCACCCTGACGCTGTTCGGCACACACGAGTTCAACAACAGCTGGTCCTTCGAAGGCACCGCCCGCTATCGGGACAACGAGGCCGACTACGACCAGACCTGGGTTTCCTTCCTCGGCGACGGCAACCCGCGGCTGCTGCCGGACGGTACGGCCGTGGCCCGCTCCTGGTTCAGCGCGCCGGCCGGGACAACACAGTTCGCGTTTGACGCGCGCCTGCGCGGGAGTTTTGCTACCGGCTCGGTCAACCACGAGCTGTTGGCCGGCCTGAATTACCAGGACGTCGACACGTTCGATGAGACGGCGTTCCTCTATGGTCTGCCCACCACGTTCAACATCTTTAATCCCGTCTACGACGGTTCTGAGGTGCCCCCGGCCGCGGTATTTGATGCTTTCCGGTTCCGATCCGATGATGAGACGGTGGCCACCGATATCTACCTCACGGACCACATGACCATCGGTGATCTGGTCGTCAGTGCCGGCGTGCGCTTTTCCTCGGTGGATTCGGAAGATGCGTTCAACGATCAGGAAGACGACGAGACGCCGATCACCTTCGGTGCGCTGTACAAAACCGATGTTGGTATCAATCCCTATGTCAGCTACGCCGAGTCTTTCCGGGCCACGGTCGGCACCGACGTGATCACCGGTACTTCGCTTAAGCCGCGCCGGGGGGAGCAGACCGAGGTCGGTTTCAAGTATCAGCCCCCCGGCAGCGAAAGCTATCTGACGCTGGCCTACTTTGATCTGGAAGAAGACAACCTGGTTGAGTTCCTGGCTGGCGGACAGACCCAGCCGGGCCTGAGTATCGAAACCGAAGGTTTTGAGATCGAAGGCCTGCTCAGGTGGAACAGCTTTGCTTTCGACTTTGATTTTCGCCACCTCGACGCCGAGGACGTGGATGCCAACGGCGTTGGCGTAACGCGCCCGAGCCTGCCGGAGAACGCCGGGTCCCTGTGGGTGAGCTGGGATCCGGAGGGGGGGGCGCTCGACCGCTTTCGGTTTGGGCTTGGCGCGCGCTACGCGAGCGAAAACGAGAGCAACGGTGTGGCCTTTCTGGCAGCAAACGGGTTTGCGCCAACGCCAAACCGCGTGGTTACCGATGGCTACACGATCTTTGACGCATTGATCGGGTATCGTTTCGACGGCTTCGATTTTGCGCTAAATATCCGAAACCTCGCCGACGATGAGTTTTACGCCACCTGCCTTTCCCGCGGCGACTGCTTTCCCGGCGAACAGCGCACCGTTGTTGGCATGCTGACCAAGCGCTTCTAGCGCGTGCCGGGCAGCCCGTTGATCCAGGTGCTGGCAGCCGCCGGAACTGCCGGCAGCTTTCTCCTGCTGCAGGCGGCCTGGCGGCGCCAGACCCGAAGCTGGCCGCTGGTCGCGGCCGGATGGGGCATGCTTGTCCTGTCTCTCACGGGCTGGAGCTTCAGCAGCGGCACCGATAAGGGTGTTGCCCTTGGTGTGGTAGCGGGCATTGTCATCGTGCTGCTGTTTCTGGCGGCAGCGGCGGCCCGCGCAAAACCCCGGCCGGCGAAGCCGGCTCGGCAGCGGCGGGCACCGCCGGCGGCGGCGAGCCGCTGGCAGCTTCCCCGGCGGGTGTGGATCTTCCTCCTCGCGGGCCCCTTTGCCGGGCTCGCGGCGCTGGGGCTCTCAACCGCCGCGTTCGTGGCGCTGCAGACCCATCTGAATCTGGAACACACCGCTAATCTGACCCTCGTGTCGTTTGGTTTTCCGTTGGCCTGGGCCGGCCTGGCGGTGGCTGTTGGCTACCAGCCGGCGCTCTGGCGCAAAACCGCAGCGGTGCTGGTGCCGGGACTGGTTTCCCTTGCGTTTCTCTGGACGGGAGCCTAGTTTTTGCCCATGGCGGCCACCGGTAAACCAAATTCTGACCGCGTTGCCAAAGCGCTGCACGCGCACCAGGTGGTGGCGCTGGCGCTGGGCACGTTGATCTATGTGCTGGCGGTCACCGGCACCTTATCGGTGTTTAATCGGGAGATTCAGCGCTGGGAGCAGCCGGACGCCCCGGAAATGACCGCCATCAGTCCGACTGCCGCGGCGGCGGCGGCCGCGACGGTGTTTGAGAGTGAAGAAACGCCAACCACGCACCTGTATATCAATTTCCCCCAGCCGGACCTTCCGCGTACGGTGATCACCACCGATACGCAGGCGTTTTTTGCCAACCCCGACGGCACGGTTGCCGGCCGGGAACACTTTCCCTGGACGCAGTTTCTGCTGGATCTGCATTACTACCTGCATCTTCCGCAGATTCTGGGCCTTACCGTAGTCGGGGCGCTGGGCGCGTTCCTGATCGCGATGTCGATTTCCGGGTTTATTGCTCATCCGAGAATTTTTCGCGATGCCTTTACCTTCCGCCGCGGGGCTGGGTTGTTGCCGCTGGCGGATCTGCACAACCGGCTCAGCGTGTGGACCGCGCCTTTCCACATTTCCAACGCGCTCACCGGGGCGTTGCTCGGGCTCGCGAGCATCCTGGCGTTTGCGATCGCGGCGAGCAGCTTTGAGGGTGACACCAACCGGGTTTTTGCGCCCGTATTCGGCGGCGAGGGGGCGCCGAGCGAGGAGACCGCCCCGCTGGCCAATATCGAGGGGCCGCTGAGCTACATGGCGCAGGAATTTCCTCAGCTTCCACTCACCTTTTTTATCCTCCACGATCCCGGTACCGCAGGTCAGCATTCGTCGGTGATTGCCAAACACGAAGACCGGCTGATTTTTGGTGACTACTACAACTTCGACGCCGCGGGCCGGTTTGAAGGCAACGTTGGACTGAGTGACGGGACCGTCGGCCAGCAGATCATCGGCTCGGTGTACAACGTGCACTTCGGCAACTGGGGCGGGCTTGCCGTCAAGCTGGCCTACGGGCTGTTCGGCGTTATTCTCTGCATCATTATCGCGAGCGGGATGCGCATCTACTTTCTGCGCCGCCAGCAAAAAGGGCGCCCGGCACCACGCCTGGCGGCGGGCTGGGAGGCGGTGGTGTGGGGCACGCCGGCGGTGCTGGCCGCGACGCTGCTGGCCGCGGTTGGCGCCGGGCTGGAAGGGTCGGTTCTCGTTGCGACGTTCTGGGCCGGCCTTGTATTGACGGTAGTCATTTCTGGCTGGACCGGTCAGGAGATCAAGGTACGTCGCCTGCTAAAACTGGCGACGGCGCTGCTGCTGATCCTCGCTGTGGCGGTGCATGGCCTGACCCACGGCACCTCGGCCTTCGGCGGCGCGGCCTGGCCCATCTCCGTCGCCGGCATATCGCTTGGGGTCGCCGCGCTTGCGCTGCTGGCCCGCGGCTCAGCGACGCTTAAGACCGAACCCCCTTCGCCCACGTTGCCTTAACCGGGCCCGGATCTTCCGGGCAGGCACGACTAGCGCTGCTCAAAACCGTCTGCAAAAACCGCGTCCGGCGGCGAGAAGTCCACGGCCGTCACCCACGTTTCAGCGGTGGCGGGAAAAAACCCGCCGATACCACCGCCGAAGGTGTAAAGCCACCCGTCCACCAGCTTGGCGCCGGGGGACACAAACGCCTTTTCCATGTGGCCGATCAGTTCCCAGCGATCAATTTGCGGGAAAAACTGATAAATCTCCGTCTGCGCCCGCACCGGATTGCTGCCGCCGATGCCGCCGGCCGAGATAATCCGGTCGTTCCAGGCAAACGTCGCCCACTCGTGGTGCGAGCGCGCCTGCGGTAGCTGCGCGCGACTGCGCCAGCTGTTGCTGATCGGGTTGTACTCCTGCACCCGCGCGTTGATCCCGCGGTGCCCCGAGTGGGCGGTTTCGCCGCCGATCAGATAAATGCGGCCTTGCAGAGCCACGGCGGCGGTGTGGACCTGCGGAAAAGGCACGGGCGCAGCCGCGTTCCAGCCCGACGCTTCGTCGGAGAGATCGAGCACATAATGCTGATCGGTCACGGACCCGCCGCCCACGCCGCCGCTGATCACGTGCAGCTTGTCATCAAGCACGGCGGTGCCGTGGCCCCAGAAACGCGCCGGCATGTCCGGTCCGCGCCGCCAGCTCAGCGTCGCGGTGTCAAACACGTCCACCCGGACCGAGCCGGTAGGTCCGCGCGCCGGCCCGTGTTTGCCGCCGGTGTACCAGATCTGCGACTGCCAGACGGCATGACCGGCAGTCACATGGTCCCGCGCCCGGCCGTCGTCGAGGTCAGGAAAGGTGGAAACGATGGTCCAGCGGTCAGTGGCCGGGTCGTAGCGCTCGATTTCGGCGGGCCCACGGATCAGGCTCACAGCAGCGCCTACCCAGGTCAAATTGCGCACCCGTGCTCATCCCGTTTTTCGACAACCGCATCATTCTGACCATTAGACCCAGCTGGATATTGAACAAAATCAACTAGCGAAGGCGTTGCGAGCTGAGCCCGTGAAGGGCGGAGCTAATGCACCCGCACGTTGGTGCCGATGTGGCGCCGCGGTCGCTGCCCGGCGGGGGTGCGCGGCGGGGCCAGCAGGAGGTGCCAGGCCGACCCGGTCTGCACCTGGGCCACGGCAGCGCCGTCCACCAGCGCCGGTCGAAAGCGCAGGTTTCGAAATAGTTTCTTGGCGAATCCTGTCTCCCGGGCGGTCATATTGGACTGGGCAACGCGAATCCGGCCGGGCCTGCCGTCGGCGCGAATCACAAAGTTCACCGACAGGTCTGCGCTGCCGCTGCCGTCCATGCCTCGACTGCTGCCAGCCAGCATGCCCGGAGTCACGAGTTCCGGTTGGGCCAGCCGGTTGAGCCAGTCATTTTCCTGATTGGCCTCGGCCAGCTGCCAGGCTGCCCGGTACTGACCAACCGCCGCGCGTTCGAAGTACCGCAGCATCAACTGATCACCGAAATAGACGTGGGCCTCGATCAGCTGATCAGCGCCGAACGTATCCCGATGCTGATCGAGCAGCTTCGTCAGATCAGTCAGGCTGTCGAACCCACGCCGAAAAACCGCGCTCGCCAGAAAGTTATTAGCCTGCCCAAGCAGCAGTACGGTGGCTTCCGGCGGCTGCTGGCCGTGCGCATTCGCCATCTCAATCAGGGCATCACGAAAAACGGTGGCCGCCGGGTCAAACTGATACCGTGCCGTCAGCCAGGCGCCCAGTAAAAAGGTACTCGCCGCCGCCTCGGCGGACCGCACGCCAAATGTCTCCCGGGCGATGCGCTGCGCGCCCCGCAGTACCTGCTCGGCTTTCCAGGCCTCGTCCGCCTGCCACAGCAGCGCCGACTGCATGACCATAAACGGCAGCTGCTCCGGGTCGGCGGCGCCGTGTTTCAGGCGCGTCACGTGCCCGGCCCGGGAGACCATGTCCAGCCCGTCCTCCGGCTTACCCAGGCCGGTGAGCGCCGCACCCAGCAGCGCGTAGGGGCCAATGCGTCTTTCATCGTCAACTGGTGTGGACTGCTCGAGCACCGTCACGGCTTTGCGCAGCGGCCCGGCAGCGCGTGCCGGTTCGCCCGCCAGCAGCTGCGAAGCAGCAAACTCAGCCAGAGCCAGCGCGTAGTCGGGCGATCGGTCTCCCTTGGCCTTGAGCGCCCGTTCTGCCCGCGCCTCAAGATCCCTGCGATTGAGGTTACCACCGTCCTGAGGCCAGTCGAAGTAGCGCAGCAACACGTGCTCGACGCCGGTACCCAGGGGATCCTTTTGGTAGCGCTGGGTATGAGCGCACAGCAGCGTTGGCTCCGCGCAGGCGATGGGTAAGCCAACGTTTGGCTCCGCTGCCACGCCGGCGTTGGGACCAACGATGCTCAACAGCAAAGCCAGGCAGGCTGAAAAAAAGAATGCGCGACCCGTTGTTGGCTGGCTGACGGGCGTGTTTGGGTTTCCCATGTCCTTCTCCCCCGTGGCTTGTTGTCAACCTAACGGGTTACTCGGTCAAGCGGGGTCCGGTCTTTCCCGATCCTATTCACTGGCCCTGTAGTCGCTATCGCGTAATGTCTGCCTGGGATCTTAGGGTCGGATCTTAGGGTCCAGGATCTTAGGGTCCAGGATCTTAGGGTCCAGGACCAAGTGCCAGGTCGGTCTAGTACGGAGACGCTTGGTCGGACCTGGCACCTGGTCCTGGACCGCAGGGTTGCTGGACCGCAGGATTGAACCGGTGGCGGTCTAACCTATTGCAGTCGGCATCAGGTCCCCGACATCGGAAAAGGGGTCAGACGACCTCTGCCCCCACTCCGATTCGGGCGGGCAGCTTTGCGGCTACGGGGATTCAAAAGAGTCCGCAAAAAGCGACCTCGGAGCTACGACCAAGGTCAGACCGGAAGCGCGGGTGATCGTAAGATCTGAAAGAGAGAAGACCTGGCCTTCAGGAATTAGCCGAACAGATGGTAGGTCGGCCACATGGAAACTCTGGATGAAATGCCCCTCCACTGCGCGATACATAAGACTTACTACCTCAATCCACTCCCCTTCGTTGAGGGCTGGCAGCGTGTTGTCGGCGATCAGTACTTCATAAGCCGCGGGCGCTGCCCATTCGCAGCGTGTGAGCCGAAGCAAAAGATCGCTGCGGGTGGCGACGCGGAGCTGCGTCGTGTCAGGCCGACAAAAATCGAGATTTTGCAGTGGATCCTGATCGGGGTTTGCCAGACGCTGGTTCATATCGTAGACGCTAATACGGTAAGCCGAATCGGAGTCACTACTGCTAAGCTCATAAGAGCCAACGCGGTCACCTGGCAGCGCAAGCCAGTCTTCGTCGCCGGCCGCGTGAAAGGTCAGCGGAAGGCTGACTCTTCCGCCTAGCAAACGCCGAGAAATACCCTCCCAGGAAAGGAAAACCGGGTGACTTGGATCATCCAGTGCCTCGTTGTCATCCAGAGGCCAGTGACGAAAAGCAAATACCTTCCCGTTCCTGGGCTCTCCCTGGTCTAAAACGACTCCCCGAGCTCCAAAGAAACTGCTTTGCGAAACCTCAACAACTGCGGACGGTCGAAACTGGGAGTCACCGCCTTCTCGAATCAGCAAAAATCGTAGTTTTCCCAGCTCACCGGAAGGGATGTAGTCAACGGTTGCCTCAAGCGGCGCCAGCGAAATTTCGATAAGCCCCAGGTCGGGATAGTCGACGCACACTGGACGTACGGTCCCAAGTGTCAGAAATATTATCAGGTCGCAATCGAACGCGAGCTTAAGCCGACTGGGGTCGTAGCGAAGGGATGCCGCGGCTCTTCGCACATCCTCATCGCCGACAGAAAGCGAGACGGCCAGGGTCACCTCGTCACCGAATTTCCCGGCGGCGTTCGAAACGGAAAAGTAGGGCGCGGGCCAAGCGATTTCTGTCAAAGGTAGTGCGATGATGACAAGCAAAAAGCGAAGAAAGACCATCGGTTTGTCTG
>JBCCVP010000019.1:0-52356 GCA_039195135.1 Pseudomonadota bacterium | reverse complement strand
CGTCGATCTGGTTAACCGCCTGACCGGTTGAAGACGGCCGGTTGAAGACCCGGGAGCGCATTCTTCAGACGGCCCTCACCCTTTTTAATGAGGAAGGGGAGGCCAGCGTCAGCACCAACCACATTGCTGACGCGATGGAAATCAGTCCGGGCAATCTCTATTACCACTTTCGCAACAAAGATCAGATCGTCGCTGAGCTGTTTGAGCGGCTGAACGCGGAGCTCTCTCCTTTGCTCGACGTGCCGGAAGACCTGGTGCCGGAGCTGGAAGACGTGTGGTTTTTTCTCCACCACGTGCTTGAGCGGATGAACGCCTACCGCTTTTTCTATGACAACCTCACCGACATCACCCGCCGGCTGCGCTCCGTGCGACGCCAGTTCCGTTTTATGCTGGAAGGCAAACAGCAGGCCGCGGAGCAGCTTTGCCGGGCACTTCGGCGCACCGACGTACTGCGCGCCAGCGGCGAAGAAATTGAACGGCTTTCCGCCAACCTCGCTATCGTCATGACCTACTGCCGCATCTATCTCACCGCCGCCAGCGCCACCGCGGAAGGGCCCACGGACGGTGGCGCGGAGCAGGTGATGTCGCTGCTGGCTCCGTATCTGCGTGAACCGGAGCGTCAGCATCTGGCGCAGCTAGCGCTGGCCTACCGCTGAACATGCCGCATGCGGGAACGACCGCCATGACATTCCCCCCGGCTTGCTTCAAAATGACGCCGGGAAAACGGGGAAAGGACATCGATGCAGGCGCCCATCGAAATTCCAAATTTTGAGCTGGTAGACGAGCTGGGCCGCGGCGGCATGGCGCGGGTATACCTTGCTAATCAGCTGCAGCCCCGGCGCAAGGTCGCCATCAAGATTGTCGCGCCGACCACCGGCCAGGATGACGCTTTCATGGAGAGCCTCAAGCTGGAAGGGGACATGGCGGCGCAGTGCAGTCACGCCAATATCGTGACGGTTTATGCCTGCGGCGTAATCGATCATCACTACTACCTCGCGATGGAACTCCTGAGCGGCGGCGACCTCACCGCTCGCATCGAGCGGGGCATCAACGGCGAAGAAGCACTGGAAGTGCTCAAGCAGGTGGCGTCCGCGCTGGATCACGCGCATTCCATCAACCTGCTCCACCGGGATATCAAGCCGGAAAACATCATGTTCCACGAAAGCGGCAAAGCCGTGCTGGTGGATTTTGGCATCGCCAAGGAGCAGGATTCGGAAAGCAACTTCACCAAAGCGGGCGCCGTCGTCGGCACCCCCCACTACATGAGTCCGGAACGGGCTACGGGGAAATCGGTAGATCACCGATCTGACCTCTACGCCCTGGGCGTAGTGTTTTACGAAATGCTCACCGGCAATAAGCTGTACGAGGGCGGCGACACCTTCGCCATCAGCTACGCCCACGTTTACGAGCCGATTCCCATGCTGCCCTCGCCGAACGAGCGCTATCAGCCGCTGCTCAATCGCCTGGTGGCGAAAGATCCGGACGACCGCTTTCAAAACGCCGCGGAACTCATCGCGGCGCTTGATAAGCCGGCGTCGGTTTCCGCCCTGGATCCGGCCAACAGTCAGACCGTTGCCGTGGCGCCGGAGGAACTGGTTTCCGGTGTCAGCCCGGCGCCCTCCCCCGCTGCTTCCAGCGCGCCCGCCGCTGCCGAGAAGCCGAAAAAGAAATTGCCGCTCGTACCCATCGCCCTTGCAGCCACCGTGGTGGTGGGCGCGGCCGTGGCCTGGGCGGTCCTCAATGGCGGGAGCAGCACGCCGGCAACCAATCCGGGTATCCGCATTGGACTTGGGCAAAACCTGACGGTAGCGGAACGGGAGCGGATGCAGGAGCTGCTGGCCGCCGCCGCCAGCATGTCGCGCATCAACAACTACGAACAGGCGGAAGAAAACCTGTTCAAGGTGCTGTCGGAGTTCGACTGCAAGAACGAAGAAGCGCGCCGGGGCCTGCTCGCGCTGAACCCGCCCCGGGCGGAGGAGATTATCGGTATCTGCGACGCGCGCTAGTGGGCCGCCTGATCCCCCTGTCTAGAGCCGGATGGCGCCGAATCCCCGCCGCGCAAACTCAGAACTCGGCAGGAAGAAGAATTCGCTGCCCTCGTGACCGGCAAACTTCATCGCGGTGTATTCCGGCGTCTGCCGCAGCTGCGCCAGCCGAGATCGGGTTTCCACTTCCCGGCGCACCGACTCATAGAGCCGATAACCTTCCATCACGTCCGCGTTGCCAGAAATGGCCCGGATAAACGCCCCGCCAAAAATGGAGTTGCCGTCCCCGCCGTCGTCCAGCACCGGCTGAAGCCCACCGGAGGTCAGGACCGTGCGAGCCCTAACCCTTGAGATAAACAGCAGGTCCTGATCATCCACCTCCAGCGGTATCGGGCGGATGGCCGAGCCGGACAGGGTGCCGGAGTAGCAGCTGTCCGCCACCACGAGCACGTGGCGGGCTTTCATTTCCGAAATGAAATCGCTGATCTGATCGTTGCCGATCCAGGACCGGTCAGCATTCGCTGCCGCATCAATGCCCAGCCAATGGCCGGTGCCGTCCGGTGTGACCACGCCATGGCCGGCGTAGTAGATCAGCAGGTTGTCATCGTCGCCGAGTTCGTCCGCAAGCTCGGCAAAGGCCTGCACCATTTCCAACTGCGTGGCGTTAAGCAGCAGGCGCACATCAAAGCGGTAGCGATCCCGCAGCACGTCCGCCACGCCCTGGGCATCCGCCACCGCCGTGCTGAGCACCGCGTGGCTTGAATAACTGTTATTGCCGATCACCAGCGCGGTGAAGGTACCCAGGTCCCGCCGCAGGCGCTTGCGGAACTGCCGGGATGTCGACCGGGTAGCGGCTGCCTGGGGCAGATCCTTCTGGATCACAAAACTCTCCCGGCTGCGTTCCCCACCTCGGGTCACCGCCTCGATCGCCACCGGCGTTTCCATACCCTCCAGCGAGACCGGAACCTTAAACAGGCCGTTGTCGTCGATGAGACTCAGCGAATCCTGATCATTCACCCGGAAGGCCAGCAGTTCGTCCCGCGGCGCAACCCGGCCGATGAGTTCGTAGTCGGTGACATCGGCAAACAGGGTGACGGCCCGTACGCCGCGAGCTACACCGATTTCCGGGGATATCATGCTGATCGCCTGCGCGCTCGACGCGGCCACCTCCCGCGCCAGGAGCTGATCGAGCAGTTCGCCGCTGACGTTCTCCGCCTGGGCAATCTCCTGCTCCCGCTCGGCAATTTCATCGCGCAGATCCTGAAGCTCTTCCGCCGCGCCGGCGTTGGCCGCCAGCCGCAGCTGCGACTCCATCAGCTCATCCTGCGTTTCATTCAGCGAACCCCGGATAATGGCGATCTCCTCCGACTGGCCATCCACCTGGGCCCGCAGCGTGTTCTCGCGGCTGATAGCGGCCCGCAGTGCCTCCTGGGCCCGAGCCAGTTCTTCAGCCATTTCCGCCGACCGGGCGGTCAGCAGGTCCCGTTCGGTTTCCAGCGCCGCTTCGCGCTCCGCTAACGCTGCCGCCAGCTCATCGGCGTCGGCGGAGCCGTCCGCCCGGGCCGTCTGCAGCGCCTGCTTCAGGCGATCCACTTCCGCCCGGGTCTGGTTAATCACCGCTTCCTGGGCGTCCAGCTCACTGCGCAGGCGCGACAGTTCCTGCTCCGCAGACGCGCTGCCATCACGGCTTGAGGAAAGCTGTGACAGCAGGTCTTTGCGGGCGCCTTCCGCCTCAGCCAGGCGGGTGTTCAACCGGGAATTTTCGGTGCGCAGCTGTGCCAGCTGGGACCGCTCGGCCTGGCTCAGCTGGCCTTCTGCCCGCTCCTGCTCCAGGTCTTCAAGCGTCCGGGCCAGCTCCGCCCGGGCCCTCGTGAGATCCCGCTTGCGGCGGTTGAGCGTGCGTTCCGCGCTGGACAGCTGGTCGGTGAGGTCCAGCACCTGAGCTCGCAACTCTTCCGCTTCCTGGGCCAGCGCGCGGCGCCGGGCCATTTCCTCATCGGTGGTGTACTCCAGCACGCCGTCGGTGATGCCGGACGCTTCCCGGTACAGGTTCATCGCCCGCGTGATATCCCGGGTGACGCCGCGGCCGGATTCGTAGAGGTTGCCCAGATTGATCTGCGCCCGGGAGTGACCCTGCTCCGCCGCGAGCGTGTACCAGCGCGCCGCCTCGCCAAAGTCCGGCTCCACCCCCATGCCGTCTTCATACATTTCGCCGACGTAGGTTTGGGCCTGGGCGTCACCGCCTTCTGCGGCGGGCATCCAGACCGCCAGCGCGGTTTTCAGATTGGCCCGGTCGTAGGCGACATATTCTCCGCCGCGAATCGCACAGTCTTTGGCTGAGGTTCTGATCGGCTGACGGGCTGCAAGATAGGTAAAGCGTCGTCCCAGCTGCCGCACCTGGGGCGGCAGCAGGCAGTCGACGATCAGCAGATCGTCCACACCGATGGCGCCCTCATAGTCCTCCGGGTCGACCTTCTGCGCGCCGGCGATGCCGGCCAGGCACGTCACCAGCGCCAGGCCGGCGGTGAGCAACAGCTTTCCGAGCCGGCGCCCGGCTTGCCTGGTTGTCCATCGTCCTTGTTGCATGATCCAAACCTCCCGGTGCAATCGGCGGTATGTTCGCGTCGAGTCTTTGAGTTTAGAACTCGATACGCACTCCGGCGTTCACCGTCCAGCGGGAGAACCCGCTCAGTCCCAAAATATTTCGATAGTTAAGAAACGCCTGACGCCCATTGGCGCCGACAAATACCAGCCCCAGACCGGCGCTGCCGTAGTTCTGATCCGGCGAGTCCGCTTCGACCAGGAACGATGCCGAGGCCGGGCCGCCCAGAATGCGGGTGCTCAGGTCGTTATCGTCGTTGGAGCTTTCGTGGTAATACGCCAGATCGAAGGTGGGCGTCAGAATGCCTTTCGACAGGCTGATGATCTTCGACACGCTCAAGTTAGCGCTGAAGATCAGCGACTCCACGTTCTGCTCGTTGTAATTCAGGCTCAGCGTGGTGCCCGCCTCGTCAAACGCGTCGATGTCGGCATCCAGGTAGCTGATGCTGCCGCTCGGGGTGATGTTCCAGGTGCCCCGGTTGTAGTTATAGCCAAACGCCAGCGCGCCGGAGATCACGTCCGATTCCGTGGTGCCCAGCGCCTGCTCGTCCACCACCAGGTCACCGATGGTGAAGGCAATCGGCCGACGCTGCTCAAAGTCCATGCTGCCGATGCTCAAAAGCCCGTCGATATAGAACTGGTTGGTGGGATAGTAGTTGGCAAACAGGTGCAGCATCAGGCCGTCGGTTTCCAGTGAACCGCCCCCCTGAATGTCGGAGTCAAAGTCCGTGTAGCCCAGCGCCGCGCCGCCGATAAACCGGCTGCTGAAGCGGTAGTCCACGCCCATGGTGATGCCAAGGGTGTCAAAATCAAAACCCACTTCGCGCTGGGTCGGGTCCTTGTCGCCACCGCTGATGGTGCCGTTGACGAAGAACGCCCAGGGTTTGACGAGGCCGTTCGGATCCACCGTCGGCTCATCGCTTTCGGCACCCTGCATCAGGCTCAGGGGCAGAATTTCGTTGCCGTAGCGGAACGCCAGGCCGTCAACGTTGACCGTGCCGCCGTTGGCGCTGCCCTGGCCCTGGCGGTTCTGGTTGAAGCGGGCCGTCATGTTGTTGAACTGCACCGAGGAGGCTTCCACCAGCGAGGTATGCTGGGTCACGGCCGGCGCGCCGACGATCTGCCGGATCGCTTCCGCAATTTCATCATTTCGCCCGTCATCCAGTGCGTCCACGATGGCGCGGCACAGCTCCAGCACGCCGGGTGGCGGGTTGGCACACAGGTCCGCCACCGGCTCGAGGTTATTGGTGACCAGCGGATCGTTGAGACCGCCCAAGGCTTCCGTCAGCTGTTGTTCCAGTTCCTGCTGGGTGGGCGTGAGACGCACCGTGGTGGTCTCCGTATCGTTGTTGTCTGATCCGTCCTGATCCACCCCCAGACCGGTGAACTGAATCTGCGCCGGGAAGGTCAGCTCACCGGACTCCTCCGGGGCCGTCACGGTGAACCGGATGATCCGCTCATCGTCCGGCGGCAGCACACCCTCGGACCGACAGACCAGCCGCGGCCCTTCAACGCCACAGGACACCCCCCCCGGTGCCACGATGGCACCCGGCGTCACGGTTGGCGGGATATCGGCCGTGATGGCGTAATCCTGCGCGCCGCCGGGGCCTTCATTCCCGAAGGTGATGAGGTAGTCAAAGTCCTCGCCGGACAGCACCGGGTCGGCGCTGTCGTCCACGCTCAGGGTCAGGTTCACCGGCAAAGCATCGCCGGCAATGGTTGTATCGACGGCGGAGCCGTTGTTGCTGGCCAGCGGATCACCGGAGGTGGTGGTAACCACCACGCGGTTCGTCAGGACGCCGCTGGTTACGGTCACCCGGCCGCTCAGGCTGAGGCTGGCGCTGGCACCGGCCCCCAGGTCTCCCATGAGATCGCAGGCAATCAGGAGCGTCAGCACCTGGCAGTCCCAGTTGGGCGCCACAATGTTCGTCACGTCCAGGCCGGTCGGCAGGCCATCTTCAATCGCCACGCCGGTGGCGGCTTCGGTGCCGAGGTTGGTGACGTCGATGGTGTAGGTCAGCTCATCGCCGCGGCGCGCAGAAACCTGATCAACCGTCTTCACGACGGCCACGTCGGGACCTTCCTCCAGCACCGTGGTGATGGCGCTGGCCCGGTTGTCCTCGCCGTTCTGCTCCTGCTCGGAGGAACTGACGTCAGCGTTGTTGATCAGCTGGCCGGGCCTGCCGGGGGCGACCACGTCGAACAAAATTGTGCTGGGCGGAACATCCGGCAGCAGCGCACCGATGAGGGCACACTGCACCAGGCCGCCGCTCTCGCTGCAGTTCCAGCCAGGCGCGGCAGCGGCGAGAAACTCGACGCCAGCCGGCAGCTGGTCGCTGAGCGTCACGTTGGTGGCCTGGGACTCGCCGCGATTTGAGACCGTCAGCTCGTACTGGAACGCTTGGTTAACCACCACCCGCTCCGGCCGGCTGGCCTTGGTCAGGAACAGGTCGACCGTGTTGACCCCGCCCACGTTGACCGTCGCGGTGGCTTCGTTGTTGCCCGGATTAACGTCGTTCTGGTCCGAGCTGACCCGGGCGGTATTCGCCAGAACGCCTGCGGCTGTCGGCGTGACGCCGAAGGTCAGCACCGACGTGGTGTTGCCTGCATCCAGCGGTCCGGCCTCGTAGTTGCACTGGAAGGTGTTCTGGAACTGGCGACAGGTCCAATCCCGGCCGGAAATGCCGCGTACCTGCAGGCTTGGCGGGATCGTATCGCTGATCACAATGCCGTCCGCCCGGCCGAGGGTGTTGGTAACCGAGATGGTGTAGTTGAAGTCTTCGCCGACCTCGACGTCGCTCTGGCTAGCCAGCTTCTCCACCGACAGATCAACGTCCGACCCCACCGTGGTGGTTTCGGTGATGAAGTCCGGGCCGAATTCGACGGAGCCGATTTCGATGCCGGTATCAATGGGGCCCGGGTCCGTCGGTGCGGTGAGGTTGATCGTCAGCGTGGTGGTGGTGTTCACCAGCACCGGCCCCGGATTGAAGCAGTCCACAAAGTCCCCGAGGCTCGTCGCGCCCTTGCGGCCGCGGGCGTTCGTTTCCGCCTTGGTCGAGGAGCCGGTGACGAGGGTACAGGTCCAGCCAGCGGACGGTCCTTTCTGGAATGACGAATCCACATAGCCAACGCCGTCGGCGAGGTTGAACACCGCAAACAGGCCGGTAGCCGGAGCGGGACCCTGATTACTGATCGCGGCCACGACAGAAAACGCGCCTTCCGTTTCCACCGGATCTGGATCGTCCGTCACGGTGGTGACGAGCGTGGTCATGGGCAGGGCGTTCACCACGACGCTGGCCGAGTCCGTATTGTTGCCCGGAACGCCGTCCGGCGCGTTGGAAGCGGCGCTCACGCTGGCGGAGTTGCTGACGGTGCCCGGCTGATCGGCACTGACCGACAGCGTGATGGTGGACGAGCCGGCGCTCGCCAGCGGCGCAGCGGCCCAGGTGCAGTTCACGTCAGCACCGGCCGTGGAACAGTTGAAATCAGGCGCTGTGGTCGTCAGCAACGTGGTTTCCGGCGGCAGCGTATCGGTAACCGTGAAGCCGTCGGCCGTAGCCGGACCGTTGTTGGTCACCGTAATCGTCCAGTCAAAGGTATCGCCGACCTGCACCGAACTGGCGCTGGCGGCTTTGCTCAGGGTCATGTCCGCACCGGGATTGATCTGCACGTCCGCCGTGTCGCTGTCATTCACCGGGTTGGTGTCGGTGGCGGGCGCGGCAATGGCAACGCTGGCGGAGTTGGTGGTAGCGCCGTCGGTCTGGGCCGAGACCACCAGGTCCACCGTGGTGGCCGCCGCGGCGGCGAGACCGGCGCCAACGTAGTCGCAGGTCACGGTGCCGGAGGCTTCGCTGCAGCTGAAGTCGGTGCCTGTGAATGACTCATAGGCCACTTCGCTTGGCAGCACGTCGGTGACGGTAAAGGCCGGCGCCGTGTCGGGGCCGGCGTTGCTGACGGTGAGGCTGTAGGTGATGCTTTCGCCAACGTTTACCGTCGGCGCACTGGCCACCTTGGCCATGGACAGGTCAGCGTTGGGGACGGTGATCACCACCGACGCGTTGGCGTCGTTGTCGCTGGTGAACGGATCGGTATCCGGTGCCAGCACGGTGACGGAGCCTGAGTTATTCGCCGTGCCGGCGGACTGCGCGGTCACGGTCAGATCCACACTGGTGGAGGTACCCGCGGTCAGGCCCGAGCCGATGTAGTTACACGTCACCACGCCCGCTGACTCGGTGCAGTTGAAGTCCGCACCGGTGAATCCGTCGTAGCTGACTTCCGCCGGCATCGAGTCGGTCACGGTAAAGCCCGTGGCGTCGCTCGGGCCATTGTTGGTCACGTCCAGCGTGAAGTTAAACGAGCCGCCGATACCGATGGTCGACACATCCGCCGACTTGGCCAGGCTCAGGTCCACCGAACCGCCGATGGAGACGCTGGCTGAATCGGTGTCGTTCCCGCTGTTGGTATCGATGAAGCCGCCGCCCAGCGCCACGGTCGCGCTGTTCACCGCAGTTCCCGAGCTGTCCGCGGACACGGTGAAGTCGATGCTTTCGGTTTGCCCGGCGGCCAAAAAAATCGGTGATCCGCTGTAGAGACACGTGACCGTGCCGCCGCTGTCGGCGCAGCTGAAGGCTGAAGCTCCACTGCTGACGAAGGACACCTCCGGCGGCAGCGTGTCGGTTACCGTGATGTTGCCAAACTCAACGTCCTGCGGACCGTTGTTGGTCACGTCCAGCGTATAGGTGAACTGGTTGCCGACCAGGGTGCTCGTGACGTCGGCCGATTTTGCCAGACTCAGATCCGCCGTCGGGGCCACCGCCACCACCACGGGGGTCGGGCTGCTGCCGGCAAACCCGTTGTCGGCGAACGCGTCTGGCGTGACCGAGTAGCTGCTGACGCCGCTGGCGTCGGGCGCCTGAATCGTAATCGTCACCGGCGGCGTAATCTGCCCTGGCGCCAGATCCGGGCCATAGTCGCAGATCACGTTGGTGCTGATGTTGCCCTTCACCCGCTGCTGTTTCCGCAGCTGGTTACCGTCGACGCAGGTCCAGTTGGTGCCGGTGCCGGAGATAAACGCCTCGGTGAAGGAGAACTGATCGTCAACGCCGGTCAGCGCCAGGCTGACGTTGCGGGCCGGCGCGGGACCGTTGTTGGATGCCTCGCCGACAAACACGATGGGTTGACCGTAGGGCACCGGTTCGGGCGTATTGGTGAAAACGTTCGGATCCAGCGTGGTGCTGGTGTCGCCGCTGGGGGTCAGGCTCGTGGTAATCGCCGAGTCACCGGGATCGGGCAAAAGGTCCACGTTGACCGAGAACACCTGGCCGAACATGGGCGAGGTTGAAGGCAGGCGCAGGGTGACCTGCGAGCCCGGCGCCAGGTTCGACTGGTTGTACACACAGTCGAGCGCAGCGGCGGGCCCCGTAGAGCACACAAAATTGGCGTCGCTGAAACTAGTCGGGATCGTGAAATTGGTCGTGGGCGAGGAAAACCGCACGGTGAACGGGTTGGCAAAGCTGCCGGCGCTGGTGTTGACGATCGTGACCTCGACGTCCACCGGGTCCACCGGCGGCGGATTCACCGGATCCATCGCCGCCGTCATATCCAGCACGGCGCCACCGCCGCCGGCGATGACAACCTGCGCGGTGGCTGGCAGGGCGGAAACCGTGGCGGTACTGATGGTCATGTCCACCGTGCCGGTGGGCCCTTTAGAGCCGATGTCAGCGGTCACCGCGAGGCGGTTTACGCCCACCTGCAGCGTGCCGCCGGGAGGCGTGCAGTTAAATTGGTCGAAGGAGCCGTTGCAATCCCAGGCGCCGATAGGCGATCCATCGAGAGTGCCCGTTGGCGTCTGCGAGCCGGGGAAAAAGTCGACAAGGATGGCGCCTTTGCGCTGGGGGCCCAGATCAATTTCGGGCACCAGCTGGCCGTCCAGCACAAACCCGGCGATGGGGGGCGTCCCGATGGGAACGTCGATCACCAGGTCGTAGGTGACCTGGACATTGTCGAGATTGCTGATGAAGTTCGGGCTGGCCGTCGCCGCCAGGGTGATCACGGCGGTGCCTTTGCTGCCAAACCCGCCGGCGTTCAAATCAAACCGCCGCTCCTCGTCGCCGTAGCGCTGCGCCGCTGCCGGCAGCGCGCTCAGCAGCAGCCCGACCAGGCCCAGCGCGGCAAAACTTCGTGTCCTGAAACGTTTGATCATGATCGCCCCTGCAGCACTTCCCTTCACTCGGAAGCCTTCACCCGTCTTGAGTATACAACGCAAAAAGCTTCGGGCCACGCCAAAAAGAGCCGGCAAAACTGCTTGCTCCTCAGTGGCTAAGGCCACAAACTGCCCGCAAAATGTAATCTGTTCCCCTATTCAGGACGACCTATGACGGGCAATTCTCTCACCCAGATTCGATCCATCCGCTGGTTATTCATCGCGTTAGGCGCGCTGTTATCTGGACAGGCGGCCGCTTTGGAGTGTGAAGTCAGCGATCCGGTTTACCCCGAGGCCTACTATCCGCAGGTAAAATTTTCCACCAGCCAGGGCGATTTTGTGGTGGAACTGAATCGCCGCCGGGCGCCGGTTACGGTGAATAATTTCCTTCGATATCTTGCGAAAGGTGCCTACAACAACACCATTTTTCACCGCGTCGTGGCCGATTTTGTGGTGCAGGGCGGAGGCTACCACCCGGACCTTGCGGACGTAGAGGAACTGGCGGCCATTGTAAATGAATCCGGCAACGGGCTGGCCAATCAGACCCGGAGCATCGCCATGGCCCGCCACGATGACCCGCACAGCGCCACCTCGCAGTTCTTTTTCAACCTGCAAGACAACGAAAGCCTGAATCCCAACCGGCGCAACTGGGGCTACACCGTATTTGGCGAAGTGATCGAAGGCTGGGAGGTGGTGGAAGCCATCGGCGCCACGGAAACCGGGTTTTCTGACGATCTGAATGCCACCGACGTGCCGGTAACGCCCGTGATTCTCAAATCTGCGGTGCTGCAGGAGCCCTGAGCCGCCAGGTTGCCTAGCGGCGCGGCGAACTCAGCTCGCGCGCCCGGCCCAGCCATTTACCGGCACCATAGCGATCGAAAGCCTTCGCCGGCGCCGTGAGCAGGATGCGGCGTAGGGAGCCTGGCGGGAGCACCAGGCTGGACGCAAAATCGATCAGGTAGCACCGGCCTTCCGCGTCCACCAGCACGTTGCCCTGATTGCGCAGGTCCAGGTGATACACGCCCCGGGCATGCATATCCGCCACCAGCCGCTGAAAGTCCCGGGCAATCACCTCCCCGTCCCGGGCCAGCCGCTCATTGCTGATGCGCTCCGCCTCCACGTGTTCGATGACCAGGCTGAGGGGGTCCGGCGTCGGCAGCAGGGCCGGGATTCCGGCGATGCCCGCCAGCCGCTGGTAGGCCCGGGACTCGCGGGCCAGCAGGTAGCGGCCGAGCAGACGAATCACCCAGCTTTTTCCGCGGTAGGTTTTCACAACCCGGTCCCCTGCTCCGTCCCGCTCGCGGTAAACGCGACCGTTGGCCCAGCCGCCCTCGTTGAGTATTTCCCGGGACATCGCCAGAGCAAACCTCAGGGAGCCGGCTGGCGCACTTCCAGCCGTTCGCCCGCGGCCGCCTCGGCGACCGACAGGCTGCCGTCCGGCCAGCGGACCCGAATGCTGGCGGAGGGCTCGGGCAGGCCGAACACCCAGTTGAGATCAAACTGCGACAGGTAGCTGCGGGTGCGGGAAACTTCCCGCTGCTGCGTCACCGCTCCGGAGGTGACCGTCAGCCGTGCACCCAGCCCCTCGGTATTGGGGGCCTGGCCGATGAGGCGGACCTTGATCCAGTGGGGTCCGCCGGCGGTTTCGTTGATCAGCAGGCGCGGCGCGCCGCCCACTTCCGCCATCAGAATGTCCAGATCCCCATCGCCGTCCACATCGGCCGCCGCCGCCCCCCGGGCCACCAGGGGGTCGGTGAGATTGGCCGTGTTGGGCGGCGCCACCGGCACCATCGCCCGTTCGCAGGCCTCGCCGCAGTTCCAGAACAGCTGCGGGGACTGACGATAAGTCTGACTCGGCTGCACCCGGTTGATGAGGTTTTCCACGTGTCCGTTTGCCTGGAACAGGTCCTGCCGGCCGTCCAGGTCCAGGTCGGCAAAGAACAGCCCAAAGGTCAGCGCCAGCCGGCTGGCCGGGCCCACCCCCACCAGCAGCGCGTCGTCGGCAAACTGCGCCTGCCCGCGCTGTGATGAGTAAAACGACGTCATCTCGTTGGCAAAGTTACCCACCGCCAGCGACAGAGAGGTGTCATTCAAGACATAGCCCAGGTCCACACCCATGGCGCCGGTCGATTTGCCCGTGTTGTCAAACGCCACCCCGCGGCCCTGGCCGTCCTCGGCGAACCGCCCTTCCCCGTTGTTCAGAAACAGAAAGTTCCGGGTGGTGTCATTGGCGATAAACAGGTCCGTATCACCGTCCTCGTCCAGATCCCGGGCCAGCACCGCCAGCGACTTGGCGCTGTCTGCCGGCACGTCGCGCAGCCCGCTGACGGACGATTGGTCGACCAGGCGGCCGGCACCGTCGTTGAGATACAGCCGCGGCAAGCTGCCGGGAAAGTCCGTCGGCGGGCCGTAGGCGCGGCCCAGCCCCGCAATCTGATAGTTGGCCTGCTCATCGTTCTCCGGCGACCAGGTCACGTAGTTCACAACCAGCAGGTCCGGCCACTGATCACCGTTGGCATCAAAAAAGGTTGCGCCGGTGCTCCACTCCTCAGCGCCGGCGGCGCCGGCGGCGAGGGCTACCTCCTGAAAGCCGTCCGGCCCCCGATTTTCAAACAGCTGGTTGGGACCCAGATTGGTGAGATAGATATCGGGATCCCCGTCGCCGTCGTAGTCGCCGATGGCCGTGCCCATCACGTAGGCTTCGGTGACCAGACCCAGGTCCTGATCCCGGCGCACAAACCGGCCCTCAATATTTTCAAACAGGCCAATCGTCTGCGTCAGCGTGGGCTGGGTTTCATCGAAGGGCCAGCGGTTGCCGGCGGTCAGCAGCACGTCGGGGTCGCCGTCCGCGTCGTAGTCAAAAAAGGCGACACCGCCCACCATGGTCTCGGGCAGATAGCGGGCACCGTAGGCGCCGTTTTCAAAATGAAACGCGAGGCCCCGGGCAGCGGCCTCCTCGACAAAACGAAAGGCCGGCGGATCCGGCTGCGCCATCACCTGCGGCGCCTGCGCGTCCGGCGCCATTACCTCCTCCGCGGGTTCCGGCGCCGCCAGCCACCAGGCCAGCGTGATGACGGCGGCCAGGCCTGCCACAGCGAGGAAAGAGCGGCGAAACCAGACGCCGACCCGCTCGTCGTTGCCGGATTCGTCGTCAAGCTCCGCGTCGAGCCCGAACTCGTCGTCCCGGTCACTCATCTTCGGCGATCAGCATCTGTTCAAAGCGCAGAGGATAAACCGGTACCGCCTCCGCCGCCCGCGACGCTTCCGGGTACCGGGCCCGGGCGCGTCGAATCACCTCATCCCGGGCGTTGTCATCAACGCGGTAGCGGCCGTGCTCCTCGGCGTGGTATCTGGCTTTTTCCTCATTCCCCAGCGCCCCCCAAACCCGGGAAAGCGCATAGTGCGTACTGGCCCGCTCCGGCTCCAGCGCCAGCACCCGCTCGTAGGCATCCCGGGACCGCTGCAGCGTGGCCTGCTCTGCGTCCCGCTCCAGCCGGCTGAGATCGTACAGCGCGCCAGCCAGCGTTTCCCACAGGCGGTAATCGTGATCAAAACCCAGACCTTTCATGGCCCGCACCTGCGGATACGGCGTGGTCGTCAGCGACTGAAGCGACTCCACCGCCCGACGCACAAACCCGTTCTGCAGGTCCAGCTGCGCCGTGAGCCACTGGTGGACCCAGGGATACGCCAGTTCCAGCGCCGAGGCTGCCTCAAGAACCCGAGCCGCCTCCTGGGTTCGGCCTTCCCGCAGGTACACGCGAGCCAAATTGAGTTCCCCATGCCCGCTGCCGGTGAGTTCCCGTACCCGCTGGAAGGCACTTTCTGCCTGTCGCAGGGCGCCGGTGCCGGGTTTTCTCAGCAGTCCGATGCCGTAGTCGTTCCAGCGGCGCCAGCTGTCCTCCCCTTCCGTCGGCGCTGCGGGCGACCAGGCGGCGCTGGCAATATCGATCACCGGCAGCGGATTGCGCGCCTCCGGCGCCTCGGCAAACAGCCGGTAGTAGTTGCTGTCGAACTTGCGATAGCGCAGCCGCGCGCGCAGTTTCAGATCCCCCAGCAGGGTGGGCGGAACCGTGAACCGGTAGTGCACCACGTCCGCAGCGCCGGGCGGAATCTGGTGGTTGTAGAGGCTCGTGAATATTTCTTCCGCATTACGCCGGTCGATGCGGCGCCCTTCCCGGTCCAGCACAAAGGCGTTGACAAAATGTGCGGCCGGATCGACTTCGCCGGCCGAGTTGACGGCTCCGGATATGGCCACCGGCTCATCGTTGTGCAGCAGGACAAGCTCCACCCACACCTGATTGGAGTCGGCGGTGCCCTGGGTAAACAGATGGCCCAGGGTTCGCGTTCGCAGGACCAGCTCCAGCACGTAGGTGGCGCCGGGGGTTAGGGTTACCGGTTCTGCACCGAGCGGCGCCTGCTGCGCGCCGTCGATGTTGGCCTCCCGGAGGCCAAACAGATCGATGGTAACGCTGTCCTCGAGCATTTCCCGGTGCGCGTCGAGCACGCTGCCGGGCAGATCCTTAAGCTTTGTCAGCGCCGAATTGCCCGAGGCAAACAGGTGATCGTGCACCACACTCTGGTCCTGCCCCGCCACCGTTCGGGCGCCGAAGTCGTCCGAGGGCCGGTACGGCATATGACACCCGTTGCAGTTGGGTTCGGCTTTGGCCGGGTAGTAAAAACTCGACACGCTGACGCCGGAAACGCCGCTGAGTAGAAACGAGTCATAGTGGTTCTGGCCCCGCAGCCAGCGGTAGTCATTCAGCTCCGGTGGCAGATGCACCTTGTGGCAGCTGCCGCAGAACTCCGCCTCCTGATGCAGCGGCTTGAGAAAAGACCGCTTGTGAAACCCGGGATTAGCTCGCACCAGGAACCGGTTGGTCCACGCCAAAACCGGGTTGTCGGAAAAGGTGAATGGATAGTAGCCGGGGCGACCCAGCGTGTAGTCGGCATTCCCCCGGGGACTGTTGATCTGCTCGATGGCGTGGCAGCTGACGCAGGTGATGCCGGCGTGCGCCGTCGGGTCGTTGACGTCGTCGTAGTCTGGATTGTCGAAGGCGCCGGAGAAAAACGGCACGGGATCATGACAGCCGGCGCAGAATCGTGCGCCCTGGATCGACCCGTCCCGGGCCAGGAGTTTGCGCCGGGTTTCCCGGACCGAAAACAGGTAGGCGGGATTGTTGAAGGAGGAAAAGTGATGAGCCGAATGCCGCCAGCGTTCGTGGGTATCGGCGTGGCACTCGGCGCAGTAGTTGTCGGTCATCAGATCCGACGCCGGGATCAGTTCATCGCCGGTGGTGCGGGCCAGCGACGGAAAAAAATAGCCTTCTCCGGCGGGCACCGCCACCGGCTGCTGCAGCCACCAGAGCGCGCCGGCACCCACCCCCGCTACGGCCAAGGACAGCGCCCCGACAAATGCCCCGCGACGCCAGGCGATTGCTTTGCCCGCCAGCCGGTGCAGCACAAACAGCCAGACCACCAGCAGCGGGGTGATCACGTGCAGCCAGTAAACCAGCTCCCGGGCATCCCCATCGGTGAGCCCGACGCCCGGCAGGCCCCGCGTCAGTACTACGCCGCTGATCAGCATGGCGATGGTCACCCCGGCCATCGCCTGGCCGGCCCGCACGGCCCGCCGGTTGGGGCGCCGGTGCGCCCGGCGGTAGTGGCCGAGAATGTAGACCACCGCCGGCAGCAGCAGCAGCAGGCCGAGGCCCACGTGGCCCAGGAACATAAACTGGAAGAACCCGTCCTGAAGCGAACGGCCGGTGAGGTATTCGGTCAGCGACACCGCGCTCAAATAAACCGCGTTGACCGTAAGCAGCGCAAAGAGCACCAGCACCACGCTGAGCAGCGGACGCAAACGAGGTCCGATGGCGTCCCGGGGATAGGGTCGGCGACGCGACATCAGCGTCCGGACCGGATGCGGGTATTGAACCGGTCGTGCAGCGCCCGGGCCCGGTCGTCCGGGGCGCCTGGCATCGGCGCTACCGTGGAACCGTTGCGGGTATAAAGGTCCATGTCTTTGGCCCAGCCGTAAAACGATACCTGCCAATAGCGCTGCCAGCCGGGCGGTAGCTCGGCAAGTTCCGCGCGAAAGGTCAGGGCCAGGCCATCTCCCGGGCCCACAATCGCGCTGGCGCTGTCCCGGTGCTGCAGCAATTCCTCCACGGGACCCAGGGCCGTGTAGGCGCCAGACTGATAGCGCGTATCCCAGTAGGCGTCGCGCTGGTTGAAGTCGTACCGGGGCTGCAACTGGGGCCCATTGGTGCGCTTAGGAAAACCCACGTGTCGCAGCTGCGCCGACACCAGCGCCAGGGGCTTCCTTTCGACCTGACTCGGCTGAGCTTCCCGCTCGCCCAGGGCGACCCGGTCAAAGTAGACCTGCTGGTGGGTCCGCAGCCGCAGCCGGGAGGCACCCGGCGGTATCGGCGGCAGCGGCAGCGCCGCGGCCCGAGGCATCCCGGCGGGGTAGCCGAAGGAAGGAAGCCACGTTTCCCAGCGGCCGTCGCGGAAAACGTCCAGCGACACCGCGTCGTAGACCCGTCCCTGCTGCCAGGCGGAAAAACTGGTCTGGGAATAGCCGTACTCCACCCAGCCGTCCAGCAGCAGTAGCGGCTGCTTAAGCTTCGCCAGATCCCGGTCGAACGCCAGGGTCAGCACCTGCTCTTCCTGCAGCAGACCCGGCAGCTGCCGCATCAGCGGCGGCAGGGCTGGCGCCGTGAGATCCACCTCGCGCAGCGCGTCGCGCACGTCCCGTCCCCGGGCGTCCTGCGCCAGCTGCGGCGCGTCGGCGGCGCGGATCCAGAAGACCTCGCCGGTGGGCGGCGGGGCGCCGGTGCCCATCCGCTCGTCAAGCACCGGGGTCCAGCCCGGCGGCACGTCCAGCGCGGTCACCGAGACGTGATCAACGTAAGCGAGCTCCTCCATCGGTTCGGTCAGGAGCAGCTTAAGCTCCTGGTCTCCCGGCTGCGCCGGCAGCAGCAGATGTTCCCAGGGCCGCGGCTCGCCGTACTGGCCCCGGCCCAGATTGAAACCGATGCCGCCTACCCCCAGCACGTCGGTGACAAACTCGTAGCGCCCATCGCGGAAGACAAAGAGCACCGGGCAGCTGGCCAGCTGACGCTGGGTTTCGGCGATGGTGTGGGCTCCGGCGGTCAGGTCCAGCTCGCTCTGATACACGCCGTCGGACCAGTCGATAATCACCGAGTCGAGCTGCGGCCGGCCCCCGAGCCCAACCGTGACCGGCACCAGATCCTGCCCCGGGCGCGTTTCCGGCGTTGGCGTGGCGGCGGCGATCCAGGCACCTTCGCTGCGAATGATGAGCTCCGCGCCGAGACCGCTGGCATTGGACCGCATCGACTGCGCTTCGTCCTTAAGGCCGGTCAGAAACAGGCTGGCAAACTCGAAGCGACCCGAACCGGGCGGAAGGTATTTGAGCGCCCCGCCCTCGCTGACCAGAATCCCCGGACCGGTGCGCGCCTCGGTGGCGGCCAGCGCAAGCACCGTACCGGCGCCCGCGCCGAGTTCTTCACCGGATGCAAGATCGAGCCGGCGCCAGCCGTCCGTTCCGCTGATCAGCAGCTCCTGCTGACCGCGGCCGGACAGGTCCGTTATCCACAGCTCCTTCGCGCCGGGCAGCACCGGGCCAAGCTCGGACCGGGCCCAGTCGTCGCCTTCGCGGCTCCAGCGTACCGGCACGCCTTCATTAACGGCCACCAGCTCCAGCTGCCCATCAACGTTGCCGTCGATCCAGGCGGCAGCGGTGAGCGGCGTGCTCTGCCAGGGCGCATAACCTGCGCCCAGGTCCTCGTACTGCCACAGGCGGTCGTTACGCAGCACCTGATGCGGAGGCTGAGCGCCGATCAGCACCAGGTCCAGATCGCGATCCCGATCCAGATCACCAACCACCAGTCGCCGGGCCGGCATCAGCGGCGGCAGCTCCTCATCCAGCGATCGGAAGGTGCCATCGCCGTTGTTGCTGATCAGTTCACTTGGGCCGTCCACATTGGCCACCAGGAGGTCCAGATCACCGTCGTGATCCGCGTCGAGGATCGCCAGATCCCCCGTGTCGGCGGGACGCCCGGCCACACCGGGCAGCGTGCCGGTGATGTCCTGCCACGCGTCGTCAACCTGGGCCCACACCTGATTCGGGCCCTGCCGGGCAAGCACCAGCTCTGGGGTTCCGCTGTTGGTGAGATCACCCCACGCGACGGCCGTGACGGCGCTGGAGAACGACCGCTGCTCCTCGCAGGCCGGAAACGGGTCGCACCAGGCCACCGCGCCATCGGCGCCGACGGCGGCGAGGCTGACCCTGAGGCCATCCCCGGCGGGCCGAACCCAGACGGCTCCGGCCCGGGCGTCCAGGTCGAGTCCAACGGCAGCCGCCGGACCCAGCACCGAGCCTTCCGGCGTAGCCAAATCCTCCGGCGCCGGTGGCCGGAGTGCCACGGCCATGGCTTTCTGACCCATGCGGGTGTACTTGATTTCCGCTAGACGACTTCGGGGGTTGGATTCCAGGCGCTGGTAGACATCAAGCATCGTACGCGCCGCTTCGCGCTGGCCGAGCCGCTGCTGGGCCAGAAACTGCCCGTAGAACGCGCTGCGCAGATACCCATCGAGGCTGCCGGCCTGCCGGAACTGCTCAAGCGCCTCCGCGGCGGCGCCGGACTGCAGCAGGGTCTGCCCCAGAAAATACCGGGCGTAGGCGTCCCGCGGATCGCGCTCCACCACCGCAGCAAACGCCTGCCCCGCAGCGTCCGCGTCGCCGAGATTGAAGTCCAGAATGCCGCTGAGATACCGCGCCCGAAGACCCACGTCGTCCGGGGTCTGAATCAGCGGAGTCAGGAGCTCCCGCACCCGCACCTCGTCGTCTGGGTTTTGCCGATTCAGCGTGGCCACCGCCAGGTTAAACCGGGCCAGCCGCCAGCCGGGCACCTCGTCTGCCACTCGTTGGAACATGTCCGCTGCGCCCGGATAGTCAAACCGCGCCATCAGCGCCACACCGCGGTTGTTGGTCTGGATCTGTGCGGCATTCGGCTCGGTGGCGTCCGGCGCGCTGCATGCAACGAGGCCAAGCGCGGTCAGCGCGGCTGCCAGTAACCTCAAAGGCCAGGCCGCGAAAAATCTCAGGCTGCTGGTGCGATCGGTCACGGTGCTAGCAAACGTCGTTGTCGGGCTTGCGCCCGGCTTCGATACGCCGGTTCAGGCTTTCGATGGAAATCTCACCCTGTCCGGCGGGCTTAAGGCCGGGTTGCTGAAGGTAGCTATAGGCTTCGCTTCGGGTGTGGTGCTTGAGGTCATGCCCCCGGCGCCGCTCCCGTTCCTGGCGAAGCTGCGCGATGTTGATCGGAGCGACCACCACCTTTTCTCCTGGACCGGGGTCCGCCTGCGCGAGAATACGGCCGTCGTAGTCGACCACCATGCTGCCGCCGGGCCAGCCGAAGGGCGGGTAGTTTTTCATATCCGCCGCCTGGTTTGACGCGACCACGTAGGCGGTGTTTTCTGCTGCCCGGGTGCGGTTGAACAAAGTCCACCAGTCCATCGGCGCCGCGGTACCCCAGGGGTCCATGTAGGCCGAAACCCGGATCAGTATCTCCGCCCCGTTGAAACGCAGCTGCCGCAGCACCTCGGGAAACAGCCAGTCGTAGCAGATCGCCGTGCCGATACGGCCCAGCGGCGTGTCGGCCACCGGAAACAGGGGGTCGTCATAGCCTTCAAGATCATGCGGGCTGCTGTGCACCTCCCAGGGGATCCAGGGATTGACCTTGCGATAGCGCAGCAGCACTCCGCCCGGCCCCAGCAGCAGCGTGGTGTTGAACACGTGGCCGGGCCAGCGCGGATCTTCTTCCAGAAACGTCCCGGACTGGAGGTGGATGTCGTATTCCCGGCAGAGATCCAGATAGACCTCCGTGTGCTCGTTGGGAAGCTCCACCGTCAGTGTCTGGCGCAGCTTTTTCGGTGTATCAAAAATGGGCGCGGCGTGGGCAAACTCCGGGAAGGAGAAAAGCTTTACATCGTGAAACGGCCCGTACCCCTCCACGGTCTGGCGTACCAGGGTGGCCATGCGCTGAACCCGGTGACCAATTTCCCGCCGGTGCGTCGGGTTTTCGAAATTGGTCTGGCAGGCCGCGGCGTAGTAGAGATCCGTCACTGCCAGTCTGCGCTGATCAGGCGCCAGCCGTCGTCCGTGTCTTTCCAGCCGCTGGTGACGGTGAGAAAGTCAGCGCGGTCCGGAAGCCAGCCCTGGGGGCCGCCGGTGAGGAATACCTTCATCTGCACCTCAGCGCGGGTTTCAAACATCTGGATTTCCAGGTCCGTGATCGTGGCCGTTACCCGGGAATGGCGAAACAGCTGGATGCGGAGCATATCGTTGAGCGACTCGCGATTCAGCCGGCTGCCCTGCCCGCCGAAGTTTTCGTCCACGAAGTCCATGAAATCGTCCCGGCGGCCGCTTTCCGCCGCCTCCTCCATGGTGCTGATGACACCACGCAGGCGCGCTTCGGCAGGTTCCTGGCTGCCACACCCGCTCAGCCCGAGCGCCACGGCGGCGAGGAGCAGTGGCAGGGCGCGGCGCCCCGCCCCGCCCCCCAGCCAGTCATTCGTCAAGGATGGTCTCCAGCACCTGGCCGGCCACGCCGATCAGATCGTGCTCGGTGACAACCCCGACCAGCTTTGAGCCCTGCACCACCGGCAGGCAGCCGGTGTTGTGCTCCCGCATCAGGCGAATCGCTTCTACCGTGGAGCACTCCGGCGACACGTGGAGCGGGTCCGACTCCATGATGTCCCGGACGGACGCGGACGGGGTATCTTCCTTCAGACCCCGGGCCACCATGCGCAGCAGGTCGTGGTGGGAGACGAGCCCCACCAGATCTCCCTCATCGTTTTCCACCGGCACATGACGAATATGTTTCCACTCCATCAGCGTCGCCGCAAAGTCGACCAGATCGTCCGCCCGCACCGTGAACAGGTCTGTGGTCATGAACTGACCGATGGTGCGATAGCTGTCGCGCCAGTCCACCTTGCCGGTGAGTTCGGCCAGGGGCCATTTGCTGATCGGCGTCTCCCGGCGCTGGTTTTTAATCACCGCGTCGGTCAGGTTGCGCATGCGCTCGTCGATGCTGCGCCCATCGCCCATGGCTTCCAGGGAGTTGAGCATCCAGTTGGCGCCGGTCTGCTGGTTGTCCAGCCGCGCCTCGATCACGCCGAGGTAGCGATCGATATCGCGCTTGCGAATGCCAACCCGCTTGAGACCGCTGCGGGCCCGGGGCAGCAGTTCTTTTTTGAGCAGATCCACCGCACCGATCGCCTCCTGGTCGAGCCAGGTAAATTGGGCCCGCAGACCGTGCCGGGCGGCGGCAAAGAAGTTGCTCCGGGCGTCTTCAAATTTGAGACGCTTGGGGATGTCCGCCGCCTCTTCCGCCAGATCTGACATGAGTCCAAAAAACAGCGCAGAGTTGGCAATCTCGTCGAGCACCGTCGGCCCGGAGGGCAGAATACGGTGTTCGATACGCAGGTGGGGTTTACCTTCGGTTATCCCGTAGCAGGCCCGGTTCCAACGGTAGACGGTGCCGTTATGCAGGCGCAGGGCTTTCAGGGACGGCGCCCGGCCCGCTTCCACTTCGGCCATCGGATTGTCCGCCGCCTCCGCGGTCAATACGACGCGGAACCGGGCGATGTCCTCGCGAAAGATCTCCAGCACCGAATCTTCGATCCAGTGATCGCCGAAGTGCACCCGGGGCTGGTGGCCGCGGGACCGCTGCGCGTCGCTACGCGCGTCGACGGAGTTTTCAAACACCGCGATGCGCGATTCCTGCCAGAGTCGCTTGCCCAGCAGTGTTGGGGAATTGACGCTGACTGCGAGCACCGGCCCGGTGATGGCCTGGGCCACGTTGTACAGCCCGGCAAACTCTTCCGGCGCGACCTGAAAATGCACCTGGAACGACGCGTTACACGCCTCCAGCATTACGTTGTCGTGGCTGATCTCCAGCCGGTCCGGCCCTTTGATCGCAAACTTGAAGTCGGACCCGCGCAGGTCCCGGATCGCGTCGTTGAGGGCCTTGTAGCGCGGCATGGGCACCATGGCATCCAGCGTCAGATCCGACGAGCTGAGCGTCGGCAGGATGCCGCAGAGCACCACCTCCTGATTCAGCTCTCGAGCCTTATCCCGGGCCGTCGCCATGACCTCCAGGGCTTCCTTTTCCATCTGCCGCAGGCAATCGCCGCCCAGCTCCAGGGGCGACAGGTTGGCTTCGAGATTGAATTTGGCGAGCTCGAAGGTAAACCGATCGTCGGTGATCTGGTCCATCATGGACTCCGCGCCCATGCTGGGTTTGCGCGCCTTATCAACGAGGAACATTTCCTGCTCGGCGCCGATGCGGCGCACGCCGGTTTCAAAAAGCCCCTTTTCCAACATGGTCTCCAGCGCCCGGACGTCGTCCAGAAGCGCCTTCATGAAGGTGCGCATGTTGTCTTCGTTTTTTATGGCGTCGACTGACTGTTCGCCCATGTGACTGAGGTCCGGAAGCCAGCCGTCACACTATAGGGAGGCGCCGCCGGAATGCAATGTCGACAACGGTCGCAGACGGCCCGGCGCCTGCCTTCAGCAGTGCCGCCGCCGGCCCGGGTTGTCAGTTCCTGACGAGCACGTGTTCCTGCATGCCGTCGCGGAGCAGAAACGAGCGGGACGAGGTAAAGGCCGACAGCGCCCGCTTCAGCATCGAGGGCGTATGCCGCCGGGTGCGCTCCTGGCCCCCGTCCTCCTGGGCGACGGACAGGGTGCGGGCGTCTTCGATGCGGTAGTTCGCCGGCCGGGTTGCATAAGGGGTCCGGGTGGCCAGGCACGCAAACAGCAGCGCGCCGGGCTGCGTTCGCTCCTCGAGCCAATCTCCCAGCAGCGCCAGCTCGTCCGCACCGAGGTAATTGAGCCGGTCCCAGGCCAGCACCCCGTGGAATGGCCCCCAGTCTGCGTGCTCCGTCAGCTGCATTTGAAAAGCCGTGCCGGTGAGCTCCACATTCAGATCCATCACGCCCACGCCGGCGCTCAGCTGGGACAGGTATTGAAACGAGGTGGAGTTCATCCGGCCCAGATCGAGCACCCGCCGGCCGGCTTCCTCCAGCTGCTCAAACTGATCAGCCCAAAGCGCGAAAGCCCGAGACTCATAGCCTCGGGCTTTCTCTTCTTTGACTTCCTTCGGGTCTACCCCGAGTGGTGCAAAAGCGGTTTCCGATTTACCCGGAAAGCTTCGCGTCAGCAGTTTTCCCAACAGGTTTGCCATGGTCTTTCTTTGGCTCGCTCTTCGCCTCGCTCACCGCTGGCGCGGCTGCCGGCTTGGATTTTGGCGACATGTCGATGTTGCCCTTGAACTGGGCGCCATCTTCCAGGCCCACCCGGGGAGCGCGGATGTTACCCAGCACGTGGCCCGACCGGCGGACCTCAATCTGCTCCTCTCCCACCAGATCACCCTCGACTTTACCCTCGACGATGATCACGGCGGCCTGGATACGGGCCTTCACAACGCCGCTGCCGCCTACCGTGACCACATTATTGGGCAGCGCAATGTCACCTTCAACCTTGCCTTCCACCAGCAGGTCCTCGGTGCCGGCGATGTTGCCGTTCACGTTCAGCGACGCGCCGATCACGGCCGGCGGCGCGGTGGAGAAACTGGCCGCCGGCTGACCGTCGCCTGAGCTGGCTCCTTCTGCAAACGGGGGAGCTTTAGGTTTCACGTCTTCGTCCTTTTTCCACATGCCGATCGCCTCAGTAAGCTGGATGTTCAAAGGCCCGAGTCTAACCACAATCGATTCGAAAAGCTGCCATGCAGCGCACGGAAAAAGGACGGACGCCACCCAATCCGCCGCGGGACCCAGGTTTGGTAGACTGGGCTGCTAACCCATCAGGAGGCCGTCCGTGGAAAAGCTCTTGGAAACTCCCCCGGAAAAACCGTGGCTCAGCAGTTACACCGACGGGGTCCCGGAAGAGATTGATCTCACCGAGTTTGACTCGGTGGTGGACGTTCTTGCACAAACTGTCGAACGCTACGCTGATCGACCGGCCTACACTAACCTCGGGCACACGCTGACCTATCGGGATCTGGACCAGCTTTCGGGACAATTCGCCGCCTACCTGCAGCATGACCTGAAGCTGGCCCAGGGGGATCGGATCGCGCTGATGATGCCCAACGTGCTGCAGTATCCCGTCGCGCTGTTTGGCGCGCTGCGGGCCGGCCTCACGGTGGTCAATACCAATCCGCTGTATACGGCCCGGGAGCTTAAGCATCAGCTCACCGACGCCGGTGCCAAGGCGGTGCTGGCGCTGGACCACTTCGCCGCCACCCTGTCCAAGGTGCTGCCGGAAACACAGGTGGAGCAGGTGCTCCTCACCAGCCTGGGGGACATGCTGCCGTTTCCGCGCCGGCTGCTGGTTAACGCCGTGGTGAAATACCAGAAGAAAATGGTGCCGGCCTATTCGCTGCCGCAGGCGGTACCCTTTGCCAAGGCCCTGAGCCGGGGCAAAAGCCTGCCCGCAGCCAAGGCCGACCTGGCGCACAAGGACCTGGCGTTTCTGCAGTACACCGGCGGCACCACCGGCGTTGCCAAAGGCGCGATGCTGTCCCACGGAAACATCGTGGCCAACATGCAGCAGTCTTCGGCCTGGGTGGCCGGCGAGATTCACCTCGGCGAAGAGGTCATCATCACCGCACTGCCGCTTTATCACATCTTTGCTCTGACCTCGAACTGCCTGGTGTATATGAAATTCGGGGCCCACAACCATCTGATTACCAATCCGCGGGATATGGACGGTTTTGTCGGGGAGCTTAAGACCATCCCGTTTTCGACGCTCACCGGCGTTAACACGTTGTTTAACGGCCTGTTGAACCACCCGGAGTTCGCCTCGTTGGATTTTTCCAATCTGCGGGTCACGCTGGGCGGCGGCATGGCGGTGCAGCGGGCCGTCGCCGAGCGCTGGAAAGAAGTGACGGGCTGCCCGCTGGTGGAGGCCTACGGCCTCACCGAAACATCGCCCGGCGCGTGTATCAACCCGGTGCACAGCACCGAGTACAACGGCTACATCGGCCTGCCGATCTGCTCCACCGTAGCGGTGATCAAGGACGAGGACGGCAACAACCTGCCGACCGGCGAATCCGGTGAGTTATGCATTTCTGGACCCCAGGTCATGCAGGGCTACTGGCAGCGGCCGGAAGAAACGGCCAAGGTCATGACCGACGATGGCTTTTTGCGCACCGGCGACATGGCCCTGATGACCGAGGATGGTTACTTCAAGATTGTCGACCGTAAAAAGGACATGATTTTGGTGTCCGGGTTCAACGTCTACCCCAACGAGATTGAAGACGTGGTGGCGGCGCATCCCGGGGTGGTGGAGGTGGCCGCTATCGGCGTGCCCGACGAAAAATCGGGTGAAATCGTCAAGATCTGCGTGGTGCGCAAGGACCCCAACCTGGATGCTGAGACACTCCGCGCCCACTGCAAGGAACATCTAACCGGTTACAAGGTGCCCCGGCTAGTGAAATTTATGGAAGAGCTGCCCAAAACCAACGTGGGCAAAATCCTCCGGCGCGAACTGCGCGACGCCGAAGCTGCGCAGTAGCCGTCAGACGGGTCTTAGCCGAAGAGGCTCCGCTCAGGCTTCGGTTTCCGCCTGGTGGTCGATGGCGTCAGCAAACTCGCCGAGCAGGGTCCACAGGGGGATTTCGCTGGGCGGGGGGATGTGGGTGTACTCAACACCCAGGATATCGTCGTCGTAGCGGACAATCTTGCCGAACATGGGAATTGTCTGGCGGTCGGCAACGATGAGCTCTACGCTGACTTCGTCGCCCAGCGCTCCCTCCCAGTCGCTGGGCCGGCGCACAAGCATACCGCTGGCGGAGATATCAACCACCTCGCTGTCCCACAGTTCTCCCTGGCGAAGCAGTACCACTTCAGCCCGCAGCTGCATGCGGGTATAGCGCTCACCGTCGATTTTCTGTTTCAGCATGGGCCGGTCTGTATATCTGACCTTAATCCCCTTCGATTATACGCGTCCAGCACGCGTTTTCTGTGGCATCTTGTTACCAGTCGTATCAGTTTTGTGCATCCTCGTCCGCCTCATCGGAGGCCGGTTTTACCAGCGTCGCAGGCTTGAGACCAGCGTCGGCAAAGCGGGACTGCACCTCGTCTTTCAGCGCATCCAGGGCCCCGGTGCCCGCCGTCTCAAACAGGTCCTCCTGCTGAGATGACGTGAGATCGGCCACCCCAACCCCAAGCAGCCGAATGCCGCTGTCCGGATACTCCCGCCACCAGCGGGCAAACAGCCGCCGGGCGGTGCTGGCGATGGTCTGATCGTCGCTGACGGGATGATCCAGCCGCACCTGGCGGCTCATGGTGGTGAAGTCACCCTGGCGGATTTTCACCCGCACCACCCGGCCCGCCTGCCCCGACACCCGTAGCCGGCGCGCCACGGCACCGGCCAGCCGCAGCAACTCCCGATTGCAGTCGGCGAGCGCCCGCAGGTCGGTGGCAAAGGTCTCCTCGTGACTCACCGACCGGTCGGCCCGAAACGGCGTCACGGGGCGGAAGTCCTCTCCCTGGGCCAGCGCCTTCAGGTGCGCCGCGCCCCGCCCAAGCAGGGCCTTGAGCTGGTCATCGTGGGCCCGGCGCAGGTCTTTGACCTTGCTAATCCCGGCCGTGGCGAGCCGCTCCGCCGCTTTTGGGCCGATGCCCCAGATGCGCCGCACGGATAAAGGATCGAGAAACCCCACCACATCGACCGGCACCACCGTCAGGCCATCCGGCTTGTCCAGATCCGACGCCACCTTGGCCAGGAATTTGTTCGGCGCCACGCCCACAGAAGCGGTGAGACGGAGCTCCTCAGCGATCGTCTTACGAATCCTGCGGGCCACTTCCACGCCATCGCCAAACAGGCGCTCCGTGCCGCTGACATCCAGAAATGCCTCATCCAGCGACAGGGATTCCACCAACGGCGTAAAGCGTCCAAAAATCTCAAAAACCTGCCGCGACACCTCCGCGTAGAGCGCGCCCCGGGGACGCACGATGATGGCGTCGGGACAGCGCCGCAGGGCCCGCGCCACGGGCATGGCGGAGAACACGCCAAAGCGGCGAACTTCGTAGCTCGCGGCCGCCACCACGCCCCGCGGGCCGGCGCCGCCAACAATGACGGGTTTGCCCCGCAGCTCCGGGCGCTCGCGCTGCTCCACCGAGGCGTAAAACGCATCCATATCCACGTGCAGAATGACGCGGTTGGACGCCACGCGGTCTACCGGGTTTCCGGCCGCATGTAGGGAAACAGCAGCACGTCGCGAATCGACGGCGAATCGGTCAGCAGCATGACGAGCCGATCAATACCGATGCCCTCCCCCGCCGTGGGCGGCAGGCCATACTCCAGCGCTCGGATGTAGTCCGCGTCAAAAGGCATCGCCTCGTCGTCGCCGGCTTCGCGGTTTTCCACCTGCCGCTGAAAGCGCGCCGCCTGGTCTTCCGGATCGTTGAGCTCCGAAAAGCCGTTGGCAATTTCCCGCCCGGCGATGATGAGTTCGAAGCGGTCCGTCAGCTCCGGATCCTCGTCGTTGAGCCGCGACAGGGGCGACACCTCGGTGGGATAGTGGGTAATAAATGTGGGCTGGATGAGATTGCTCTCCACGGTCTTCTCGTAGATCTCCAGCAGCAATTTGCCAAAGCCCCAGTGATCCTCCGTTGCGATACCCAGCGTTGCGCAGCGGGCCCGTAGCGCCGGCACCTCCCGGAGCTGGCTTTCATTCATCTCGCTGTTGTGTCTGAGCACCGCCTCGGCCAGCGTAAGCCGGGTAAACGGCTCCCCCAGCTCAATCTCCTGTCCCTGGTAGCTAACAAGGGTATGCCCCAGCACCGTCTCCGCCACCGACTTGATCATCTGCTCCGTGAGATCCATCAGATCGTGGAACGTGGCGTAGGCCCAGTAGAACTCGAGCATGGTGAACTCAGGGTTGTGGCGGGTGGAGACGCCCTCGTTGCGAAAATTGCGGTTAATCTCGTAGACGCGGTCAAAGCCGCCCACGGTCAGGCGCTTCAGATAAAGCTCCGGCGCCACCCGCAGATACAGGTCAAGATCCAGGGCGTTGTGGTGGGTTTTGAACGGCCGCGCCGCGGCGCCTCCGGCGATGTAGTGCATCATCGGAGTTTCCACTTCCAGAAAGTCCCGCGCCTCAAGAAAGTCGCGGATGGTCTTCACCACCTGGGCCCGCTGGCGGAACACCCGCCGGGAGTTTTCATTAACGATCAGATCCACGTAGCGCTGGCGGTAGCGCATCTCCTGATCCGCCAGACCGTGGTACTTGTCGGGCAGCGGCCGCAGGCTTTTGGTCAGCAGCCGGATATCGGTCACGAAGACGGAGAGCTCGCCTTTGTTGGTGCGATACATGGTGCCTTCTACGCCCACGATGTCGCCGAGATCCCAGGTTTTGAACTGGGCGTACTGCCCCTCCGGCAGGTTGTCCCGGGACAGGTAAAGCTGGAGATCACCGCTGCGGTCCCGCAGCGTGGCAAAGCTTGCCTTGCCCATCACGCGCCGGGCCATCAGGCGTCCGCCCAGACTGACCGGGTGCGTCTCAGCTTCGAGGGTTTCTTTGTCAAAACTCTCAAACCGCTGCGCCAGCTCCGCGGTCAGATTTTCCGGGGAAAACCCGTTAGGGTAAGCCGTCCCCTGGGCCCGCAGTTCAGCCAGTTTTGCCCGCCGCTCGGCGATCAGCTTGTTTTCGTCCGGTGGCGGATTGTTGTTTTCGTCGCTCATAGTCCCTGTTTCAGGCTGGCCTCGATAAAAGGGTCCAGGTCGCCGTCGAGCACGACCTGGGTGTTGCCGGTTTCATGGCCGGTGCGCAGGTCTTTGATCCGCGACTGATCCAGCACGTAGGAGCGGATCTGGCTGCCCCAGCCGATGTCCGATTTCTGATCCTCCACCGCCTGGGAGTCTTCCCGGCGCTGCTGAATTTCCAGCTCATACAGGCGCGCCTTTAGCTGTTTCATCGCTGTGGCTTTGTTCTTGTGCTGGCTGCGGTCATTCTGACACTGCACCACTACGTTAGTCGGCAGATGGGTGATACGCACCGCCGATTCGGTTCGGTTGACGTGCTGCCCACCGGCGCCGCTG
The DNA here is from genome assembly GCA_039195135.1 of Pseudomonadota bacterium. Classification (GTDB taxonomy): domain Bacteria; phylum Pseudomonadota; class Gammaproteobacteria; order Xanthomonadales; family SZUA-38; genus JANQOZ01. The sequence continues at coordinate 22,436 of JBCCVP010000019.1, read as the reverse complement.
GCGCGGTAGACGTCGATGCGTAGGTCTGCGGGGTTGATTTCAATCTCGATCGAGTCGTCAATTTCCGGCGATACAAACACGGCAGCAAAAGACGTGTGGCGCCGGTTGCCCGAGTCAAAAGGCGATTTGCGCACCAGCCGATGGACGCCGGTCTCGGTGCGGGCCCAGCCGAAGCAATGGTCACCGCGCAGGTGCACCGTGGCGCTCTTGATGCCGGCAACCTCACCCGCCGAGCATTCGATCAGCTCGGCTTCCCAACCGTGGCGCTCGGCCCAGCGAAGGTACATGCGCAGCAGCATCTCGGCCCAGTCCTGGGCTTCGGTGCCGCCGGAACCGGCCTGGATGTCGATAAATGCATGGCCGGCATCCATCTCGCCGGAAAACATGCGCTGGAACTCCAGCCCCGCCAGCAGTTTTTCCAGCCGATCAGCGTCACGCTGGACGGACGCGGCGGTGTCCTCGTCTTCCTCCAGTTCCGCCAGTTCGAGTAGTTCGCGAGCGTCCGTGCCGCCCTGAAAAACTTCGTCCAGCGAATCGATAACCTGGCTTAGGCGCGCCCGCTCCTGGCCCAGCCCCTGGGCTTTCTCGGGGTCGTTCCAGACGTCGGGGTTTTCGAGCTCCAGATTGACCTCGTCGAGCCGTTCTTTCTTGTCAGCGTAGTCAAAGATACCCCCTCAGCGCGTCCTGGCGCTGCGCGATATCGTCAAGTTGCGCTTTGAGTGGACCCAGTTCCATAGTGCAATTCCGTTGTGTCTTAAGCATCCCAAAGGACCTGCCGCCTTCGGCGCGGCCGAGCTTTGCAGAGAGTCCTTCGAGGTGCACCGTCGTGGCGGGCGCCCCGGCGGCATGCGTGGATAAAGACGCCTATTTTAACTCGCGGAGGACAGCGGCAAAAGGTGATTCACGCGCAGCTGCACCGATTGCTGGCCGCGGTATTCGTTCACCTCCAGCGCGTACAGCATGCGCAGCGCGGTTCCCATGGCCCGGACCCGGTCCGGATCCATGTTAAACGCGATAGCTTCCACCTCTACGTCGTCAATTGCCACGCTCAGCCGTGTGTGCCCGCGTCCGACGCCGCGCAGCGTTACCACCCGCACCTGGTTGTCGAACTGCGGTTCGGGAAATCCCTGCCCCCAGGGCCCGCCCTCGGCGAGCTGCCACGCCAGGTCGAGATTCAGATCGGAGCCGGCCAGCGGGCCATCGGTGCGCACCACCTGGCGCAGCTGCTCCGGCGCCAGCTGCTCCGCCGCGACCGCCTCCAGCGCCTCGGAAAAGGCCTCCAGATGCGCCGCCGGCAGCGTCAACCCCGCCGCCATGGCATGACCGCCAAAGCGATGGATCAGGCCCGCATGCCGCGCCGCCACCAGCGCCAGCGCATCGCGGATATGAAAACCGGCGATGGACCGGGCTGATCCCTTAAGCACGTCAGATCCCGCATCTTCAGGCGCAAAAGCCACCACCGGTCGGTGCCAGCGGTCTTTCACCCGGGACGCCACCAGCCCCACCACGCCCTGATGCCAGCCCGCCTCATACAGGCACAGCGAGTGACCTGCCGTGTTTCCCGGCGAGCCGGGTAGACCTTCGACAATCGCCTGCGCCTCGGCCTCCATGTCTGCCTGCACACTGCGCCGCTCGCTGTTGAGCTCCTGCAGCTGCGCGGCCAGGTCCGCGGCGCGACCCGGGTCGTCGGTCAGCAGGCATTCGATGCCGGTACTCATGTCGGACAGGCGGCCGGCCGCATTCAGACGAGGCGCCAGGGCAAACCCAAGGTCGGCCGCGCCGAGCCGGCCCTGATCCCGGCCGGCAATCCGGCACAGGGCAGAAATGCCCTCCGCGCAGCGGCCGGCGCGTATGCGGGCCAGGCCCTGCGCCACCAGAATCCGATTGTTGGTGTCCAGCCGCACCAGGTCCGCCACCGTGCCGAGGGCCACCAGATCCAGCCACTGGCTGAGCTTCACCTGCTCCTTGCGCAGCCGGCCGTCCTGCACCAGCCGCTGGCGCACCGCGGCGAGCAGATAGAACATGACGCCAACACCTGCGAGGTGGGGCGAGGCAAAGCCGCTGTCCGGCAGATTGGGGTTCACCAGCGCGTGGGCGTTGGGAAGTGTGTCGCCCGGCAGGTGATGGTCGGTAATCACCACCGTCATGCCAGCCGCCCGGGCCGCTGCGACGCCCGCGATGCTCGAAACGCCGTTGTCGACCGTGATGACAAGCTCCGCGCCTTTGTCCTTGAGCGGCGGGATAAGCGCCGGGGTCAGCCCGTAGCCGTCGGAGAAACGGTTTGGCACGCAGTAATTTACCTGCGCCGCGCCAAGGGCCTTCAGGGCCCGCAGGGCCAGGGCCACGCCGGTGGCGCCGTCGACGTCAAAATCGCCCACCACCACAATCTGGCGCTGGCCCATGATGGCGTCCACCACCAGCTTCGCCGCCTGTTCGAGCCCGCTGAGGCCCTTGGGACTGGCCAGGTGGCCCAGGCCCGGCTTCAGGGCCTCCGGGTCATCGATGCCCCGGGCCAGGTAGATACGCTGCAAAACAGGATGAACTTTTTCTTTTAGTCCATTGTTTTTGCAGATATTTTTTCGCTCAACAATGAGCATTTCAGGTGTGCGGAGGCGTGCTCAGAGGTAGGCAACGCTCAAAATTTCCCACTCCCGGTCCCCACCGGGGGCGGCAACGTCCACCACGTCCCCCTCTTCTTTGCCGATGAGGGCACGGGCGATGGGGGAGCTGACGGAGATCAGGCCCTGCTGAATATCGGCCTCGAGATCACCGACAATCTGGTACTTCACCTCTTTTCCCGATTCCATTTCTTCCAGCTCAACGGTGGCGCCAAACACCACCCGGCCGCCGGGATTGAGCTTGGTGATATCGATGATCTCAGCGTTGGACAGGGTCCGTTCCAGATCCTTAATGCGGCCTTCGATAAAGCCCTGCTGCTCCTTGGCAGCATGGTATTCGGCGTTTTCTTTCAGATCGCCGTGGGCCCGGGCTTCAGAAATAGCGTTGATCACCTTGGGGCGCTCTTCCGATTTCAGCCGTTCCAGTTCTTTGCGCAGCCGGTCAGCGCCCGCGCGGGTCAGTGGGGGTCTTCTCATAAATGGGTGCTCTGCTAGTGCAGCTCCTCGTGCAGTTCGGCCAAGGCATTCACCCGGGTCTTTTCAAGATAATCCAGGGCATGCAGCGTCGCCCTCGCGCCTGCCACCGTGGTGGAATAATTGACGAGATGGTTCAGGGCCTCGCGGCGAATCGAGAACGAATCCTGAATCGCCTGGCGCCCCTCTGTGGTGTTACAGATAAACTGAATTTCATCATTTTTGATGAAGTCCACAATGTGGGGTCGCCCCTCCATCACCTTGTTAACGCGCTCGCACGGAATTTCTGCCGCTGTGAGCGCCTCCCAGGTGCCGTGGGTGGCAATCAGTTTAAAGCCTTTGCGGATCAGATCGCGAGCCAGGGAGAGAACTCGAGGCTTGTCGGCATCGCGCACGCTGATAAAAGCCCGCCCGGTCGTCGGCATGGCCACATTGGCGCCGACCTTCGCCTTGGCGTAGGCGGACCCGAAGGACCGACCGATGCCCATGACCTCGCCGGTGGAGCGCATTTCCGGCCCCAGCAGCGGGTCCACCCCCTGAAACTTGGCAAACGGGAACACGGGCTCTTTCACTGAAAAGTACTCCGGCACCACTTCCGCCGTGAACCCCTGATCCTCGAGACTGCGCCCCGCCATACACAGGGCTGACACCTTGGCCAGCGCAACGCCGCAGGCCTTCGACACAAATGGCACCGTGCGAGAGGCCCGGGGGTTCACCTCGAGCACGTAGATGGTGTCTCCCTGGATCGCAAACTGGGTGTTCATCAGGCCCACCACGTCCAGCCCTTTGGCCATCTTCACCACCTGATCGCGCAGCGTGTCCTGCATGGCGGCGCTCAACGAATGGGCCGGGAGGGAGCAGGACGAATCGCCGGAGTGCACACCGGCCTCCTCGATGTGTTCCATGATGCCACCGATCACCACCTGCTTGCCGTCGCTGATAGCGTCCACATCCACCTCAATCGCGTGGTCCAGGAAGCGGTCCAGCAGCACCGGCGAGTCATTGGATACCTGCACTGCTTCTGCCATGTAGCGCTTCAGGTCGGATTCGCCGTAGACAATCTCCATCGCCCGGCCGCCGAGCACGTAGGAAGGGCGAACGACCAGCGGGTAACCAATCTCCCGGGCCAGCGCCACCGCCTCGTCAGCGTTACGGGCGGTGCGGTTGGCCGGCTGGCGCAGCCCCAGTTCTTTGAGCAGCTGCTGAAACCGCTCGCGGTCTTCCGCCAGGTCAATGCTGTCCGGCTGCGTACCGATTATCGGCACTCCGGCCGCCTCCAGCGCCCGGGCGAGCTTCAGCGGCGTCTGGCCGCCGTATTGCACAATCACGCCGCGGGGTTTTTCCAGGGCGACGATCTCAAGCACGTCCTCCAGCGTGAGCGGCTCAAAGTAGAGCCGATCGGAGGTGTCGTAGTCGGTGGAGACCGTCTCCGGATTGCAGTTGACCATGATGGTCTCAAAACCATCGTCGCGCAGCGCCAAGGCCGCGTGGACGCAGCAGTAGTCAAACTCAATGCCCTGGCCGATGCGGTTGGGACCGCCGCCCAGCACGATGATCTTCTCGCGGTCGGTCGGCTCGGATTCGCACTCCTCTTCGTACGTGGAGTACATGTACGCGGTGGCGGAAGCGAACTCCGCGGCGCAGGAATCGACCCGTTTGAAGACTGGCCGCAGGTCGAAGGAGTGGCGCAGATGGCGAACCGCCGCCTCGGTGGTATCGAGCAGCTGGGCCATGCGTGAATCGGCAAAACCGGCGCGCTTGTATAGAAACAGGCGGTTGCGGGTCAGGTACTCAATGCCGTTTTCGACCAACGCCTGCTCCATCTGGATCAGGTTTTCGATCTGGCGCAGAAACCAGGGATCAATCGCCGTCAGGCGGTGCAGGTCTTCCAGGCTGTAGCCCCTGCGAAAGCCGTCCGCCACGTAGCGAATCCGGTCCGGTCCCGGGTGTCCAAACTCCTGGGTGAGACGATCCGCCGCATGCTCGTCATTGGGATCGAGGATTGGCGTCAGGCCGTCACAGCCAGTCTCCAGGCTGCGCATGGCCTTCTGCAGCGATTCACTGAAAGTGCGGCCGATGGCCATAGCCTCGCCCACCGATTTCATCTGCGTGGTAAGGCGGGCGTCGGCGTTGGCGAATTTCTCAAACGCAAACCGCGGAATTTTGGTGACGACGTAGTCGATGCTCGGCTCAAAGGAAGCCGGCGTAGCACCGCCGGTGATCTCGTTGCGCAGTTCGTCCAGCGTGTAGCCCACAGCGAGTTTGGCCGCCACCTTCGCGATGGGAAAACCGGTGGCCTTCGACGCCAGCGCTGACGACCGCGAGACGCGCGGGTTCATCTCGATCACAATCATCCGGCCGTCCGCCGGGTTGATCGCAAACTGCACGTTGGAACCGCCGGTTTCCACACCGATCTTGCGCAGCACCGCCAAGGAGGCATTGCGCATACGCTGGTATTCCTTGTCGGTGAGCGTCTGGGCCGGGGCGACGGTGATCGAGTCCCCCGTGTGCACCCCCATGGGGTCCAGGTTTTCGATGGAGCAGATGATGATGCAGTTGTCCGCCCGGTCCCGCACCACCTCCATTTCAAACTCTTTCCAGCCGAGCACGGACTCTTCCACCAGCACCTCGGTGGTGCGGGAAAGCTCCAGGCCCCGGCCGACAATCTCGATAAACTCTTCCCGGTTGTAGGCGATGCCGCCGCCGGTGCCGCCCATGGTGAAGGACGGCCGGAGAATCACCGGGAAGCCATAGCGGGGCTGAATCTCCAGCGCCTCCTCCAGCGTGTGGGCAATCTCCGAACGGCAGACTTCAAGATGGATGTCGCGCATGGCGTCGGCAAACCGCTCCCGGTCCTCCGCCATGTCGATGGCGTCCGGCGAAGCGCCAATCAGCTCGATTCCCAGCCGATCCAGGACGCCTTGGCTCACCAGGTCGAGCGCGCAGTTCAGCGCCGTCTGCCCGCCCATGGTGGGGAGCACCGCGTCGGGTTTTTCTTTTTCTAAGATCCGCTCGAGGCTCTGCCAGTTAATCGGCTCCACGTACACCGCGTCGGCGGTCTCCGGATCGGTCATGATGGTGGCCGGGTTGGAGTTCACCAGAATGACCCGAAAGCCCTCCTCCCGCAGGGCCTTGCAGGCCTGGGTGCCGGAATAGTCAAACTCGCAGGCCTGGCCGATCACGATGGGCCCGGCGCCGATAATCAAGATGCTCTTGAGGTCCTCGCGCTTAGGCATGGCTGGCCTCCGTCATCAGCTCGACAAAGTTATCAAACAGCCCCCGGATATCGTGGGGTCCGGGACTGGCCTCGGGATGTCCTTGAAAACCGAAAGCGGGCCGGCTGGTGTGCCTGACCCCCTGCAGCGAGTCATCAAACAGCGATCGGTGGGTGGCTTTCAGATGCTCCGGCAAGCTGCTCTCGGCCACCGCGAAGCCGTGGTTCTGGCTGGTGATGGCGACCTGGCCCGTGGCCAGATCCTGTACCGGGTGGTTAGCCCCGTGATGGCCAAACTTCATTTTTTCCGTTTTGGCCCCGCAGGCCAGTCCCAGCAGCTGGTGACCCAGGCAAATACCGAAAATCGGCAGGTTGGTCTCCAGCAGTTCGCGAATGGCCGCGATGGCGTAGTCGCAGGGCTCCGGATCCCCCGGTCCGTTGGACAGGAATATGCCGTCCGGCTTGAGCGCGAGAGCCTCCGCCGCCGGCGTTTTTGCCGGCACCACGGTCAGCTTGCAGCCGCGGTCTGCCAGCAGCCTTAAGATGTTGCGCTTCACGCCGAAGTCGTAAGCCACCACGTGAAACCGGGACGTGTCCGGCTTTCGAAAATCGTTTCCGTCCAGGTCGAAGCTGCCCGCCTCCCAGACATAGTTTTCCTTCGTGGTGACTTCCTTGGCCAGATCCATCCCCTTCAGGCCGGGAAACGCGTTCGCCGCCTCCACCAGCGCAGCGGCATCCAGTCCCTCGCCGACACCGATGCAGCCGTTCTGGGCGCCCCCGGTGCGCAGCAGGCGGGTTAGGCGCCGGGTATCCACCCCGTAGATGCCCCGGATGCCGCGCTCCACCATAAACTCCGGCAGGTTCATCGCGGCCCGCCAGTTGCTGTGCAGCAGCGGCAGGTCCCGGATGATCAGCCCCGTGGCCGCTGGCGCCTCACTTTCCAGGTCCTCCGGGTTACAGCCGGTGTTGCCGATGTGCGGGTAGGTCAGCGTCACAAGCTGCCGGGCGTAGGACGGGTCGGTCAGAATCTCCTGATAACCCGACATGGCTGTGTTGAAAACCACTTCGCCCGTTGCTGTGCCGGGGCTTCCAAGCCCAAAACCACGGAACAGGGAGCCGTCAGCCAGCGCCAGAACGGCGGGCAACTCAGTCATAAAATACCTCACTGATGGATACCGGGATCGCGGAGGGAAGGCAGGACCGCGAGATGAGGAGCTTCGTACTCACGGGCGTGGGATGATACTCAAGCAGCTGTGACGCGTCCATGAAAATCGACCGGCAAACCACCACGCAATTCTCGAAGTCTGGGCTCGGGATCATCGAACCCGCACGGCGCGGTTGATTTCAGGCTTTCAGGACGTCCGGCAGGCCGTAAAGACCGGGCGGCTGGCCGGTCAGCCACCGCGCTGCTCGCAACGCGCCGTCGGCGAATGCTCGCCGGCTGCCGGACCGGTGCGTCAGCGATAGACGTTCGCCATCCAGCGCAATATGCACCGTGTGATCACCCACCACGTCGCCGCCTCGTAGCGCGGCCACACCAATTTCCCCCGGCTCCCGCCGGGCCGCGCCGCTGCGGTTGCTGTTGATCACTGCCGGGTTTTGAGACCGCGCCGCGGCGATGGACCGGGCCAGCGCCAGGGCGGTGCCGGACGGGGCATCCACCTTGTTGCGGTGATGCATTTCGACAATCTCAATGTCCGCGTCGACCCCCACCGCCTGCGCCGCCTCCCGGCAAAGTCGATCCAGCAGCGCCACGCCCAGACTCATATTGGGGGCCCAGAGCACCGGAATGTGCGCCGCCGCGTCGCGCAGCGCCGCCTCCGCCGACGCCGATAGGGCGGTAGTGCCGGAAACCACCGGCAGCTGCTGGGTGACACACTCGGCAAGCCGGTGCTCCAGCACTTCGCTGGAGGAAAAATCGATCAGCACGTCCGCCGGGTGGAGTTCCGTACCGGCCAGGAGGCCCAGGGCATCGAGCCCGGCAAGCTGGCCCGCATCGCGCCCGTAGGCGTCACTTTCGCGGCGCACGAGAGCGCTGGCCAGCGCAAGCTGATCGGATGCCGAAATCTGTTGGATCAGCGCCTGCCCCATGCGGCCGGCGGCGCCCAGGAGGGCGATCTTGAGGGGAGATTGAGACATGCCCGACGCTCCGGTTTCGGTGCCTTTCGGCGGTACGATAGCGCGCCCCGGGCGCTCAGGTCATCTTGTCAAAAAACTCTTTGACGGAATCGACCCAGGAGGAACTCTTGGGGTGGCTGCGCGATTCGCCCAGGCTTTCTTCAAACTCGCGCAGCAGCTCCTTCTGGCGGCTGTTGAGCTTGACCGGCGTTTCCACCACCACGCGGCACATCAGATCGCCGCGGTCATGGCTGCGCACCGACTGCACCCCTTTGCCGCGAAGCCGGAACACCTTGCCGGTCTGGGTTTCCGCCGGCACCTTGAGCATCACGTGCCCTTCCAGCGTGGGAACCTTGAGCTCGCCGCCGAGGGCTGCGGTGCCGTAGCGAATCGGGATATCGCAATAGAGGTGATCCCCTTCCCGGTGAAAAATCGGATGGCTGCGAACCTGGACTTCGACGTAGAGGTCGCCGGAGGGCGCGCCCCGCTCACCGGCTTCGCCCTCGCCCGCCAGGCGGATGCGGTCGCCGTCGTCAACGCCCGGCGGGATCTTCACCGACAGGGTCTTCCTGTCCTGCACCCGGCCGCTGCCGCTGCAGCGTTTGCACGGGTTCTCAATGATCTGGCCCCGGCCCTGGCAGGCGGGACAGGTTTGCTGCACGGAGAAAATTCCCTGCTGCATGCGGACCTGACCAACCCCTCCGCAGGTCTGGCAGGTGCGCATTTTGCCGTCTTCCGAGCCCGCGCCGCCGCAGGCTTCGCAGGAGGCGGAGGTGGGCACCTTGATCTCGCGCGTGACCCCCGCCACGGCCTCTTCCAGATCGAGCTCAAGGCCGTACCGCAGGTCTGCACCGCGGCGGTTTTGCTGCCGGCGGCGACCACCGCCGCCGAAGATGTCGCCGAAGATGTCGCCGAAAATATCGCCGACGTCACCGCTGAAGCCGCCGCCGACACCACCCTGGGCGTTGACGCCGTCGTGGCCGAAGCGGTCGTAGGCCGCCCGCTTGTCGTCGTTGGACAGCACGTCGAAGGCCTCCTTGGCCTCTTTGAACTTGTCCTGCGCTTCCGCATCGTCCGGATTGCGGTCCGGATGGTATTTCATCGCCAGGCGGCGGAACGCGCCTTTCAAGGCAGCCTTATCGGCTCCGCGTTCCACGCCCAATACTTCGTAATAGTCCCGTTTCATACCGGCGCCTGGCGTCTGACGTAATCTCCCTAGCGGCGATTACTTGTCTTCCTTGACCTCTTCGAACTCCGCGTCGACCACGTCGTCACCGCCGCTGGGGCCCGCGTCGTCCGGTCCGGGACCGGCATCACCACCCTGCTCCGCCTGAGCCTTCTCGGCCGCTTTGGTCATCAGCACGGCAGCGGCCTGCTGCAGTTCCTCGGAGGCCAACTGGATAGCTTCCTTGTCGTCGCCACCGATCACCTCTTCGAGGTTCTTGACGGCGACATTGATTTTTTCCTTTTCCTCGTCGTTCAGCGAGTCGCCCAGCTCCGTCATGGAGCTCTGAGTGGTGTGGAGCACCGCGTCCGCCGTGTTGCGGGTGGTGACCAGCTCCTGGAACTTGCGGTCTTCATCTTTATGAATCTCCGCGTCCTGCACCATGCGCTCGATTTCGTCCTCAGAGAGGCCGGAACCAGCCTTGATCTCAATCCGCTGTTCCTTGCCGGTTTTCTTGTCGGTGGCCCGCACATTCAGGATGCCGTTGGCATCGATGTCGAACTCCACCTCAATCTGCGGCATGCCGCGCGGCGCTGAAGGGATCCCCGCCAGGTCAAAGCGGGCCAGCGATTTGTTCGCGGCGGCCATTTCCCGCTCCCCCTGCAGCACGTGCACCGTCACCGCGGTCTGGTTGTCGTCCGCGGTGGAGAAGATCTGCGACGCCTTGGTGGGAATCGTGGTGTTTTTCTCGATGAGTTTGGTCATCACGCCGCCCAGGGTCTCGATGCCCAGCGACAGCGGGGTCACGTCCAGCAGCAGCACGTCGGTCACGTCGCCGGCCAGCACGCCGCCCTGCACCGCGGCACCCACGGCCACCGCCTCATCCGGATTGACGTCTTTGCGCGGCTCTTTGCCGAAGAATTCGGCCACCACTTCCTGCACGCGGGGCATGCGGGTCTGGCCGCCGACCAGGATCACCTCGTCGATCTCACCCACTTTCAGGTCCGCGTCGTTGAGGGCCGTGCGGCAGGGTCCGACGGTGGACTTCACCAGCTCTTCCACCAGCGACTCGAGCTTGGCCCGGGTCAGCTTGATGTTGAGGTGCTTGGGCCCGGTCTGGTCCGCCGTGATGTAGGGCAGGTTGACCTCGGTCTGCTGCGACGAGCTCAACTCAATTTTGGCCCGTTCGGCCGATTCCTTCAGCCGCTGCAGCGCCAGCGGGTCGTTGCGCAGGTTGATGCCCTGGTCTTTGTTGAATTCCTCGACCAGGTAGTCAATCAGACGCATGTCAAAATCTTCACCACCGAGGAACGTGTCACCGTTGGTGGCCAGCACTTCAAACTGCTTCTCGCCGTCCACGTCGGCAATCTCGATGATGGAGATATCGAAGGTACCGCCGCCCAGGTCGTAGACCGCAATCTTCCGGTCGCCGCCTTTCTTGTCCATGCCGTAGGCCAGCGCCGCCGCGGTGGGCTCGTTGATGATCCGCCGCACGGTCAGGCCGGCGATCTTGCCCGCGTCCTTGGTGGCCTGGCGCTGGGAGTCGTTGAAATAGGCCGGCACCGTGATAACCGCTTCCGAGACGTCTTCGCCCAGATAGTCCTCGGCGGTCTTCTTCATTTTCATGAGCACCCGGGCGGAGACTTCCGGCGGGGCCATTTTCTTGCCGTTGACTTCCACCCAAGCGTCGCCGTTATCGGCAGCGACAATGTTGTAGGGCACCATGTCCTTGTCTTTCTGCACCACCTTCTCATCAAACTTGCGGCCAATGAGACGCTTCACGGCGTACAGGGTGTTGGCTGGGTTGGTGACCGCCTGGCGCTTGGCGGGCTGTCCCACCAGTACTTCGTCATCGTTGGTGAAGGCAACGATGGACGGGGTGGTGCGATCACCCTCTGCGTTTTCAATGACTCGGGCCGCGTCGCCTTCCATGACGGCGACGCAGGAATTGGTGGTACCCAGGTCGATTCCGATTATCTTGGCCATCAAACCACTCCAGAAAAATTAATCTTAATGTTGCCGCGATGCCCGCTGGGGCCCACGTATTAACCTGTTCACAAATGTGGGGATGCCGGGCCGCAAATCCAATGCATTCGGATTCTTCCGGGCCTTGAGCCGGCACCCCGCCGGGGCTTGGCCGGCCGCTTAACCGGCCGCTTCGCCGTCATCGACAGCTTTGGCCACCAGCACCCGGGCCGGCCGCACCAGCCGGCCGTTGAGCACAAAACCCTTCTGCACCACCTGCACCACGCTGTTGGGCTCGCAGTCGTTGGTGGGGATCAGGCTCATGGCCTCGTGCAGCTCGGGGTCAAACGGATGCCCTTCCGGCTCAACCGGCTCCAGGCCGTGTTTGGCCAGCACCTTCTCCAGCATCTTGAAGGTGAGTTCGGTGCCCTCTTTCATCTGCTCAACGGTGACCTGATCACCGTCGGCGGCGGCCAGGCCCCGCTCCAGGCTGTCGACCACGTCGAGCATGTCACCCATGAATTTTTCCAGAGCAAACATCCGGGCCCGTTCCACGTCCCGGGCGGCCCGTTTGCGCACATTGTCCATTTCAGCTCGGGCGCGCAATGATTCGTCCATGGCGCGCTGCATTTCCTTGCGGGCTTTGTCGAGCTCAGCGGCCAGATCGTCGTTTCCCGGCGGTTCCTGCGCCTCCGCGTCGTCGGACCCGGCGCCCTCAACGCCCTCACCGGCGCCTTCGGCAGCGTTCGCTTCCGGCGAATCTTCGGCTTGAAAAACGGGTTCCTCAGGCTGAGTGTCGTTGTCGGCGCCTGAGTCAGCACCCTTCTGGGGGTCGATCATGATGTCTCCCTAAAACCTTGGTTCGCGCCGCGGGGGCCCCGAGTTTCCTTGAGAATCGGCGGCCGCTCGGCAGAGCGCAGTCATCCCTCCCCGGGAGATGTGGTCTCGCACGGGTGATTCAAGGGTGAGTTGAACGTGATTTTCGGGTGATCCCGACAAAAATCAGGGGTTGTTCTGCAGCACCGAGCCCAAAATGCGCGCGGTGGAGTCGACCACCGAAATCACGCGTTCATAAGCCATGCGGGTGGGACCGATCACGCCCAGGACACCGACCACCTCCCCGTCGACCCGGTACGGGGCCCCCACGAGGGAGCAGGATTCGAACGCGTCGGACTCCGATTCGGAGCCGATAAACAGCTGCACACCGTCCGCTTCCGCGCAGCGATCGAGCAGATCGAGCATCTCGCGCTTTTCCTGAAACGCCTGAAACAGCGATTTGAGCTTGTCGATGTCGGACAGATCGTCATAACCGATCAGGTTGTTCTGGCCGCTCACCACCACGTCGGTGCTGGCGCGAGCCCCCAGCGCCGTGCCGGCCAGCTCGATGGCCTGGGTCATCACCGTGTCCATTTCCCGCTGCGCAATCACCAGATCGTCCATCAGCCGCCGCTTGATCTCGGCAAATGGCAAGCCGGCGTATTCGTCGTTAAATACGTTGGCCGCCCGCTCCAGCTCCCGAATTTCATAGCCTCGATTGAGCGTGATCACCCGGTTTTGCACCTCGCCACCCTGCAGGACCACGATGGCGAGCACCTGGCGGTCGTTAAGCGGCACAAACTCGATGCGGTGAAAGCAGAACAGATCCCGCCGCGGCACCGTGACCACCCCCACAAAGTTGGTGAGGGACGAGAGCATGCTCGAAACCTCCTCGATCACCTCGGTGGTGGATGCGGGTTCGGCCAGCCGCTGCTGAATCTGCCGCTTGAGGTGCTGCTCCGCCGCGTCGGCGGTGATCATGGTTTCGACAAAAAAACGATAGCCCCGCACCGTAGGTACGCGGCCCGCCGAGGTGTGGGGCGCGTGGATGAAGCCCCGCTTTTCCAGCTCCGACATCACATTGCGGATAGTGGCGGGACTCAGGTCCAGACCGGAGTGGCCGGCCAGCACCTTCGACCCCAGGGGACGCCCGGCATCAATGTAATGGCGAATCAGCACGCCGAGCAGGTGCCGCGCGCGGTCATTGAGCTGTTTACCGGCCATGTCACCAATTTGGCGTCACTGGGGGCCGTTCGCAAGCCCTGTGGGGCAACAGTCGTTTCCCAGGTTTCGCAGCCCGGCACATTGGCTGGTGCGCCCAAGCGGGGCGCAGGACAGAAAATCCATCGAAATTCCGACAGACGAGCACCGCAAGCCCGAGTAAAATGCCCCGCATGCTGTCCCGCCTCGCCATCCGCCAGTTTGCCCTGATCAAATCACTGGAGCTGGAATTTGCCAGCGGTTTCTCGGTGCTCAGCGGGGAAACCGGCGCGGGCAAGTCGATCCTGCTCGACGCGCTGCAGCTGGTGCTGGGTGGTCGGTCGAGTGCTGCTCATTTGAGGCCCGGCGCGGCCCGGGCTGAGGTTTCAGCCACTTTCGACCTGTCGGATCGCCCTGGGGTGCAGGCCTGGCTGGCGGACAACGACCTGGACTCGGAAGATTCCCAGGAGCTGCTCCTGCGCCGGGTGGTCAACGCCGACGGCCGCTCGCGCGCCTACATCAACGGTTCCCAGGCGCCGGTGCAGACCCTGAAGACGCTGGGCGACCGGCTGGTGGAGATTCACGGCCAGCACGAGTTTCAGACCCTGGTGAAGTCCACCGAGCAGCGCCGGCTGGTGGATCTGTACGCCGCCACCCAGAACCGCCTTAAGGAAGTGGCCCGGGCCTTCGAGCACTGGCGCAGCCTGACTGCGGAGCTGGAACTGCTGCGGGGCAGCGTTGCCATTTCGCCCGCGGAGCTGGAACTGCTGCGGCACCAGATCGACGAGCTGTCGGCGGTGGCGGTTACCCCGGAGGCCCTCGAGCAGCGACACGCCGAACAGCGGCGCCTGGCCCACGCGGAGGACCTGATTGCCGCGCTAGGCGAGGCGGTGGAAAAGTTGGCCGACCCCATCAACGGCAACCTGGCGGGCATCACCCAGACGCTGGCACGCCAGCAGGCCAGCCTCAGCGAGCTGGCGGAGCCGCTGGATCTTTTAAACAGCGCGCTGGTGCAGGCGCAGGAGGCGGAGGGCATCCTGCAGCGCCAGCTGCGGGAACTCGAAGCCGATCCGGGCCGCCTGGCGGAGCTGGAGCGGGAGCTGGACGCAATCCACAGCCTGGCGCGTAAACACCGCATCGAGCCGGAGGATCTGCTGCCCCATCTGGATCAGCTCAAGGCACGCATGAGCGCCGCCGAGGCGGCGGACGGCCGCGAACAGGAGCTGCTGACGGCCCTCACCTCCGCCGAGGCCACGTTTCGCGAATCGGCCAAAAAACTGTCTGCTGAGCGTACTCGGGGTGCCCGCAAGCTGGCCCGGGCCGTCACCGCCACCATCGGTGAGGTGGGCATGGCCGAAGCGAAGTTTTCTGTCGACGTGGCGTTTGATGCCGATCGTCCCCCAACCCAGGATGGGATCGACGAGGTGATCTTCAACATCCGGACCAATCCCGGCAGCCCGACCGGGCCGCTTGACCGGGTGGCGTCCGGGGGCGAACTCTCTCGGGTGGCGCTGGCCATCAAAGTGGCGCTGGCGCAGATGGAGTCTGGCCGCACCATGATCTTTGATGAAGTGGACGCCGGGGTTGGCGGCGCCACCGCCCAGCAGGTGGGATATAAGCTGCGCCAGCTCGGCGCCAGCGGTCAGGTGCTGAGCGTCACCCACCTGCCTCAGGTGGCGGCCTGCGGCCACGCTCACTTTCGGGTGGAAAAGGACCAGGGCAAAAGCGACACGGTCACCCGTGTCTCCCACCTCGATCCAGACGAACGGCTGGAAGAGCTTTCAAGGATGTTGGGCGGCGTGGAGATTACCGAACAGACGCGCGCCCACGCCAAGGAGATGCTGGAGTCAGCGGAGCAGGGGTAAGCGAGCGCCCCGCCCCATTCAGGATTTTTTGCGCACGTAGAGCACCATGGTGTGGTCCTCCAGTTCGTACCCCATCTCTTCGCAAACCTTCTGCTGGAGGTGCTCAATTTCTTCGGAGAAAAATTCGACCACCTCGCCGGAATCCACGTCCACCATGTGGTCGTGGTGCTCGCCGTCGTCCAGTTCAAAAACAGACTTGTCCCCTTCAAAGTCGTTCTTGGCGACAATGCCGGCCGCCTCAAACTGGTTGAGCACGCGGTAAACCGTGGCCACCCCAATATCTTCCCCCAGCTCCAGCAGCCGGCGGTAGATGTCTTCCGCGCTTAGATGGCGATTTTCGCTGTTTTCCAGGATTTCCAGAATTTTGATGCGGGGCAGCGTGACCTTAAGGCCTGCCTTGCGCAGCTCGTTGCGATTGACCATGAAGTGCCCTTCTCGATGTGCCTGATTTGCTGTTCTGCGTAATGTTCTGCGTGCCGAACCGGTGTGGCCCAGCGGGCTGATGGAAGCTTAACCCGTCGTATTGTATCATCGCGCCCCGCACGATACGGAACCGTAAAAGACTTGCAACGCCTGATCCACACCGCCCTGCTGACTCTGGTTACTCTGGCCCTCTGCGGCTGCGGGCTGATCTACAAAATCGACATCCAGCAGGGGAGCATCCTGGACCAGGACATGGTGAATGACCTGCGGCCGGGCATGACCAAGAGGCAGGTATCGCTGGTGCTGGGTACGCCCGCTGTAGAAAGCCCGTTTCGCCACGACCGCTGGAACTACGTCAACACCTATTCCCGCCGCGGCGGCGAGACCGAGGTGAAAACCTTGAATCTTACCTTCGAGAACAACCGGCTGACCCGCATTGAGGGGGACTACAAGCCGGACGACTCTGAGGTGGATGAAGAGGAATCGTCGGAAGACGAAAGCGCCAACTCGCCCTGATCTGCCTGGTCAGAGCCTAGGGCGCACTCTCCGCTCGCGGGCGATCTGGCTCGGCCCCTGACTCATGGGCATAGATCACCTCGACGTTGATCGCTTCAGCCATGCACGACATAGGCCCGGTCGACGAAGTCGCCCACGAGCCGTTTTGCCACCCAGGAAAAGCCGCCGGCAAACGCGGAGGCCAGCACCTCGGACGCCAGCTCAAAGCGAAGCTTGAGCACCACCTTGCAGCCGTCATCACCCAGCGGGTCGAAGGTCCAGCGGCCCACAAACTGCTCGAACGGGCCGTCGACGGCATGCATGTCTATCTGGGCAAAAGGCTGCAGCTGGTTGCGTGTGGTAAACGACTGGCGGATACCGGCAATGCTCACCTGTACCTCAGCCACCATCGCATCGCTGGCGTTTTCCAGCACGTTGGTGCTCCGGCACCAGTTGAGAAACTGCGGATAGCTGGGCACGTCATTCACCAGCGCAAACATGGCCTCCGCCGAGTGGGGGACCAGCGCCGAACGTTCGATCTCGGGCATGGCGCGGAGCATATCACGCCGCCCATTTGTTAAGTACAATGTCGCGCCGCGAGCTGGCGTGCCCCGGCGTCGCTGACAAGCGGAGCCGGGCAACTCGGAAATCCCCATGGCCAGAAAAAAACCAAAAGTCGCCGACAACACCATCGCCCGCAACAAACGCGCCCGCTTCGAATACCACATCGAAGAGACGTTTGAAGCGGGCCTGGCCCTGGAGGGCTGGGAAGTCAAAGCCCTGCGCCAGGGCAAGGTCAACGTGGGCGAAAGCTATGTGCTCCTGAAAGACGGCGAGGCTTTCCTGTTCGGCTGTCACATCACGCCGCTTGCGTCGGCGTCCACCCACGTGCGCGCGGACCCATCGAGAACCCGCAAGCTGCTGCTGCACAGAAAAGAAATCGACACCCTGACGGGCGCGGTCGAACGTAAGGGCTATGCCTTAGTACCCCTGGCCCTCTACTGGATACGAGGCCGAGTAAAGCTATCCGTGGGCCTGGGCAAGGGCAAAAAACTCCACGACAAACGCTCAGACCAAAAAGACCGAGACTGGAAACGCGACCAGGCCCGCATCCTGAAAAAAGGCTGATGCTCAGGAAGCACCGCCGGGGCAATACCGAAAACTCCGGGTCAGACTCTCCCGGAGTCTGACCCCCGAATGTGGCAGGGCGTCGTTAGAGGCGCGAGCGCCAGATTCCGGTAGATCTATCCGAAGTACCGATCATAAGTACTAAAGACAAGAATCAAACTAATAATCAGCGGAGCCGGATACCGAACCATAAAAAGGAGAAACCCGCCAAGCCGCTTATCCCCCTCATCCAACTGATCCGCCAAAACCACCCGATTCAACCGCCACCCCACAAACAGCACAATCAGCAGTGCCGAAAGCGGCAACATAATCGGCGCAGTAAGCCCCTGATCCAAAAAGTCGAGCAGCGAAAGGCTGTAAAGACAGCCAATCCCCAAGGCCACCATCCCGGCCCCCACCATCAGCGCGGCCCGAGCCTTGCTGATCTTAAAACTCTCACACACGTGAGCCACCGACGGCTCCAGCAGCGAGATAGCTGATGTCAACGCCGCAAAAAATGCCATGGAGAAAAACGCAGCTCCAAGCAGATTCCCACCCGGCGTTGAAATCAGTGCCGTTGGCAGGGTCTGAAAGAACAGCCCGGCCCCAGCCTGAAAATCGAGACCGTGCTGAAACACAATCGGAAAGATCGCGCAGCCGGCAAGCAAAGCCACCGCCGTATCACAGGTGCCCACCACCACCGCGGAGCGCGGAATACTGATCGACCGCGGCAGATAACTCCCGTACGCGACCATGATGGCCATTCCCGGCCCAAGCGAGAAAAACGCCTGCCCGAGTGCACTCACGATTACATCAATAGTGAGCTTGGAAGGATCGGGCGTGAACATAAACTCCAGCGCCTCCCGGGTGCCGCCCGACTCCCAGGCGGTGACCATGCTGAAAATACCGAGCGCCAGCAGCAGCACAAAAAACATCGGCATGAGAATTTTGGACGCCATCTCCAGCCCCCGGTTAACCCCCCGGGCGACCAGCCAGATGGTCAGGCCAGCAAAGATCAGGAACCAGACGAGGAGATCGGTAGGGCTGGATATCAGCGTCCCAAACTCGGCTGCCACCTCGGTGGGCGTCTGTCCGTCAAAATAGCCGGTCACAAACTTCGGGATGTAAGCCATCACCCAGGCGGCCACCACGCTGTAGAAGCTAACGATGAGAAATCCCGCCAGCAGCCCCACCCAGACGCCGGAAGACCAGAAGCCCGAAACCTCACTGCGTTCGGCAAGGTCGCGCACGCTGTTGATCGCACTGCCCGCCCGGCCGGCGCGCCCAACGAGGAACTCGCTCATCAGCGCGGGGATAGCAATCAGGGCGACGCACAGGAGGTAAACCCCAATAAACGCCCCGCCCCCGTTTGCGCCAGCTTCAGCGGAAAACCTCCATAGATTTCCCAGACCCACGGAGCTGCCGATGGCGGCCATGGTGAAAGCCAGTCTTGATGACCACTGTGCGGTTGGTGTGCCGGTTTGCATGGTATTTTTCCCTTCTCCCACGCCGAAGCGGCGCGCCGGGGCCCACCGTAGGGATTTTGCCGGCAGAGTCAATCCGACAGGGTGGGATAATCCCGGCAGCAACACCGTCAACCGGGGTTGAAATTGCTGGGTTTTAGCCCAAAATACTAACCATCGTCGCGGTGGCCTGCGGGCTACCTTTTACACCCTGGGGGGCGTACTGGCTTCGACGCCGATCGCGAAACCACAAGGTGCATGCCGAGGACGCAAGGTACCTCGTAAATCCCGTTGCAAACTTATAGTTGCCAACGACGACAACTACGCACTCGCCGCTTAAAAACCGGTAGTTTGCCGTTCCACTGAGGCCGTGCCTGTGCGGCGCAGATTCGGAACGTCACCTTTCGCAGGATCGCGATGAAGCGCGCCCGACGTGGATTCGTTAAAACCTTTTCGGGACCGCTGTACGTTTTCCCCGCCGTTCGGGTAGCGTCCAGTTAAATCAATAGACGGCTAAGCATGTAGACCCTTTGGCAGAGGATTGACGGACGCGGGTTCGACTCCCGCCGCCTCCACCAGTCTTCGCCGGCCGCGCAGCGGTCAGCTTCACCTGAGCAAGCCAGGGTTCCCCTAGGGAATTCTGGCTTGATCGGGCGAATCCGCACGGGAAGACTGGTGCCCGGCTTAGCGCAGCGAAGCCGGGCAATTCTCTGACGACAACTCCCAATCTATTCTAAAAGCCCAAACCTAGACCCTGGGCAATATGAGTCAATGGCCCTCAACCTTCGAGCTCATGCCCGATGCTGGCCTGATCGATTAGAGGCGTTTTACAGAAGGCTGTGAACTTTGATTTGCGATGCGGAAAGACGGCGGATGCTGCGCGCCATTCACACGATATGTTGAAAAAATAATCAAAAGTCGACATATTTGCCAAATATGTCTATCGTATCGACATGTTTGAATAATATGTCGACAAAATAAAATTCGATCGACACATGATATTTCGGCCCATGGCGCCCTTCAACGAACTCCCTCTTCTGCCCCCACTGGCGGAACTGGAAACGCGTGCCGTACTGAAGCTGTGCATCGAGGCCCGCGCCGGGCTGGCCGAACTGAAGCAGCTTGGCGAAAGCCTGCCCAATCAGGCAGTGCTGATTAACACCATTCCCCTGCTAGAGGCACAGGCGAGCTCCGAGATTGAAAACATCGTCACCACGTCAGACCGGTTGTTCAAATTCGCCGATTCCAGCGGCCGCCAGCTCGACCCGGCCACCAAAGAGGCATTGCGCTACCGTGCGGCGCTGCACCACGGTTACCAGCATCTGGCGCAGCGGCCATTGGACACCACCCTGGCGGTGGAAGTCTGCAGCATCATCAAAGATGTCCGGCTCGATATCCGCCGTACGCCAGGCACCCAGCTCGTCAACGATCAAACCGGCGAGGTCATTTACACGCCGCCAGAGGGTGAAAAGCTGCTCCGCGAGAAGCTCGCCAACTGGGAGCGGTTCCTGAACTGCGACGACGACATTGACCCCCTGGTGCGTATGGCCGCAGGTCACTATCAGTTCGAGGCAATCCACCCGTTTACCGACGGCAATGGCAGAACCGGCCGGGTGTTCAACCTCCTCTATCTCGTCGAACGCGGCCTGCTCAATCAGCCGACGCTCTTTCTGTCTGGCCATATCAACCGAACCAAAACTGACTACTACCGCCTTCTGCTCGATGTGACCAGCACCGGGAAATGGGAGGAATGGACTCTGTACATGCTTGAGGCCATCCGCGAGACCTCTTCCTGGACCAGCAAAAAGGTCCGGGGCGCGCAGGCACTACTCGAGCATACCGTGCAGCTTGTGCACCGGCGTACGCC
Organism: Pseudomonadota bacterium; assembly: GCA_039195135.1. Lineage (GTDB taxonomy): Bacteria > Pseudomonadota > Gammaproteobacteria > Xanthomonadales > SZUA-38 > JANQOZ01. The sequence goes on along the minus strand of JBCCVP010000019.1, from coordinate 1,646 downwards.
AAAAATCTACACCCGCGAGCTTGTCGAACAGTTGTTCGTGCAGCCCTACATACGCATTTCCAACTTGGTAGACAGCGGCATTGCCAAGCGGCAAACCGCCTCCGTGTACCTCAAACAACTCTGCGACATTGGCGTGCTTGAAGAAAACAAGGTTGGGCGCGAAAAGCTGTTTCTGCACCCCAAACTGCTGACGCTGCTCACTCGCGACAGCAACGAGTTCGAGCATTACCCGAGCTGACAATGCTCGCCTTCGTCAAACGAAACTTCCGCTGGCTGGCGGGCGGCTTCCTGCTCACCGCATTCTCAAGCTTCGGACAAACCTATTTTGTTTCGGCCTCGGTCGCCGAGTGGCAGGAAGCCTTTGCCTTAAGCCAGGGCCAGTTCGGTCGCCTGTACATGTTGGCAACCCTGGCCAGCGCCTGCTGTTTGCCGTTCGTGGGCAGACTGGTCGACGTGATGCCGACGCACAGGCTGGTGGCGCTGGTTGTCACTTGCCTCGCTGGGGCAGCAGTGCTCGCCGGTTTCGCGAGTTCGGTAGCGATGCTGACACTGGGCATTTTTCTGCTTCGTCTGCTCGGCCAGGGCATGATGACTCATATCGCCCTGACCGCCACCGGACGTTGGTTTTCTGCCAGCCGAGGGCGGGCCGTGTCGCTGGTGGTCCTGGGCCACCAGGCGGGCGAAGCCACCCTGCCGCTCTCTTTTGCGGGACTGTCTCTGGCCTTCGGCTATCGTACGGGCTGGCTGGCCGCGGCGGGCATGCTGTTGCTCGTGGCGCTGCCTCTGGCTACCTGGGCCTACCTGAAGCCGCGAACGCCGCTGGCCGAGCATGCAGACGACCCGCAGCCCCGATTCATGGGCCGCAACTGGACGCGAGCTGAAGTTTTGGGTGACCCAATATTCTGGGTGCTGTTGATCGGCGTGCTGGCGCCGCCGTTTATCGGCACCACGATGTTCTATCACCAGGATTATCTGGCCACGCTGAATGGCTGGACGCCCCAGCTCTTTCCCAGTGCGCTGATTCCCATGGCGATTACGACGGTTTGCGTGGCGCTCGTAACCGGGGGCGTCATCGATCGCATTGGTGCGGTGCGCATCCTCCCGCTTTACCTGCTACCCCTGGCCTGCGCCTGTTTTGCCCTGGCCCTCAGTGGCCCGACCTGGTCACTTTTTGTGGTGATGGTACTGCTGGGCGTCAGCTACGGTGTGTCCTCCACGCTCCTTGGCGCGCTATGGCCCGAGATTTATGGCGTGCTGAATCTCGGCGCAATACGGTCCGTCATCGTGTCCACGATGGTATTGGCTACGGCCGCCGGCCCGGGCATTACGGGCACGCTGATCGATTGGGGCATTGATTTGCCCCAGCAGATGAACTGGTTGGGCGGATACTGCCTCCTGGCTGTTGGCGCAATGACGCTTGCTTCCCGCGTTCTCAAAAGGCGTGCATTGATGTACCAGGCAGAGCTCTCTGCGGGCTAGTCTGAGATTGCTGACGGTGACGCTGGTTACTCAAAAAAATCGGCAGATGCACGCCTGGAGGGTGCCACTAGCGTGAGTCGTTTGCGGGTGAATCCGGAGCTGCCGTACATGGATATTCCGCATTACATGCATCAACCATTAATGTACATGGACATTCAGCATTACAT
>JBCCVP010000018.1:0-56478 GCA_039195135.1 Pseudomonadota bacterium | reverse complement strand
GGGGGGGTCTCGGCGTCTCCCGCGGTTGGGGTGGGGGGGGACCCGTTGGCTTTTTTTTACCGGCCCCCCTGGGCTCCTTTCCCGCACCGGGGGTCGCCCGAGCGCCGATGCCGAGCGGAAGCCTAGATCCTTTGGAGCCGCCGAAGCAGACTGGAGGTATCCCACCGGCCACCACCAAGCTTCTGCACGTCCGAATAAAACCCATCCACCAGCTCCGCCACCGGCAAGGCAGCACCATTCTTACCGGCTTCCTCGAGCGCGATGCCTAAATCTTTCCGCATCCAGTCGACGGCGAAGCCAAACTCGTACTCATCGTCCAGCATCGTGGCGGCCCGGTTGTCCATCTGCCAGGACTGGGCGGCGCCGCGGGAGATCACGTCCACCACCGCCGCCGCGTCCAGGTCAGCGTGCTGGGCAAAGTTCAGCCCCTCCGCCAGGCCCTGCACCAGCCCCGCGATGCAGATCTGGTTGACCATCTTGGTGAGCTGGCCGGCGCCCGCGCCGCCCATGTGGCGGGCGTAGCGGCCGTAGTGGTCAAACAGCGGCTGGGCGATTCCAAAGTGAGGCGCCGCACCGCCGGCCATGATGGTCAGCTGACCGTTCTCCGCCCCGGCCTGGCCACCCGAGACAGGGGCGTCGACAAAACCGACGTCACGCTCGGCACAGTGCGCCGCCAGCTCCCGCGCGAGCAGGGCCGAGGTGGTGGTGTGATCCACCAGCACCGAGCCGGCACTCATGGCGCCAAGCGCGCCGTCAGGCCCCAGCACCACCTCGCGCACGTCGTCGTCGTTACCCACGCAGAGCGCCACCACCGAGGCGCCCTGAGACGCGGCGGCCGGCGTTGGCGCCGCCTGGCCGTGGTATTCAGCAACCCACGCCTGGGACTTGGCGCCCGAGCGGTTGTATACCGTGACGTCGTAGCCCGCTTTCGCCAGGTGTCCCGCCATGGGATAGCCCATCACTCCCAATCCGAGGAACGCAACCTTCATGCTGCCCGCACCTGCTCAGGGTTGTCGGTGCGATCTAAGTGCACGTCCATTTGGGGATAAGGAATCGAGACGCCCTCGGCGTCAAAGCGCTTTTTCACCTGTTTATGCACGTCCCAGTACACGGCCCAGTAGTCTGACGTTTTGGCCCAGGGCCGAACGACAAAATTGACGCTGGAGTCGGCCAGCTCGTGCAGCGCCACAACGGGCGCCGGATCCGCCAGCACCTTGTCATGGCCGGTCACGATTTCCTTGAGGATCCGACCGGCCAGCTCAATGTCGTCGTCGTAGCCGATGCCAAACACCATGTCGACGCGGCGCGTTTCTTTGGCCGAATAGTTGGTGATGGGGCCGGCCAGCACGTCGCCATTGGGTAGCGTGACCGCCTTGTTATCCGGCGTCTTCAGCTTGCTCCAGAACACCGACAGCTCTTCCACGCTGCCCGACACGCCGGCCACCTCCACAAAGTCGCCCGTCTTAAACGGCCGAAAAATGATCAGCATCACGCCGGCGGCGAAGTTCTTGAGCGAATCCTGCAGCGCCAGACCCACGGCGAGGCCGGCGGCACCCAGGACCGCCACAATCGACGTGGTGTTCAGGCCGAGCTGATCCAGCGCGGCGACAACCACCACCAGCAGCAGCAGGGCCGACAGAATAGACCCGACAAAATTGATCAGGATCGGATCCTGCCCGGCTTTGGCCATCACGCGCTTGGCCAGCGAGACAATAATGGTGCGCACCCAGCGGCCCACCACAAAAATCACCAGGGCCAGAGTAATCCTGATAGCCCAGGGTATGGCGTAGTCGACAAACAGCTGGTTCCAATCAATTTCGGCAGGGTTCATCCGTCTTCCTCAGGTGGCTGTGAGGCGGCGATGATAACCGATGCCGGACCCGCCACCGTGCTACCATCTGCGCCCCATTTTTGCTGGACCTGCGGATAAACACCCATGGCATCACCACCCACGGACTCGGCGGCCGCTACAGCGCTGGAACAGGCGCGCGAGGCGATTCGCCAGCGCGACGGCGATCGCGCCCTGTCGGAGTTGAACCTGGCCCTCGCCGCGGACCCCGAATTGGCCCCGGCGCTGGAGCTGCGGGCCATGCTGCGCTGCCAGCAGGGCCGCCTGGACGAAGGCCAGGCAGACTTTGCCGCGGTCACCCGCATCGAGCCGGAACGCGCCACCGCCTGGCTGAATCTCGGCAAGTGCCAGCACGATGCGGGGCAGCACGGGCTGGCCATCGAAACACTCACGCGGACGCTGGAGCTGGACCCAAACCTGCCTGACGCGCGGGTGCTCCTGGCGCTGTGCCGTCGGGAACTGGGCAACGACGCCGAGGCGCTGGAGGATCTGCGCGCGGCGGTGGCTGCGGCGCCGGATCACCTGCCCAGCGTCAGCGGCCTGGCCATGCAGCTGGACAAGACGGGTCAGAAGGAAGAGGCGCTGGCGCTGTTTGCCCGGGCCCGGGATCTTAAGCCGGACATCGCCCAGACCCACTACAACCTTGGCCGGGCGCAGCTTTACGCAGACCAGCTGGAGCCGGCGGAGCAGTCGCTGCAAAGCGCCCTGACCCTCGATCACCACTACCATCCGGCGCGACTGGCGCTGGGGGAACTGGCCGAGCGGCGTGATCAGCCGGACATTGCTCTGAACCTGTATCGGCGCCTGGTGCGGCGGGAGCCCAACTTTTTCCCCGGCCAGGTGGAGATGATGCGGCTGCTGGCGGAAGAGCGCCGGCTGTCAGAAATGCAGACCCATCTGACCCAGCTTCCAGACACCTTGAAAGGCACAGTGCTGGAGGCTTTCTGGCAGGCGCAGATTCACGCGCGCCGGGGGCACTCGGAACAGGCACTGGAAACCTTCAAAGCGCTCGCATCGCAAGGCGATCTGCCCATCGATCCGGCGATTGTGCAGCGGGAAATTGACGCGCTGGAAGCGGACTCCTAGGCGGCGGACGCCAGCGCCCGGGGATCGGTAATCGGCTCGGAGCAGTGGGTGCCTTCGCAACGATAGGCGGTGAAAGATCCCTGCACCGGGTACCGTTCCAGCAGCGAATTGGGATCCAGGTAGTAGACATGATGGTGGTTGGAGCGGCGCAGCGCCTCCCACACCGGCCCCACCAGATCCGGCGCGCCCCGCAGCACCACCAGATTAGGCGGATGGAGCCACTCATCGAGGGCCCCCAGCATGGTGCAGCACGCCTGCGGTGCCCGATGCAGTTCACCCCAGGAGCAGCGCAGCACCCGTTCGGCGGCGTTGACAAACATCAGGTTGTCCAGCAGCCGGCCCAGCCGTAGCAGCGACCGCGCCGCCACCGCGTTGCCCGAGGGCGTGCTCTCATCCTGCAGCGGCCGGGGCCGCTGAATCAGCTTCTCGTGGTCGTGGGCGGTAAAGAAAAACCCGCCTTCGTAGGGATCCTCAAAATGGGTCAGCAGCGCTCGCGCCAGGTGCCGGGCCCACTCCAGGTCCGCCGGCCGGAAGCTGGTTGCCATCATCTCCAGCAGCCCGTCCAGCACAAATGCGTAGTCGTCCAGATAACCCATCTGGTAGTGGCGTCCGCCGCGGGAGACGGCGAGCAGCCGTCCGTCCTGCCACAGGTGGCGGCGGACAAAACCCAGCGCGTCCTGCGCTGACTTCAGCAGCGCGGTGTCGCCGAGGACCCGCGCGGATTTGGCCATGGCGCCGATCATCAGACCATTCACGCTGGCGAGGATCTTGTCGTCCCGGGCAGGTACGGTGCGCTGGCGCCGGGCCTGAAGCAGTTTCTTTCTGGCGTTGTGCAGACAGTCCAGCGCCAGCGAGCGACCCACGCCAATCTGCTTAGCCACCTGCCGCAGCGGCTGCCCGGAACCAAGGTGCCACAGGCGACCCTCAAAATTGGGGGCTTCACTGAGGCCCCAGCAGGCACCGGCGATGTGCGCTTCCTCCGGGCTCAGCAGACCTTCAAACTCCGCCTTGTCCCAGAGGTAGTAGCTGCCCTCTTCGCCGTTGGTATCGGCATCGACGGCGGTGAGGTAGCCGCCGTTCGGCGACTGCATGGTCTTCACCACCCACTTGGCCGTGGTCCGCGCCGCGTCAGCGAAGGACTGGTCCACCTCCGCCGCAGCGTGGGCGTAGATCCACAGCAGCTGAGCGTTGTCGCTGAGCATTTTTTCAAAGTGCGGAATACCCCAGACGCCGTCGACGCTGTAGCGAAAGAAGCCGCCTCCAAGCTGGTCAAAAAGTCCCCCTTCCGCCATCCGCTGGAGCGTGTGGGAAACCATATCCTCCGCGTCCCGGCGATCGTCCGGGGTAAACGCCGACCAGGTCATGAGGTAGCGCAGCAGGGCGGGATTGGGAAATTTTGGAGCGGAGCCAAAACCGCCGTGGCGGGCGTCGTACTGGCGCTCAATGTTGAGCAGCGCGGCCTCCCCGGGGGAGGCATCGGGGGCCTGATCCGTGGCGCTGACCTGTGCCGCCCGGGTGAGAAAGTCTTTCAGACGATCGGTTTGCTGATCCAGGTCTTCCCGGCGGGTTTCCCAGGCTTTGCTGATGCTCTTGAGCACCTCGGAGAAACCGGGCACGCCGTGACGGCCCTGGGCCGGGAAGTAGGTTCCAGCAAAAAACGGCGACTGATTTTCGGGCTCCAGGATCAGCGTCAGCGGCCAGCCGCCGGGCTGGTCGGTGATCACCTGATGACTCAGCTGGTAGATTCGGTCGAGATCCGGTCGTTCTTCCCGGTCGACCTTGATGCTGACGAAGTGTTCGTTGATTACCTCCGCCGTTTCGGTATCGGAGAACGACTCGGCCGCCATCACATGGCACCAGTGGCAGGCCGAATAGCCGATGGACAGCAGGATCGGTTTATCCGCCTCCCGGGCGGCCTCCAGCGCCTCGTCACACCACGGCCACCAGAGCACTGGCTGCGATGCATGCTGCAGCAGGTAGGGGCTGGTCGCTCCGGCCAGCCGGTTCACAGAGCCAGGTTCCGTTGGCAGCGCTGTGTGGACAAAATTGAGCATCTCCGTTGCTGGCCCACCGGTTAAAAACGTGGGCGCGACCCGTGAGTATAGCGGCCTCGACCAATAATCGCCTTAACCCGCGCCCTAAAAGCGGCGGTGCGGCAACGGGGCTATCCGGGCCGCCAACCTGCAGCCCTATTCATGCCGGCCCGCCCGTCGGGCTAGAATGCCGGCTCAGCACGACCTCGGACTGCGCTTTGCTCGTCAACTTCGACCCGGTTTTCTTCAGCCTCGGACCGCTCAAGATCCACTGGTACGGCCTCATGTACCTGCTGGGCTTCCTGGCCTTCTGGATGCTCGGCAACCATCGTGCGAAGCAGCTCCAGTACGGCTGGACCCAGGAGCAGGTGGGGGACTTCCTGTTCTACGGCGTGCTCGGTGTGGTGATCGGCGGTCGGCTGGGCTACCTGCTGTTCTATGACTTTGCGAACGTGCTTGAGGACCCGCGCCGCATCTACCAGATCTGGAACGGTGGCATGTCTTTCCACGGTGGCTTTCTGGGTATTCTGGCGGCGATCTTTTACTACCAGCGAAAGACCGGTAAAGCTTTTCACGAGATTTCCGACTTCATTATTCCGCTGATCCCGCCCGGGCTGTTTTTTGGCCGCGTCGGCAACTTTATCGGCGGAGAGCTGTGGGGACGTATCAGCGACGTGCCCTGGGCCATGGTCTTTCCCGCCGCCCTGCCCGATGAGAAGCTCACCGCGCGAGAGATCGAAGCGCTTTACGAGACGGGCCAGCTCGATCATCTGGCGCGGCACCCGTCGCAGCTTTACGAAGCGTTCCTGGAGGGCATCGTCCTGTTTGTCATTGTGTGGATCTACTCCCGCCGTATCCGACCTCCGCTGGCGGTGACCGGCCTGATGATCGCCGGCTATGGCGTGTTCCGCTCCATCGTGGAATGGTTTCGTGAGCCGGATCGTGACATCGGTTTTCTCTTCGGCAACTGGTTGACCATGGGGCAGTTGCTGTCCTGGCCGCTGATTATCGCCGGTGTCACCATGCTGGCCGTGGCCTACCGGCGTTCGAAGGTGACCGCATGACGCCTTACCTGAACCTGCTGCGCCAGATCCTGGATGAGGGCCACCGGCGCGAAGATCGCACCGGCACCGGCACCTTGAGCATCTTTGGCCACCAGATGCGTTTTAATCTGGCCGAGGGGTTTCCCCTGCTGACCACCAAAAAGCTGCATCTCAAATCGATAGTTCATGAGCTGCTGTGGTTTCTTCGGGGCGATTCCAACATCGCTTATCTGAAACAGCACGGCGTCTCAATCTGGGACGAGTGGGCAGATGAAAATGGCGAGCTCGGCCCGGTCTACGGCCAGCAGTGGCGCTCCTGGCCGGACTACAACGGCGGCCACATCGACCAGATTGCGCGGCTCCTGACCGACCTCAAGGAACGGCCCTACTCCCGGCGCCACATCGTCTGCGCCTGGAACGTGGCGCTGGTGGATGAGATGGCCCTGCCGCCCTGCCACACCCTGTTTCAGTTTTACGTGGCCGACGGCAAGCTGAGCTGCCAGCTTTACCAGCGCTCCGGCGACGTATTTCTCGGCGTACCCTTCAACATCGCTTCCTACGCGCTGCTCACCTTGATGCTGGCGCAGGTGTGCGACCTGAAGCCCGGCGACTTTGTCCACACCCTGGGCGATGCGCACCTTTATCTGAACCACCTGGAGCAGGCCCGGCTGCAGCTCACCCGGAAACCCCGGGCGCGCCCCACGATGACGCTCAACCCGGCGGTTAAGGATCTGCTGGCCTTCACCTTTGATGATTTTTCCCTGACCAACTACGACCCGCATCCCCACATCCGGGGCAAAGTTGCAGTCTGAGCCGGCGCCGCCCGGCAATCAGGGTATTTTGGTTTCGCCCGATTCCAGCTGCTTGTAGCTGGCGCCGAGGCGCAATGCCAGAAACGCCCAGCCCACCGCGGCCACCATACCCAGCACCGCGACGCCGCTGAGCCCCAGCCCCAGAGCCATCAGCCCGGTAAAGGCCCAGGCGCCGCTTGAGTCGCCGGCGCGGTAAACCACCGTGTTGGCGAACTGCTTGAATTTGTACCGGGACTGGGGACCCACCACGGTAAACAACATGCCCACAGCCGGGTTGTTGATGGAGAACAGCACCGCCCGGCGCAGCGCCTGGGCGCCGGCGATCACCCAGATCAGCGGATATACGGAGATCAGGCCAAAACCCAGCAGCACCACCGCCGGCAGCAGGAGCAGCGTGAGTCCGAGTCCAAGCCAGCGAATGATGCCCGCTGTCAGCAGCAGCTGCACGATGATGGTGAGCGTGTTGGCGAGCAGATCCAGGCGGGAGAAAAAGACGGTGATCTCCGCCTCGCCGACAAGGCGCTCGGCGACCACTTCCGCCTGCTCCAGATAAAGCAGCGCACCGGAAAAGGTGCCGAGAAACATAATCCCGCAGAATGCCGCCAGGTAGGGGTAGCGAAACGGCAGCGTAGCCCCGGCAAAAATGCTGCCACCCATGGCCTGTCCCGGGTTTTCCACCTGCGTCGGCCGGGGCCGGTTGCGGGACCAGCGCAGCAGGGTGAACTGGCAGACCATCGCCAGCGCCAGTAAAGCGGCCGACAGCAGCGGCAGCCCGGCGATGCCAATTTTTGGGGTCAGAAAATTAACCAGCAGCGGACCACAGATTGCGCCGATGCTGCCGCCGGCGGCAATCGGGCCAAACAGGCGCCGGGACTGATCGGTGGAAAACAGATCCGCCATAAACGCCCAGAACACGGGCACCACAAACAGATTGAATACGCTCACCCAGACAAAAAACACCCGGGGCAGCCACTCGCTGTCGCCGTACTGCAAGAAGACCCAGTGCAGCGCCAGCAGGTTAAGCAGGAAAAATCCATAGACCAGCGGCAGAAAAATCCGCCGCGGCAGCCGGCTGGTGAGCCAACCATACAGCGGAACAATGGCCAGCATGCAGAAAAACGTGGCGGTGAACAGATACTGGATCATGGCCACGCCGCCGCTGACCGCCAGCGCATCGCGCAGCGGCCTCACCGTGTAGTAGCTGGCCAGGATCAGCAGGAAATAGCAGAACGAAAGGCCGGCGGGCCACCACTCGGAACGCTGGATCTCAACCAGCTTCAAGGCTTAAAACCTGTCGCCACAATGATTCGGGGATGGCCCGCGAGGTCTCGCACGGCTTCCACCTGGGCAAAATGCTGCGCCACAAGTGCGGCGATTTCCCGCTGCTGATCCAGGCCGTGTTCCACCAGAAAAGATCCCCCTGTTTCCAGATGTCGTCCCAGCCCGCGAACGATGGCCCGATAGGCGTCCAGCCCATCAGCCCCACCGTAGAGCGCCAGCGGGGGCTCCCCCCGGGCGGTCAAGCGCGGATCGCCGGGAACAACATATGGCGGGTTGGAGACTACCAGATTGAAGCGGCGATCACCGACCGCCCGCCACCAGTCTCCGATGAAAAACTTGATGCACCCAAGGCCCAGCGCCCGGGCGTTCTCCCGGGCCACCTCAACGGCCTCCGCCGATTGGTCCGTGGCCGCAATTTGCCAGCCCGGCCGCTCCCGCGCCAGGGCCAGAGCGATAGCGCCGCTGCCGGTGCCCAGATCCACCGCCCGACCGGAGGTGTCCGGCGGCATCAGGGCCAGCGCCCGGTCCACCAGTTCTTCGGTTTCTGGCCGAGGAACGAGCGTAGCGGTGGTCACCCGAACGTTGAGACCGTAGAAGGACCAGGTGCCCAGCACGTAGGCCAGCGGTTCTCCCGCGGCGACCCGCTCGGTCAGCGCCGCAAGCTGCTGCTCGTGCTCGGGAGCGAGGGGTTCGCGACTGTGCGCCAGCAGCCATGCCCGGTTTTTGTTGAGCACATGCTCAAGGAGCAGTTCCAGCTCCCGACGTTCAAGCGGCGCTGGCCCGCCCAGCACATCGCCGACCGTCAAATCCGTCAAAATTAACTCGATTTTTACGCTGAATGCGGCATGGTTCCGTCAGCCGACGCCGGGGTCAACCGGTTTGGCGAAGCGTTGCACATTGACGAGGTTGGCTACGGGGGCTATCGTAGCCCGCAAAAAAGGGTCGGACATTGCCGAAACGCCCTGATTTTCCAAGAGATTACAAGCATCTCGCGAGACCCAGCCGGCGTCCCGGAAAGCGTCGGCGGCAAACCGCGGGAGCGCTGTTTCGTGCGTCCCGAAAACCTGCACCCGACAGTCCACCCTCCTACCGTCGATCGACGTCCCCATACCGCGCGAATCCGCTGAGGCCCATTTACGCCTGGCTGACCCGCCAGCTGCAGCGCCTGCGCAGCGCCGGACGGTCGCTACGACCACGCCGTCGGGCGCTCCGGCGGGCTTGGGGTCGGCTCCTGCCGCTAAAGGGGCGCCGCCGCTCGGCGCTGCTTGCGGTTGGCGTGGCCCTGGTGGCGCTGCCGCTGCTGTCGCTCACCATGGATGCGATCGCGAGCCTGTCCACCGGCAGCCGCGCGGCCGACGAACGGAAGCTTGCGACCCTCGCACTGCCCGAGCTGGGCACCACCGGCGAAGGCCAGCCCGCCGAGCTGTCGGCGCTGCTTGAAGCGGCGCTTGAGGACACCGGCTCGGTTGAGGTGGTTGGCAAAGGCGACACGCTGGCCTCGGTTTTCAAACGCCAGGGCCTGAGTGCGCGGGCCGTCCATGATGTCGTGCACCTCGATGAGCACACGGCGCGACTGACGCGGATCTATCCGGGCGACGAGCTGAGCTTCTGGCTCGCGGAAGACGGCAGCCTGAAGCGATTGGAATACCAGCTGGACGAAAGCCGCCGGCTGCGGGTGACCGGCGAGGCGGGGGAGCTGAAAAGCGAGCTGCTGGAAGACGCCATGGTGACGCAGCTGCGGCACACCAGCGGGCAGATTCGGGCCTCGCTGTTTGTCGCCGGCCGGGAAGCGGGGCTGAGCGATCGGCTCATTATGGACATGGCGGGCCTGTTCGGCTGGGACATCGACTTTGTGCTGGATATCCGCCGCGGCGACGAATTTCACCTGATCTACGAAGAGATCTACCGAAACGGCGAGCTGCTGCGCGACGGCGCCATCGTCGCGGCCACCTTCGTTAACCAGGGCGACAAGTTTCAGGCGGTGCGGTTTGAGACGGAAAACGGCTTTGAATATTTCTCACCGGACGGCCGCAACATGCGCAAAGCGTTTCTGCGCGCGCCGCTGAATTTTTCCTACATCAGTTCCAACTTCAATCCCAACCGCTTCCACCCGATCCTGCAGCGGGTGAAAGCTCACAATGGCACCGACTACCGGGCGCCGCCGGGAACGCCGGTGTTTGCGGCTGGCCATGGCAAGGTCGTCGCCTCGGCGTACAACAAGTACAACGGTCACTACGTTTTTATCCAGCACGGCAATAACATCGTGACCAAGTATCTGCACTTCACCAAGCGGACGGTGAAGAAGGGTCAGCGCGTCAAGCAGGGCCAGGTGATCGGTACCGTCGGCAACACCGGCATGTCCCAGGCCCCGCATCTCCACTACGAGTTTCTGGTAAACGGCGTTCATCGCAACCCTCGCACCGTGGATCTGCCCAAAGCCGATCCGCTGCCCGCGGCCCAGCTTGTGGCCTTCAATCAGCTGGCAACGCCACTGCTGCATCAGCTCGATCTGCTGCAGGGCAAGACCCTGCTGGCGGAACGGTAGCTGTTGGCGCCGGGAACCCACTGACCATGGCCGGGGAGCTCTATCTCGGCCTTATTTCCGGTACCAGCATGGACGGCATCGACGCCGCCCTGGTTGATTTCAAAGGCGATCGGCCGGTGCTAATGCAGGGCGGCAGCTTTCCCTACGATGATGATCTTCGGGCTGCCTTGGGGCGACTGAGCCGCGGCGAGGCCCTGGCGCCGGCGGCGCTTTCCCAGGTCGACGTGGCCGTTGGCCAGTCCTTTGCCGGCGCGGTGCAGGCGGTGCTGCAGGCGGCGGCGGTTGCGCCCCAGGAGGTGATCGCCCTCGGCAGCCACGGTCAAAACGTGTATCACGGCCCGGACGACAGCCCGGCCAGCACCTGGCAACTGGGCAACCCGCACGTGATTGCCACCTGCACCGGCATCGCCACGGTGGCCGATTTTCGCCGCCGCGACGTGGCCCTGGGCGGCCAGGGCGCACCGCTGGCGCCGGCGCTGCACGGCGCGCTCCTGCGCAGCACCGAAGAATCGCGCGCCGTATTGAACCTCGGCGGCATTGGCAACCTGACGCTGTTGCCCGCGGACCTGGCCGCATCGATCGCCGGATTTGATACCGGCCCGGGTAACTGCCTGCTGGATGACTGGATCGCTGCGCACCGCAGCGAACCGCTGGACAAAAACGGCGAGTGGGCGGCAAGCGGCCGCGTGCTGCAGCCTCTGCTGGACCGGATGCTGACGGATCCCTATTTCGACCGGCTGCCACCCAAGAGCACCGGCCGCGAGCACTTCCATCTTCGCTGGATCGAGTCTTTTGCCGGCAGCGATGATCGCCCGGAAGACGTACAGGCTACGCTGGCTGCCCTCACCGCCGAGAGCGTTGCGCGGGCCCTTCGGCAGCAGCAGCCGGACTGCCGGCGGGTGCTGGTTTGCGGGGGCGGTGCCCATAACCCGCATCTGATGGCCCGGCTTGAATTTGTGCTGCAGCCGATCCCGGTAGCGCCGACCAGCCGCTTCGGCGTACACGGCGACTGGATGGAGGCGATGCTGTTTGCCCACCTGGCCCGCTTCGCGGTGCAGGGGCGCAAAAGTGATCTTGAGTCCGTCACCGGCGCGGCGCCGCACGTCTACGGCGTCGTTTATCCCGCTTAACCGACGCTGGCCGCCGGGTCGCCGGGTCAGACCCCAAGCGACTGACCCGCACCCTTACCGGCGGCTAGGCCGGCTTTTTCTGCGCGGTCCGGGAGGAGACGCCGGTCAGCAACAGGTAAACCAGCAGCGACAGGCCAATCGAATCCAGCGCGGGGGAGCCCGTAGGCGATGGTCCGCCGGCAAAGGTGGATGCGCCGGCGCCGATCCCGGCAATCCACCCCAGCATCGGCGGAGCGCGAAACAGGGGCAATTCGCGCCGGGCGGCCTCAGAGTGGTCGGAGCGGAACAGCAGCGCGTCGCACGCCAGGATGCCGACGATCGGCGGGATAGCGATGCTCAGCAGCACGAGATAGTCCGTCAGGAATGCTTCCACGTGAAGGAGCGCGAGCGCGGTACCAGCAATCCCGATGGCCAGCACCACCGGCGCAAAGCCAGAGCGTGGAAAGATGGTCGTAAAGGACAGGGCCGCCGAATACACGCACAGCACGTTGGACGACCAGGCGGCCAGTCCCAGCAGCGCAAAAGCCGGCACGCCGATCCCGAGTGACGCCATCACCTTGAACAGGTCGCTTTCTCCAGCCGCAACGCTTGGGATCGCGGTGCACAGCAGCACCAGCGGAAACGAAATCCCCAGCGCAAAAAACGCTGAAGCCAACGCCGCCTTGCGACTTGGCGCAAAGCGGGCGTAGTCGGGCTGGATGGCGACGCCGGCGATATAGCTGCCGATCACCGCGGAGACCGCGGTGGTCAGGTTCATATCCGATGTGCCCGGCAGCAGCGCTCCGCTGCTGAGCTGCCCACGCGACAGCCACGCGGCGAGGAGCAGGAAGGCGAACATCAGCGACACCAGCGCCAGGGCCAGCCGGTCGAGGCCTTTAAAGCCGGCGATGGTGACGCCGACGATCAATACACCGCCCACGATGACCAGGGCGCTGAAGGGCAGGCTGACGCCGAACACGCTTTCCGCCAGCCCCTGGGCGGCGATGGCAAAGATGCTGGAGATGACACCGAACCAGCCGACCAGCGACAGCGCGATGGCCATACTGGCGGCCCGTCCGCCGATCCGGCCGAAGGCGAACTGGCCCAGCATGTGCGCCGACAGGCCCGACTTCTGCCCGGCGGCGCCGGTGGCGGCGCCCAGCAGACCGAGCACAAGACAGCCGATGACAAACGCGATGGCAGCTTGTTTCAAGCCGAGGGCTGAGCCGATCTGGGCAGCCATCAGAAACCCGGGAATCGAGATGGTGCCGCCGATCACCACCAGCGCAATGTGCCACCCGCTGTAGGTAGCGTCGCGCGGAACCTGGCTTAGGGTGAACTCACCGCTCTGGCCAGGCCCGCTGCTCACGCGCTCGCGGCGCGGGCGGCTTCGGTGGCCTGCGCGTCGACGGCCCCGTCGTCACCCAGTACCACGCCGTATTGCTCGCGAGCTGCGTCGCGGGTCACCAGACCATCCAGCACGTCCGCGCGCACCTGCTCCGGCGCCCGCTGAAGGGCCGGTCCAAAGCCACCGCCGCCGCCCGTTCTTGAACGGATGATGGTGCCGGCCGCCACCGGCTTGGCGTTTACCTTCAGATAGGTCTCGGTGTCCTCGCCGGGAACATCTACCTCAACGCGAGGCGGACGGGCATCGCCGCCGTCGAACAGCCCCCAGGCCGGCGTCACGGCACGCTCAAACCAGAGGTAGAGCACCGAGTCGGCGAGCACCTCGTATTCGCGGTAGGTGCCGTTGCCGCCGCGATACTGGCCGGCGCCGCCCGAGTCTTCCCGGATGTTGTAGCGCCGGATACGCAGCGGATATTTGCGCTCAAAAACTTCGATTGGCAGGTCCTTAAAGCTGCCGTTGACGTTGTTGATCAGCGAGTTGGCGCCGTCGCCACCGTCGAAGGCGCCCCAGCCACCGGTGGTCGGCTCAATCATCAGGTACGGCTGATCGCCGTTGCGCGGATCGGTGCCGGCGATCGTGATCACCATCGAGTCGCCGTAGTGCGCCCCGGCAACGCGCCCGGGCATCGCCGGTGCCAGCGCCTTGATCACCAGGTCGATCAGCAGCCCCAGCGGCGTGAAGTACCAGCCGCAGGCCGCCGGCTCCTTGGCGTTGAATACGCTGGAATCGGGGGCGCTTACCTCCAGCGGTTTGAACGAGCCGCCGTTGGGCGATACGTCCGGGCTTACCAGCAGCTTGTAGGCCACGCGGACGGCGGCGATCGTCTGGGTCAACCCACAGTTGATCGGTCCCCGGGCCTGGGGGCTGGAGCCCGTTAGGTCGAGCCGCAAACTGTCACCGGCCACGTCAATTTTGAGCTTCACCGGCACCGGCCCGTTGCCCAGACCGTCATCGTCCAAAGCACCCTCCGCGACGTAGCTGCCATCGGGGATCTCGCCCACCGCCTGGCGCTCGCGGGTTTCGGTCTGGCGAAAGATCTCGTCCCGCGCCGCTCGAATGGTGTCGAGGCCGAAGCGGTCAAACAGCGACTTGAGACGCCGCTCACCGGTGCGCCCGGCGGCAATCTGGGCGTTGAGGTCGCCGATCAGCGCGTCGCCGAAGCGGCTGTTGCGCCGCAGCAGGTCGATCACGTCGTCGCGGGCCACCCCGCCGTCATACAACCGCGTTGGCCCCCAGCGCGTGCCTTCCTGGTAGATCTCGTGGGAGTCCACCGGCGTGCCAGGATCCTTGGCGCCCACGTCCAGCCAGTGCGCCCGGGAAGCGGCAAAGCCAATGCGCTGGTCGTTGTGGAAAATCGGCATGATCACTGTGGAGTCGTTCAGGTGCGTGCCGGTCATGTAGGAATCGTTCATGTAGAACACGTCGCCGGGCTTGAAGTAGTCCCAGCCGTGCTGCTCCGCAATCAGCTTGACGCAGATCTCCAGATTGCCCAGAAACAGCGGCAGACCCAGCGACTGGCCCAGCACCTCGCCCTGATCGTCGATCAGCGCTACCGAACAGTCTTTGCCTTCGTAGATCACTGGCGTAAACGCGCTGCGGATGAGCGTCGCGTTCATGTCGTTGGCAATCGCGATAAACGCGTTGCGGATGATTTCGGTGGTGACCGGATCAACTTGCGTGCTCATTGGCTGACCTCCCGGGCAATGAGAATGTTGCCGATGTCATCAACGCGCGCCACCCAGCCGGGCGGCACGACCGTGGTGGCACTTTTTTCTTCGATGATAGCGGGGCCCGCGAGGCGGTGGCTGCTGGTTAGCTTAAGCCGATCGTAGACCGGTGTCGGCAGCTCCTCTCCGCCATAGATGGCCTGCCGCTCGCCCAGCACCGGGTCGGCCGCCGCGCCACCCTCGCCACCCTGGCCGGGCTCCTCAAAATCGGACCGCACCAGCGCGCCGAAGGCCGCCAGGCGGAGGTTCACGAACTCCACCGGCGCCCCCGGTGAGCCGTGGCCGTAGCGCCGCTCGTGGCTTTCATGAAACGCCGCGACAATGTCGTCGACCTGGCTGCCGGCCGGCAGCGCCACGTTGATCGAATACTCCTGGCCGATGTAGCGCATATCGGCGGACCGCACAAAAGACAGCGCCTCGTCGGCCACACCCTGGGCCCGCAGCGCTTCTGCGCCCTCCTGCTCCAGCCCTTGGTAATGCTTGTCCAGATCCGCCAGATCCACCGACTGGGTGGGGCTGTAGTAGGCGCAGGTCTGGTCGCTGCGCAGATCGGTCTGCAGCATGCCCCAGGCCGAAAACGTGCCGGGGAAGTTCGGCACCACCACCTCGCCGATATCGAGCTCCTGGGCCAGGAATACGGCGGCCATGGGGCCCGCGCCGCCGAAGGCCACCAGGCTGAAATCCCGGGGATCGAGGCCCTGACTGACCGTGATCGTGCGCATCGCGTCGGCCATGGCGGCGTTGGAGATCGCTAAGATCCCCTCCGCCAGCGCCGTCGGCGTCATGCCGGCCCGCGACGCCAGCGACTCGATGGCAGTGGTGGCGGCATCCAGGTCCAGCGTCATATCACCCCCCAGCAGGGAAGCCACGCCCAGGCGGCCCAGAAAAACGTTGGCATCGGTGACGGTCGGTTCCTTGCCGCCGCGGCCGTAGCAGGCCGGACCCGGCTGAGAACCGGCACTGTGTGGCCCCACCCGCAGCCCTTCGCCCTCCATCCAGGCAATCGATCCACCGCCGGTGCCGATGGTCTGGATATCCAGAATCGACATGAGGAGCGGCAACCCCTCAAGCTCGGTCTCCGTGGTGGCGGTGCCCGAGCCGTCGATGACCAGCGACAGATCAAAAGAGGTCCCGCCCATGTCGACGCAAAGCAGATTGTTGCGCCCCATCGCCTTGGCCAGGGAAACCCCGCCAACCGTTCCGCCCACGGGCCCGGAAAGCAGCGTAAATACCGGCTTGTCGCGGGCCGCCTCCGCGGTGGCCACACCACCGCTGGACTGCATCACGTGCACCGTTGCCCCCATCCCCAAGTCGGCAAACTGCTGCTCGAGGCTGGACAGGTAGCGCTGCACCACCGGAGCCACGTAGGCGTTCATCACCGCCGTGGAGGCCCGCTCATACTCGCGCCATTCCGGCGCCACGGAGTGCGACAGCGTGATCGACACGCCCGGCAGCGCCTCGCTCAGGATTTTGCCGGCTTCCAGCTCGTGCTGCGGGTGGGCATACGCGTGCAGGAAGCACACCGCCACCGAGGCGATCTCTTCGCGCTTCACCTTGTCGACAACCGCCTCCAGGTCGTCGTGGTTGAGCGGCTCCAGCTCTTCGCCATCCCAGGCCAGGCGACCGCCAATTTCATGGACGTCGCGGCGGGCGACCAGCTGCTCCGGTTTACGGTACTGAAGGTCGTACAGCGTCTGCCGGTTGCCGCGGGCTATCGAGTAGCTATCCCCGCTGCCGGTGGTCATCAGCAGGAGCACGCGTTCACCACGCCGCTCCAGAAACGCGTTCAGCCCCACGGTGGTGCCATGAACAAAGAAGTTGATCTCGGAGGCGTTGGGGATGAGCTGTTGCACCCCCTCGATCACGCCGCGCGCCGGGTTGTCCGGCGTGGTGGCTACTTTGCCGACAAAGGTGGGGCCATCGGCAGGGTCAACGACCAGATCGGTGAAGGTGCCGCCGATGTCGGCGGATACGCGAAACTCAGACATGGCTGCTCCTGCGGGGCGCTAGGCGAATCGGAAAAACGCCAGGGCGGCCAGATCGCTGGCCGCCCGAAGGGTTGATGGAATCAAAAGAAATCGTAGCGTAGCTGGACGCGCCAGATCCGGCCGGGGGCTGCCGCGGAGAAACCGCCGGCGACCCACTCGGAGTTGTACTCCTCGTCCAGCGCGTTTTCGATATCCGCCGACAGGAGCCAGTTCTGATGCTGGAGGCCCAGGCGGACGTTCAGGAAGTCCAGCGCAGAACGGGCGGTGGAGTTGTTCACGTCCCAGAACTGACTGCCGCGCCGCTCGTAGTCCAATCGAACATAGGGCGTTGCCTCAAACAGGCTGTTGGCCAGCTCGTAGCGGATACCGGCGTTAAAGGTATTGTCCGCGATGTACGGCGCTTCGTTGCCGACAGCCGTCGGATCCACGGCGTAGGCCTCGATTTCGCTGTTGGTGTAGCCGATAGCGGCGTAGGCGTCGAGCTGGTCGGTGGCGCGATACACCAGCTCCAGCTCCCCGCCCCACAGCGACACGTCGTCGATGTTGGTCAGGATTTGCGCGCTGATGGCGCCGATAAAGGAGAAGAACTGCTGGCCTTCCACGTCGGTGGTGAACAACGCCGCGCCGAGGCGCAGCCGATCGTCGAGGAAGTTGCCTTTGAAGCCGACTTCGAAGGACTCGGAGTCTTCCTGATCGGCCACGTCAGACACCCCGATGATACCGGCGCCGGCGGCCACCTGCGCGATACCGTTCTGGTTGAACTGGCCGCTGCGGAAGCCTTCGCCGTAGGTGGCGTACCAGTTCTGGTTCGGCGTCGGCTGGTAGCGCAGCGTGACCTTGGGCTGGAGCTTGTCGAAGCTCTCTTCGTTGCGTGCGCCAGGCTGGCCCGCCGGGAACTGCAGCGGCGACACGAACTGAACCCGCTCCTCGTCGTCGTAGCGCAGGGCCAGCGAAAACTCGAGCTGGTCGGTGATGTCGTAAGCCAGCGAGCCAAAGAAGGCCGTAGCCGTGTTCTCGTTATCATCCGCCAGCAGCGACGTGGTCGGGTTCGCCGGATCGGTGAGCGGCTCGCGCTCAACCCGCAGGATGCCGTTGCCCGTATCCACCCCGGTGGAGAGGGAAACGAAACGCTCCCAGTCGAGGTAGTAGGCACCAACCTCCCAGCGCAGGCGCTGGTCTGCCGGTGAGGCGAAGCGAAACTCCTGGCTCCAGGCCTCGAGATCAAAATAGCCGGTCTGGGTGCCGTCAAAACCGAACAGCTCCGGGGCGCTGCGCGCGTTGGTATAGGGGAACTGGTCGGAGTCGGCAAACTCTTCGATGGTGGTGAAAGAGGTGGTGGAGGTAAACGTGCCGGAGCCGGTTTCCCAGTCGATCTTGGCCGCAAAGTCATCGGTATCGCGGGCGCCGATGTCCGGGTTGTTGGAAATGATCGGCAGCACGTTGTCGGCATCCACGGGGCCGGTGTCGACGCCGAAGCCGGTTGCGGTAATCCCGTCGGCAGCCAGGTTAACGCCCTGGAACTGAAAGCCGATACCGCGACCGTCGTGGCGGGCAAAATTGGCACGCAGGTCGACGCTCAGGTTGTCGGTCGGCTCCCAGATCACCCGGGCCCGCACGGCGAGATCTTCAAACGCATCGTCCTCGGTGCCGCGCGTCAGGTTGTCAAGATAACCGTCGCGATCGATATAGTTGACCGACAGTCGTCCGTAAAGCTCGTCTTCGACCAGCGCGCCGCTGATGGCGCCGCCGACCCGAAACTCGTTGCCGTCACCGTAGCCCAGGTTTACGTAGCCGTCAGTTTCGTTGCTCGGCCGCTGAGTATTGATGATGATTGCGCCGCCGGTAGCGTTCCGACCGTAGATGGCGCCCTGAGGCCCTTTGACCACCTCGATACTCTGAATATCAAAGATTTCCTGGCGAAACTGGATTCCGCTGAACTGGAGCACCCCGTCCACCAGGGTTGCTACAGGTGCTTCGCCATTGCGAACCTGGGTCAGACCCCGGATGGTCAGAAACGAGGTGCCGATACCCTGGGAGGTGGCGAGGGTGACGTTGGGCGTGAACTGGATGAAGTCTTCGACGCGCTCGATGCCGGCATCAATCACGTCGCGGCCGGAAAAGACGTTGACCGCAACCGGGGCGTCGAGCACCGACTCTTCGCGCCGACGGGCCGTTACTACGATCTCTTCGAGGTTGTCGTTCTGGGCGGAGTTGCTTTGACTCATGACCGGCGGCGCCGTAAGCGCGGCAAGGCCGCCGATCACAAAGGGGGTTAGCACGTGTCGCACGGTCATCTTATCCTCCAGGCCCGAATCGGCCGCTCGATAATTGGTTGGGTCAGCCCGGGACGCCGGCAGGTTATGCTGGCTTCACCCGCACCCGCACTATACTAAAAATTTTTACTCTGGCAAAAAAGATTTGATAAGCTCAAAAAATCCGGTCAACCGAAGACCCGCGGAGGTTCAATAACAGCCGTGCCACAACCCAAGCCAAAGAACGCCGATTCCCTCAAGCGGTCCCTGGGCAGCCTGCTGAAAGCCCGGCGGAAAGCCATGAAGCTGACGCTGCAGGAACTGGCGGAGCGGGCGGAGCTGTCCCCGGCGTTTATCTCCCAGGCCGAGCGCGGCAAGGCAACGCCGTCGATCGTGTCCCTGGTGAATCTCGCCCGCGCGCTCGAAACGGACATTCATTACTTCCTGACGCCGCCCCCGGCGGCCAGCCTGGTGCATCGCGGTGACGACCCGGTCTACCTGGAGCTGAACTCGCCGGTCACCTATGCGCGGATTGACAGTGACATCCGCAACCAGCAGATGAATGCGCTGCTGATGGAGATACCGGCCGGCATTTCCCTGCCGGTGGTGCATCGGGAAGTCGGCGAGGATTTCTTCTACGTGCTCGAGGGCACGGTGGACACCACCATCGGCGAGAAGGAGTTCACGCTGGGAGCGGGAGACAGCGTCCACATCAACACCCAGCTCGACCACAGTATCGTCAATCGCGGCAAGATCACGGCCCGCCTGATCTGGGTCGGAACGCCGCCAATCCTCCCTTCCAGCTGAGGCACGTGTCGGCATCCGTCATGTCGGGCCTTCGGGTGGTGACCGCCTGCGGCGAGTTCATTATTCGGCTGGAAACGCAGCGCGCGCCCAAAACCTGCCGCTATTTTGCGGAGCTTGCGGCCGCAGGCCGCCTCGACGGCAGCAGCGTGTTCCGGGTTGTTACGCCGGACAACGAGCCAGCCGAACCCAACGCGATCAGCGTGGTACAGCTCGGGCTGTGGAACGGGGATGAACTGGAGCGGGTCTGGATCCCTCACGAAAGCACGGAGATGAGCGGGCTTGAGCACGTCCAGTGGACCGTGTCTGCCGCGCGCTTTGAAGTCGGTGAGCTGTACGGAAGTTTTTTTGTCTGCATGCGCGATGAGCCCTGCCTCAACCATGGCGGGACCAGGAACCCCGACGAAGCGGGTTTCGCCGCCTTTGGCCGCGTCGTGGAGGGCCAGGAGACGCTTAAAGCTCTGTACCGTCGAGCCGAACGCTCCGCCATGCTGTTGGCACCTATCCCGGTTCACACCGTTGAGCTAAGCACCCCATGAGTTCGGCCGGCCAGCCGGTTGGCGCCTGGTTCCAGAACATGCCCGTGACGCGCCGCCATTGGCAGGCGGGGCTGGTGCTGTTTATGGCGTTTGTCATCGAGTCCTGGGAGATGATGATCATCATCTACTCAAGCAGCGCCATTGCGGCTGAGTTCGGCCTGAGCACCGCCCAGGTCGGGTCGCTGATCGGTGCAATTTTTCTGGGGATGATTCCCGGCGCCCTGATCTGGGGAAAGCTGGCGGGACCGCTCGGCCGGCGCCGCTGCCTGATGCTGAGTTTCGGCATTTACGCGCTGTTTCCGCTGGCCAGCGCCTTTGCGCCTGGGTTTGAGGTGCTGTGGGCGCTACGTTTTCTGGGCGGGGTGGCCCTCGCCGGTGCACTGGTGATCACCTTTCCGTTCTTCACCGAGCTGGTTCCCGTGCCGGTGCGGGGCCGAGCCACGGTGTTTCTCTCCGCCGGGTGGCCCGTGGGCGTGCTGATTGCCCTGGGCGTAACCTCGCTGCTGCTGGACTTGGGGTGGCGCTGGGTGCTGGCGATGGGTAGCTTCGCCGGCGTATGGACCGCGGTCATCTACTGGGGCGTGCCCGAATCGCCGTACTGGCTGGCGGAGAAAGGACGCAAGGACGCTGCTGCCGCCGCCATCACCCGTCTGTCGGACGGCCACACCCGGCCGATGCTGGGTGATGAATCGGACAACGCCGCAGGTCAGATGCCGTTTTTCAAAATTTTTGCACGGGACAATCTGCGCATCACCCTGACGCAGACCGTGGTGAACTTCTGCTTCTCCTGGGGCTACTGGGGGCTGGCGTCCTGGATGCCGTCGCTGCTGGCCCGGCGGGGCCTCAGCACGCCCGAAGGGCTGGGCTTTATCGCCCTGTCAGCGCTGTTCATGTTTCCCGGCTATCTCACCGCCAGCTACGTGACGGGCCGCATCGGCCGGCGTCGTACCATGCTGATCTTCGTGGCGGCGGCGGCAGTGGCGGGTATCGGCTTTGCCTATTCCCAGACCCTCAGTCAGATGTACGCCTGGAACTTTGCCCTGTCGTTTTTCATGCTCGGCGGCTGGGGCGTGTGGAATACCTGGCTGAGCGAAATCTACGCTACACCCCAGCGCAGCGCCGGCGTCGGCTGGGGCGTGGCGGCGCAGCGGGTGGCCAACACGCTGGCGCCGATTGTAATCGGCGCGATGCTGGCAAGCAGCACCTTTGGCGCCACCGTGGCCTTTATCACCGCCTTTCTCGGCATCACCTTTGTCGCCTGCCTGTTCCTGCCGGAAACCGAGGGCCAACGGCTGGGCTAGCGAGCAAGCCTCGCCAGACAGGCCCAACGGAACGGTCAGCGGCCCTGCGCAAAGAGTTCCAATCTGCAGGCGGCGAGGCCTCGTTTCTTGGTCGGCGAATCGAAAAAGCTAGACCTCGGCGCCGATCTCGTGCAGGCGGTCACGATTGGGTGCAAAACCAGTTGTATCTTGCCGGCATTCCGCTAGGATGCGGGTCCTCATTCTTGACACAATCTCGACACACTGCTCGTACCTTTGGAGGGTATTTTATGCGGAAAAAAGTCGTATCGCTTCTCATCGGACCTGCCCTGGTGGGCCTGGCAGCGAGTCCTGCCAGCATGGCTACTGAGGGTATTGCATCCCCTCTGCCGACCCCAACTCTCGCCGCCGACGGGTCCGTAGTGCCCGCCGAGGCCAACTACATTGTGGTGCTTAAAGCACCTGCGGTCGCCAACTTCGAGGGTAACCCGGAGTATGCGGCCCCCGAGCGCGCCAACGGGCGCCTCGACGTCAACGGCGCCGCCTCCGTGGCGTACACCCAGTTTCTTCAGGGGCAGCAGTCCGTTTTTGTTGACTCAGCGAGTCAGCGCCTGGGCCGCTCGGTCGCCGTCGCCAACCGGATGCAGCATGCCATCAACGCGGTGATCCTGCGTCTGACACCGGCGGAAGCGGCCGCGGTGAAAGAAATGCCGGAGGTTCGAATGGTCGAGCCGCCGAGAAACTACGAGCTGGACACCGACGTCGGCCCGGGCCTGATCAACGCCCCCGGCATCTGGGATGGGACCAACACCGACGGCGCCCCGGGCACCCTCGGCGAAGGCATGGTGGTGGGCATCATCGACTCGGGGATCAATCACGATCACCCGTCGTTTGCCGAAGTGTCTGAACCCGGAACGGGCGACGAATACACCCATACCAATCCGCTTGGCAGCGGCAACTTCCTCGGCTTCTGCGCCGACAATCCGGCCAGTCTGACCTACACCTGTAACGACAAACTGATCGGCGCCTACGAATTTACGTTTCCCCTGGTCAGCGGAGACCCGGACGCGCTGGAGGACGAGGAGCCGGATGACGAAAACGGCCACGGCACCCACGTCGCCAGCACAGCCATCGGGAATCCCGTCACCGCAAACTACCTGGGCGTGGATCCGGACATCTCCGGCGTGGCGCCCCAGGCCAACGTGATCGCCTACGACGTCTGCTACACGCAGATTTCCTCGGGCCTGGGGTTATGCCCCAACGCAGCGACGCTGGCCGGCATCAACCAGGCGGTGGCCGACGGCATTGTCGACGTCGTCAACTACTCCATCAGCGGCGGCGCCCAGCCGTGGGACGAAGCCAACTCTCTGGCTTTTCTAAACGCCGTGGAAGCGGGCATTTTCGTTTCGGCCAGCGCCGGCAACTCCGGACCCGGACCCGACACGCTGGGCCACCAGGAGCCCTGGGTGGCCTCCGTAGCTGCGGCCTCCCATGGGCGTTTTTTCTCCGACGCCTCGCTGGATGCAGGAACCCAAACCGGGGTTGGCGCGATTGAGGGCTCAGGCCCCGTCACTCTGACCGGCGCCCTGGCGGACGACATCCGCTTCTTTGCCACTAATCCGGAAGGATGCACCAGCGGCGGCGGCATCGATGCCAACTTCTTCGACGACGGCGGCGACGGTACGATTGCGCTGATTTCCCGCGGATCCTGTGGATTTGCCGAGAAGATCGACAACGCGGCGGCCGCCGGCGCCCGGGGCGTTGTGGTTTTCAACAACCGCGCCGGCGCCCCCTTCTCCATGGGCGCACTGGACACCACCACAATTCCCGGCGTCATGATCTCGCAGGCCGATGGGGAGACCATTCGCGACGAGATTATTGTCAACGATGCGGTACCCACAGCAACGGCCGCCACCATCACACCGGTTACCCCGGCGGTACCGTCCGTTGACCCCGCATCCGCGGACATTGTCGCGGCCTTCAGCTCTCGCGGCCCAAACGATGAGAATATCGTCAAGCCCGACATTGCAGCGCCCGGCGTAAGCATTCTGGCAGCGTTTGCTGACGGCAATGGCGCGAGCGGCGCGCCGGAGTTTGAAATTCTGCAGGGTACGTCCATGTCCAGCCCGCATAACGCCGGCGCGGCGACGCTGCTGCGGGCGCTGGAGCCCAGCTGGACCCCTTCGGAGGTCAAGTCGGCCCTGATGATGACCGCCGATCCCAACATGCAGGATGACAACGGTGACGGCACAGTCGGCACCGCTACGCCGCTTGACATGGGTGCGGGCCGGGTCGATCTGACCGACGCCGCGCTGGTGCCCATCGTGCTGGACGAGGCACCAACGCGCTATCTGGCGGCCGATCCGGATGCCGGTGGTGACGCGCGAACGCTCAATCTCGCCAGCATGTCCGACGACGCCTGCGGCCAGACCTGCAGCTGGACTCGGACGATCCGCAGCGTGGCAGACGCGCCGGTCGACTTCACCATCACCTTCGTTGGTGACGGGGAAATGACCGGCACCGTGACCCCGTCCACCTTTACCCTGCTGCCCGGCCTGCCGCAGACGCTGACCATCGAAGCCGATACTTCGGCCGTGACGACGCGGGACGAGTGGAAATTCGGCAGCGTATCGCTGGCCAACACGGCTGGTGACACCCTGCGTATGCCGGTCACCGTTTTTCCAGTTGGCCCGGCCGGCACGGTTACGCCGGATGCGCTCGCAGTGACGCTGGATCCGGATACCACAGGGGACGTAACTATCGACATCGCCAGCACCGGCGGCGCCGATCTCAACTTTACGATCAACCCCAACCCCCAGGGCGGCACGACCGTGCTGGATCAGCCGCAGGTTGGTTTTAGCGGCATTTTCTCCCGCGTCACGCCGGACAACGCAATCATCGCAGCGGACGACCTGATCCTCGGCGGCACGACGACGCTGACGTCGGTCAGCGCCGTGGGGTTCCAGAACGGCAACGATCTCATCAACACGGCCTCGACCGTTGCGCTGTACGTCTGGGAAGATGCCGGCGGCATTCCGGCCGGGTCGCCGTTTGATCTGGAGGCCAATGCGGTCCTGGAACTGGTACTGCCGGTGCCCACAACCGGATTGTCGCTCGACAACGACACCATCACCTTTGACCTGGTGGCGCTATCCGAGACCATCACCCTGGACGCAGGCACCTACTGGATTGGCGTGCTGCCAAACTCGCTGCTGAGCTGGGGCTGGTTCTACGGGCCGCAGGGTGTCGGAACCGCGGGACCGCTGCTGATCGGGCCGGACTTCGGTGCGGTCAACTGGACGCCCTTTACCGCCTTCAACATTTTCCAGGATTCTCTGGCATTGGAGGTGAATGCACAGGTGGATTGCGGCGCTGCCTGGCTCAGCGAGAACCCAACTGCCGGTGCCGTGCCCTCGGGCGACGGCACCTCGGTGACCGTGACCGCAGACGCCACCGGCTTCACCCGGGGCACGTTCCTCGCCTTCGAATGTGTGGAAACCGACGCCGAGACCCTGGCGACCGCCGTTGTGCCCGTCACCATGACGGTCAACAACACGCCTCCGGTCGTGGCGGGCGAGACGTTGGCCCTGGATGAGGGCACCAGCGCCACTGCGGTCGACGGCGATGAGTCCAGTCTGCTGGCCAACGACAGCGATTTCGACACAGATCCGCTGACGGTCAGCATGGTGGCGGCCACCGAGCCCAGCAACGGCACGGTGACGCTGAATGCCGACGGTACCTTTGAGTACATGCACGACGGCTCGGAGACCATTTCCGATAGCTTCGACTACGAGGTCTGTGACAATGCGCCGGTGCCCGGCTGCGCCACCGGTACCGTTGCTGTCACGGTCAACCCGCTGAACGATCCGCCGACGGCGGTGGGCGAAAGCCTGACCGTGGCGGAAAACGGGGCCACCGATACGCTCGACGGTGGCGAAACTTCGCTGCTGGCGAACGACTCCGATGCGGAGATGGACGAAATTACCGCGAGCGCCACGCCGGCCGTAGCGCCCACCAACGGCACCGTAACGATCAATCCGGACGGGACCTTCGAATACGTCCACGACGGGTCTGAGACCAGTTCGGACAGCTTCGACTACGAGGTGTGTGACGCCACGCAGGCCTGTTCGACGGCTACCGTGACCGTAGCCATCACCAATGTGAATGCGGCGCCCATGGCGCAGGCGGACACCATCCGCGTGGTGGTTGGTGCAACGGCCACCGAGACGGCCGACGGCGAAGACTCGGTGCTGGCGAACGACGTTGATCCGGAGGGTGACAACATGACCGTGAATACCACGCCATTGACCGCACCCACCGCCGGCGACCTGACGCTGAATGCTGACGGTACCTTCAGCTACTCAAGCACCGGCACCGAGGCTGGCAGCGATAGCTTCAGCTACGAGGTCTGTGACGACGGCCAGCCGCAGGAGTGTTCCAGCGGCGACGTCAGCGTTGATATCATCGACGACGTCATTCTGGCTGACGGCTTTGAGGAGCAGGAAACGCCGGACAACAACTAATCGCTTCAATGCACGCCAAAAGGCCCGGCATTAGCCGGGCCTTTTTTTTGGGGGACGGGATGTTGTCAGCGGCCTAAACCGGCTCCCTCGAGCCTTCAGCCAATCACGACGTGTTTAAGAACGTTGGGGACCGGATCAGCCTCTTGGGCCATAACAAGTTCGCCGTACAGCGTGAAGCCCGTGGTTTCGTTGACGTAGACATCAAGCAGTTCGCCGGTGTGCCGCCGCGCGTTTCCTTCAAAGATGACAATCTTGTTCTGCGAGGTTCGACCCATCAGCGTATTGGGGTTGGTCTTGCTGACGCCCTCGCAAAGGATCTTCACCTGCTGCCCCACGAGCTGACTGTTCTTGGCAAGCGCAATTTCATTCACCAGATCGAGCAGGTCTTTGTTTCGCTCCTCCTTGACGCTCTCCGGTAGCTGGAGTTCCTCCGGCATGGCCGCCGCCGGCGTATCCCGACGCTTGCTGTAGCGAAAGACAAACGCATTGTCGAATTCAAGCTGTCGCACCACCTGCTTGGTTGCCTCGTAATCCTCGTCGGTTTCACCAGGAAACCCAACGATGATGTCGGTGGTGATCGCAATATCGGGTCGCGCCGCCTTCATCTTTTCGCAGATCGAGACAAATTTCTCTGTTTTGTAGGGCCGGTGCATGGCCCTAAGAATCCGGTCGCTCCCGGACTGCATGGGAAAATGGACGTGGGAGGCGAGCTTGGGCAGGTATCGAAAAGCGTCAATCAGATCGTCCCGGTAGCCAATCGGGTGAGGCGAGGTGAAACGAATCCGTTCGATACCATCAACCTCATGAACCGCTTCAAGGAGCTGCACAAACGGACTCTTGCCGTCCACTTTCGGAAATTCTCGGCGGCCGTAAAGATTCACGATTTGCCCCAGCAGCGTGACCTCGCGGACGCCCCGGTCCGCCAGCTGGCGCACTTCGTCGGCCACCTCAGCAATCGGGCGTCCCCGCTCGCGGCCGCGCGTGTAGGGCACAATACAAAAGGTGCATTTCATGTTGCAGCCCTGCATCACGCTGACAAAAGCCGTAGCCTGCTGGTCTTTGAGCTGGTGGTGGCGAATCGTATTCTGGGAGCCCTCCTCCTCGGCGACATCGACGATGGCGAAGCGCACATCATCCATTTGCTTTTGAAGACGGTGTTTCAAGATGTCGTCGACGTGATCGACCACCTTGTGATACTTCTGTGTGCCCGCCACCAGATCCAGGTGCGCCACGTCGTCGAGCAGCGCGTCGCCGCGACTCTGGGCCATGCACCCGAGAAAGCCGTAAACGACGTGAGGCTTTTGTTTGCGCAGCCGCGCCATCATCCCCATCTTGCCCAGAGCCTTCTGTTCGGCCTGATCGCGCACGCTGCACGTGTTGATCAAAATTACGTCGGCCTCTTCTTCCCGGGGCGTCATGGCGTAGCCTCCCCGATCGAGGAACATCTGCGAGACCTGTTCGGTGTCGCGGGCGTTCATCTGGCATCCGTAGGTTTTTATGTAAACCTTGTGCATCGTTCTCAAACAGCCTTTAGCAATGGTCAGCCGGGCCGCTTGAGTGTGGCAAACCCGATCGAAAAAGTGTAGTTGCGGGAGCTGCGCCGGTATGTTTCACGGAGTACCGCTCCCGGCGCCCGGAAAACTGCCGAGCAGTCGGATCGGGCCTTGTTTCGAAGTCGAAATCTGGATTGATCTTTGCGTCGCCGAGCTGCCTGCGCTGCCTTCGGTTGGCAGCTGACTAGGCACGGCCGGATTGGCGCAACCCGCCAAGCGGGCGGGTTAGATGATTTGTCGGTGCCGGAGCAACCACTCCGCCGGGAACGGCGGAGTGGCGTGTCGCATTAGGTCGGATCCGTTGGGTCCGGATCAGTGCCGCCACCGCCCGAAGAACCGGTGCTGGCCATGGCCGGCATCGCAGCCAGAGTAAGAATCGCTGGCGTCGCGTAACCTGCTTTCTTCAGGAAATCGCGGCGATTCTCGAGCGGCTTCGCCTCTTTCTTCTTCATAGTTATCACCCTAGGTTGGTTCCCCCTACCTCATTATGCACTCAAAAGGCGTAGAGGCAAATCAGCGCCCCCGGGCCGTCCCCAGCAGGCCGCGGCGCATCATGATCCAGAACAGCACAATGCCCGGTACCGCTGCCAGCGTGGTCAGCAGGTAGAAGTTGACGTAGCCCAGGGACTGGATCAGACCACCGGCGGTGGTGCCCGTCAGTACCCGGCCGACGATGCTCGCCGCCGCCGAGATCAGGGCGTATTGCGATGCCGTAAAGCGCAGATCGCACAGCGCTGAGAAGTAGGCGACGACAACGACGCCGCCGATACCGCTGGCGGCATTCTCAAAACCGATGGCCGCCGCCATGCCCCAGTTGCTGTGGCCCGCCGCCGCCAGTGCGGCGAAGCTGAAGTTCGACACGGCCATCAAAAACAGACTCAGAAGCACGGAGCGGGTCATGCCCAGACGGGTGTAAAGCACGCCGCCGACAAAAATACCAATCAAATAGGCCCAGAATCCGACGCCGACGTCGTAAACGGCGATCTCATTGTTGCTGAATCCCAGGTCATCGAACAGCAGGCGAAAGGTGAGATTGGCCAGCGTATCGCCAATCTTGTGGACCAGAATAAACAGCAGGATCAGAAACGCGCCGCGGCGCTTGAGAAACTCGGCGATAGGATCGGCAAAAGACCGCCACAGTTCCGCCAGGCCGCGGCGCTCGGCCGCCACCTTGTGCCGCTCCGGCTCGCCCATCACCAGGCCAGTGACCATGGCCGGCAGCGCGAGGAACGCGCAGGCGATATAGGCGGCGCCCCAGCCGAGGGGCGCGGCGACCACCAGCGCCAGGGCTCCGGCGCCGGCGGAACCGATGCGCCAGCCGTACTGGGACATGCCGGAGCCGACCCCCAGCTGGCGGGAACTGAGCAGCTCGATGCGATAGCCGTCGATGACAATATCGAAGGTAGCGCCAGCGATGCCCACGGCAACGGCCGCATAAGCGGTGGTTAGCAGGCTGGCGGCAGGGTCCACGAGGGCCAGGTTGACCACCGACACCATGACCGCAAGGCCGGAAAAAATCAGCCAGGACACGCGCTGACCGAGCCGCCCCAGCATCGGCAGGCGAACCCCGTCCACCACAAAAGCCCACAGAAACTTGAAGTTGTACACCAGGAAGGCAAGGGAAAAGGCCGTGACGGCACGCTTGTCGATGCCGTCCTGCGCCAGCCGGGTGGTCAGCGTGGCGCCGATCATGGCGTAGGGGAAACCCGACGACACGCCGAGGAAAAACGCCGCCAGCGGCGCCGCTTCCAGGTACGGACGGACCCCGGCCGGGAGCCTCTGGGTCCAGCGGCTCACCAGTCGTAGTCGATGATCAGCGGCGCGTGATCAGAAAAGCGCTGGTCTTTGTAGATCCGGGTGCGCTGCGCGCGGCCGGCGATGCCCGGTGTCGCCACCTGATAGTCGATACGCCAGCCTGTGTTGTTGGCCCAAGCCTGGCCGCGATTGGACCACCAGGTGTACTGCTCTTCCCGGGGATCGAGCTGACGGAAGGTGTCGACCCAGCCGGCAGTGCTAAACAGTTTGTCCATCCAGGCGCGCTCCTCAGGCAGGAAGCCGGAGTTTTTCTTATTGCCGCGCCAATTTTTCAGATCGATCTCGCGATGGGCGATATTCCAGTCGCCGCAGATCACGTACTCCCGACCGTCCCGCGCCATTTTGCGCAGCTTGGGCAGCAGCCACTTCATCACCTGAAACTTCACCTCCTGCCGCTCCTCGCTCGACGAGCCGGAGGGGAGGTAGAGGGAAATCACCGATAGATTGCCAAAATCGGCCTGCAGCCAGCGCCCCTCCCGATCAAAGGTGGGACGTCCAAGGCCCGCCTGAAAGCGATCCGGCTCCTGCCGGCAGTAGAGCGCCACGCCGCTGTAGCCTTTTTTCTCAGCGTCGTGATAGCGGCAGTGGGCCAGCGGAAAATACGACGGATCGTCTTCCAGCTGCGAAAGCTGCGCCTTGGTTTCCTGGATGCACACCACGTCCGCCCGCTGACGCTTCAGCCAGGTGAAAAAACCCTTCCGATTGGCGGCCCGAATGCCGTTGGCGTTTAAAGAGATGATCCGCACCGTAGCTTCCTTGAGCGCTGTTCCAAGCCGCGCAGTGTACCTGAAGCGAGGCCGCAGACCTCGGGCCGTAGCCGGTGGCGCAGAAAGCGCCGCAAAAGCCCACAAAACGGGCAGATTGGAACCATGACCTGTGGCACTGCATTACATATGTAGTACAAATGTAAACTATTGTACTTCGACAGTGGGAGACGTCTTGCGTGAGCGAAAAGAGCGTCAATCTGAGCGTTCGTCTAAGTGAGGAAGACGCGCGTTTTCTGCGCAGTCTGAGCATGCCGGACGCAACCAACGTGAGCGAAAAGCTGCGCCACATCATCGGTAGGGCGCGGCAGCGGGAAGCGGGCCGCCATAGCTATCCCGCGGCGCTGAAGCTGGTAGACCAGCTGCTGGACCCGGTCCGGCAGCAGCTGCTGGATTTTGAGCGGCGGGAACGGGTGCATTCGGAGCTGCTGGCGCGGGTCTACGAGTGGTTGCCCGACATGCTGGGGTACCTGCTGGCAGGCCTGGACCAGGAGCCGGATTCGGACGAGATGCTGGATCTGGCGGAGCTGGAATCAGGCATCGCCGACCGGGCTTTTCGCCTCACCGAGGCGGTGCTGCGGCTGGCGCTGACGGAGCCGAACCCCTGCTACGAAGACGACGCCATCAGCCGTCGTCTGCCGGCCACGCTGGGTCTGGCCAAGCTGCTGATGATGGAGAAGCAAACGAAGGGAGGTCAATGATGCTGGAACTACTGAGTCACGAAAAAGCGTTTCCGTTTGCCGTAGCGCTTGCCCTGATGGGCCTGCTGCTAGTGCTGGAACTGCTCACCATGGCGTTCGGCACCGCCCTGTCGGCGCTGGTCGACGGCGCCCTGCCGGATCTCAACCTGGACGCCGACCTGGACGGCGATCTGGACGCATCGGTGGAAGCCGGCGGCCAGCTGTCCCTCGCGGCGTTCTTAAGCTGGCTGAAGCTGGACGAGCTGCCGGCCCTGGTGGTGCTGATTATCTTTCTGGCCAGTTTCGGTCTGCTGGGCCTGACGCTGCAGAGCGTGATTGCGGCCCAGGTGGGCGAACCCATGCGGGCTTCGCTGGCGGCGATTATCACGCTGCCCCTGACTCTGCCGGTGATGCGGCCGATTCTGAGCGGCGTTGCCAAGGTCATGCCGAAAGATGAGTCGGAGTCCGTGAGCCGGGCCAGCTTTGTCGGCCGGTCAGCGGTGATCACGCTGGGTACGGCCCGCAGCGACTCGCCGGCGCAGGCGCGCTTAAGCGATGAGCATGGCCAGAGCCACTACGTGATGGTGGTGCCTGCGGACGGCGAGGCGGACCTGGAACAGGGCCAGCCCGTCACCCTGACGGAGCTGAAGGGCAGTCACTTTGCCGCCCGGGCAGCTACGCCCATCGCTGCGCCGGACAGAAAGAACTGATCCGGCCCTGAGCTCACCCTGGCGGGACTTCTGGGTCCCTCAAGAATTCAACAAAAGGAGATTGCTATGTCTGAATTATTTGCTTACGCCGACATTCTGCTAATTGCCGGCGTGATTCTGGTGGTGGTCATACTGCTGGTCATGATCTTCGCCCGGCTCTACACCCGCGCGTCTAAAGAGGTGTCCTTTGTACGCACCGGTGCCGGCGGCCAGAAAGTGATCATGAACGGCGGCGCCCTGGTGCTACCTGTATTTCACGAGGTCATACCCGTGAACATGAACACGCTGCGCCTTGACGTCCACCGGGCCAACGACCAGGCCATGATTACCCGCGACCGCATGCGGGTGGACGTGGCAGCGGAGTTCTACGTGCGCGTACAGCCCACCAACGACGCCATCGCCAACGCAGCCCAGACGTTGGGCCAGCGCACCATGCAGCCCAACGCACTGAAGCAGCTGGTGGAAGGCAAGTTTGTTGACGCGCTGCGCTCCGTGGCCGCCGAAATGGCGATGGAGGAACTGCACGAGCAGCGCACCGACTTTGTGCAGAAGGTGCAGCAGGTGGTCACCGAAGACCTGCTGAAAAACGGCCTGGAACTCGAGACGGTTTCCCTCACCGGTCTTGATCAGACCAGCAAGGAGTTCTTCAACCCCGACAACGCGTTTGACGCTGAGGGTCTGACCAAGCTCACCGAAGCCATCGAGGCGCGGCGCAAGCAGCGCAACGATATCGAGCAGGAGACCCAGGTTCTGATCGAACGCAAGAATCTCGAAGCGGCCCAGCAGCAGCTGGAGATCTCCAGGGAAGAGGAATATGCGCGACTTGCTCAGGAGCGCGAGGTAGAGGTCCGCCGGGCCAGCCAGCAGGCAGAGATTGCCCAGGAGCGGGCCGAGAAACGGCAGGAAGCGGAGCGCGCCGACCTGACGGCCCAGCAGCAGATCGAGGAAACTCGCATCGAAACAGAGCGCAACGTGGAGCAGCAGCGCATCGCCAAGGAACAGGAAATCCGGGAACGGGACCTGGCTCGGGAAAAAGCGGTGCAGACCGCCGACATCGAGCGGCAGCGATCCATTGAGCTGTCGGAACAGGACCGGGAGATTGCTGTGGCAGAGAAGTCCCGCGATCAGTCGCTGGCGCAGAAGCTGGCGGATGAGGCCCGGGCCGAAGCCGTGCGCGCCGCCGAGCAGGTGCAGACGGTGCGCGACGTTGAGGTGGCCGAGCGCCTCAAGTCGATCGAACTGGTGGAAGCCAGCCGGGAGGCCGAACGCGAGAAGATCGATGTCACCGTGAAGGCGCTGGCGCAGAGCGAGGCAGCCAACGACGAGGCGGACGCGGTCAGAACGCTGGCCGAGGCGGAAGCTGACCGCGTGCGTATCGAAGCCAACGCAGCAGCCGAGTCCGAGCGACTTCGGGCCGCCGGTGCCGAGGAGCGGTACCGGGTGGACGCCGAGGGCCGGCGGGCGATCAACGAAGCATCCAACGTGCTGTCGGTTGAACAGATTGCGATGCAGGTCAAACTGGCCGTGGTCAAACAGCTGCCGGAGATCATCCGGGAAAGTGTGCGACCGATGGAAAACATCGATGGCATCAAGATCGTGCAGGTGGCAGGCCTGAACGGCGGGGCCGGTGCGGAAGGCGAAACGGAAGGCGCCGGCACCGGGACTCAACCAGGTTTGGCCGACGAGGTGGTCAACAGCGCCCTGCGCTATCGGGCCCAGGCACCGCTGATCGAATCGATCCTCGGCGAAGTGGGTCTGTCCGGCGAATCGCTGGCCGGCCTGGCGCAGGTGCCGGAGGCATCCCGCAACGGCAAAGGCTCAGATCACTAGAGGCAACAACGATCGGGAAAGGAGAGGCCGGAGCAACCGCTCCGGCCTCATCGCGCGGCCATCCTGATCAGGCTAAAATCGCCAAAACGCGGGAAGACGCTTCGCTGTGCAGAATTATCAGGCCGCCTTTCTAGAACTGTGCGTCGAACTGAATATCCTTCGGTTTGGCAAATTCACCCTCAAATCCGGCAGGGAAAGTCCCTACTTTTTTAACGCCGGGCTGTTCTATACCGGTCTGTCGCTGGACGCCCTGGGCAGCGCCTACGCCCACACGCTCGCCGATTCGGAAATCGACTTCGACCTGCTCTTCGGTCCGGCCTACAAGGGCATCACGCTGGCGAGCGCCACCGCCATGGCGTACTCACGCCAGTTTGGCCGTAATGTCCCATTTGCCTACGACCGTAAGGAAGAAAAGGACCACGGCGAGGGGGGCAAGCTCGTTGGGGCGCCGCTGGAGGGCCGCGTGATCATCGTGGACGACGTCATCTCCTCCGGCACGTCGATTCGGCTGGCGGCGGAGCAGATCGTGAACGCGGGCGCCACCCTGGCCGGCGTAGCGCTCGCCCTGGACCGGCAGGAGCGCGGATTTACCGACGATTCCGCCAGCGACGAGATTCGCCGACGCTATGGCGTGCCGGTGATCAGCATCCTGAGCCTGGAAACGCTGATCGAATACCTTTCCAAGAGCCCGGAAAACGAGAAGTGGCGCAAGGCCGTAGTCCAGTACCGGGCGCTTTACGGCAGCGGCTGACTCGCGGGCCGGTGCGGACTGGTCCGGCCGCTGAATCAGCGATTCTGCTGGCCGGGCCCGCGGTCGGGAGAAAGCACGTTCCGGGCGTTTCCTGTACCCTGCCTGAAGGCTAAAAAAAGCCGTCCGAAACTTCGACAAGGCCCCACAGTCAAAGAAACTGTGACGGGAGTCCGCCTATGTCACAAAATTTAACAGTAGGGCCCTGTGAGGGCTGCGGACCAAAACCGTCTAATAAGAGCGGTTACTCAAGCAATCGATAGCACGGAAATATTTGCCATGCGAGATCAGTACAGGAAAAGCGCATTGGCCCTTGCTCTGGCTCTCGCCACTGCCGTTGCGAGCGGCCCGGTGGCGGCCCAAAAGCTCTACAAATGGGTGGATGAAAACGGCAACGTTTTCTACAGCGACCAGGTTCCACCGGAACAGGTCAAGCGGGGCCGGGAAGAGCTCAATGAACAGGGCGTGGTCGTCAGTACCGTCGACCGGGCCAAGACGCCGGAAGAAGTCGCAGCAGCTGCGGAGCAGCTGCGCGCAGAGCAGGCCCGGCAGGAAGCGGAAGAGAAGCGGCTGCGAGAAGAACGCAAGCTGCTGGCCCAGTACGCATCGGAACAGGACATCATCTCCATGCGGGATCAACGGCTGGACGCCGTGAGCAGCCGCATCAACCTGGCGCAGTCGCTCATCGACAGCCACTCCACCTATCTGGCCGGCCTGACCAAGCGGGCCTCGGAACTGGAGAGCCAGGGCCTGGACATCAGTGCCGAACTCCACGATTCGATCGAGGAGCTGCAGTCACAGATCGCCCACCAGGAGCAGAAAATTGTTCAGTGGGAAGCGGACAAGGTGGCCCTTCGAAAAGAGTTCGAAGACGAGCTCGTGAAATTCCGGGCGGTGAAGCAGCGACGCAGCGACGCGCCCTAACCAGCCTGCCAGTTCCGGGGGCTCTCATCGACGCCCCGCGCCCCCTAGGCGCGGCGGCACGCAGTGCCGTCAGAAAGGCAGCTCCAGGTCTGGTTTAACCGCCAGCAGCTGCTCCCGAAACGCCCCCTGAATCCGCGCCAGTGCTTCCGTACTGCCGGCATCAAACCGCATCACCAGGCAAGGGGTTGTGTTGGAACACCGCACCAGGCCCCAACCGTCATCGTAGTCGGCTCGCACGCCGTCGATGGTCGTGATGCGAGCGCCGTCAAACTGCGCCTTCTCCACAAACTCTTCGACAAAGGCGTAGTGTTCTCCCTCCGCCATCTCCACCTTGATCTCCGGAGTGCTGACGGACGACGGCAGGGCTTCCAGCGCCGCCGTGGCTCCGTCCGGCAGGGAGGCCAGGATCTCCAGCAGCCGGGCGCAGGCGTAGATGCCGTCATCGAAGCCGTACCAGCGCTCCTGGAAGAAGAAGTGGCCACTCATTTCCCCGGCGAGGGCGGCCTGCGTTTCCTTCATCTTGCCCTTGATCAGCGAGTGGCCGGTTTTCCACATGATCGGGCTGCCGCCGTGCGCCAGAATCACCTTCGCCAGGTGGCCGGTGCACTTCACGTCATAGATGATCACCGCCCCTGGATTTCGCGTTAGCACGTCTTCCGCGAACAGCATCATCAGCCGGTCCGGGAAGATCACCTCGCCGTCCCGGGTCACCACCCCCAGCCGGTCGCCGTCGCCGTCGAAAGCCACGCCCAGATCCGCGTCCAGCCGTTCCACCGTCATGATGAGGTCCTGGAGGTTCTTCACCTCCGAGGGATCCGGGTGATGGTTGGGAAACTCACCGTCCACGTCGCAGTAAAGCGGCACCACCTCAGCGCCGATCTCTTCCAGCACCCAGGGCGCGACCCGGCCAGGGATACCGTTCCCGCAGTCCACCACCACCTTCAGCGGCTCCTCCATCTGCACGTCGGAGGCGATCCGGTCGACGTATTCGTCCAGCACGTCGAGCTCCTGGATACCGCCATCGCCGGCAACGAGGTCATTTTCGTCAAGCCGCCGGTGCAGGTCCCGGATAGCATCGCCGGACAGCGTGTCGCCCCCGAGCATGATTTTGAAACCGTTGTAGTTGGGCGGATTGTGGCTGCCCGTCACCATCACGCCGGAGCCGGTTTCCAGGTGGTGCGTGGCGAAATACAGCACCCCGGTGGGCACTGCGCCGATATCGATGACGTCGACGCCGGCCCGGGTCAGGCCAACAATCAATGCTTCGGACATCTCCGGGCTTGAGAGGCGGCCGTCCCGCGCCACCACCACCTGCTGCTGCGCCCGGGCGCGGGCTTCGCTGCCGATGGACTGGCCAATCAGCTGGGCGTGATCTGCGGTCAGCGTTTCGCCGACGATGCCGCGAATGTCGTAGGTGCGGAAGATACTTGCCGGCGGCAGCTCATCGGCGTCCACCGCGACGGGCTCCCGAACGGACTCTTCCTCAGTCGCCTCCGCGGCGTCCGGCTGCGGTTCGGCATCGGGCAGCCCCTCCGCTTGACTGGCGAAGGCCATGGCTGACTCCAGCCCCTCATCCACTTCCTCTTCGTCTTCCAGGACCACTGGCTCGAGGCTGTCTTCGGTCCGCACGCCGACGGCGGCGAGCTTGGCGCGCTGCTTAACGGTCCACACGAGCAGGATGACGGTAATGCCGGCGGCGATCAGGTTCAGCCACCAGGAGAAGCTGTTCTGCAGCAGCAGCCGGGGGTAGTGATAGGCGATCTTAAATTCCGTATCGCCCACGTCTTTGAGGTCCAGCAGGTCTGCCGTTGCCCGGAGCTGGCCGCTGCTGGCGGCAACCAGGCCGGAGCCGAGCTGAGAGTAAATCCGCAGGTCAAGATAGCCGCCGCCGACGTCCGCCTGCCGCACCCGGTCCATCAGCGGCTGCAGCGGATAGCGGGTAAGGAGGAAACCCAGCAGCTGCCGGTTGTTGTCCCCAACCCGTTCGGTCACCGGGATGGCCCAGCTGTAGTGGGCATTGTCGGTACGCACGAGCCCGCCGCCGGGGCCCGCCGGCAGGCCACTCTCTTTGGCTCGCAGGAGCAGATAGATGCCCGCCCAGCCGAGTCCAGGATGCGGCTCGGGGGATAGGCGCTCCACCGCGGGTTGGAAGATTCGAAGCCATTCAACGCCGGTGAGGCGGGTGCGCAGGTCCAGCGCAGCGCTGGCAAGAACGCCGCTGCTGCCATCTTTCGCCGCCAGCAGCGCCTGCTCGGACTCCGCCGCCAGCAGCATTTGAGATTCTTTCTCGCGAAAGTCGTTGACTAAAGAGGTCCGAAGCTCCTCGACTTCGGCCAGGAGACGGGTGCTTTCCCGCTCGTACCACCAGTGACTTCCGGTCTGGTAGAGCCACCAGATGGATGCGGCACTGAGCAGCGTCATCAGAACGGGAAACAGCAGCATGCGCCAGTCCATAGGCGCGCTGGGCTCAGCCCGCTGCTGGGTTTTCTCCTGGGCGCGCTCCAGAGCCGTTTTCTTGCCGGCCATCAGTCCTGTTCCTGCCTCCCTGATTCCCGGTCAGTATCCCTGGCCGGGGCCTGTTAACACGATCCCTAGTCGCGGCCGGAATGGCCAAAACCACCCGCGCCCCGAACGCTGGACTGGAATTCAGACACGATTTCAAACGCTATGCGCTTCACCGGCACTACCACCAGCTGCGCGATTCGTTCTCCCGGCGATACGGTAAAGCTTTCCTGGGATCGATTCCAGCACGAAATTTTCAGCGGACCCTGATAATCCGCGTCGATCAACCCCACCAGGTTGCCAAGAACGATGCCGTGCTTGTGCCCCAGACCGGATCGTGGCAGCAGCACAGCGGCCAGTTCCGGGTCTTCGAGATAGACCGCCAGACCGGTTTCCAGCAGCACCGTCTCACCGGCCGCGATCACCAGCGGCGCGTCCAGCACCACCCGCAGATCGAGACCCGCGGACCCGTCCGTCGCGTACTGGGGCAGGGGAATGCTGTCGCCCACCCGGGGATCCAGAATCTTCACCTGTACCGGTGTTGTCATGACCATTCCTTTTGGGCGGCGATCAGATCGAGCAGCTGATGCGCCAGCTGCTGCTTGGACTGCTGCGGAAGCACCACCGGCGCTCCGGCCCCGAACACCGTGAGGCCGTTGCGCTCGCCGTCAAAACCGCAAGCTTCTCCGCCTACGGGATTGGCCGCGATGAGGTCAACCTTTTTGCGCTCCAGTTTGCCCTTCGCATGCGTCTCAAGATCGTGGGTTTCCGCCGCAAAACCAACCGTGAAAGGCCGCTGGGGATGACTCGCCACGCTGGCAAGAATGTCCGGATTCTGCTCCAGCTCAAGCGCGAGGGCGCTGTCGGCGGATTTTTTGATTTTACGATCCGCCGTCTGCGCCGCCCGAAAGTCCGCTACCGCGGCGGCGCCGATGTACAGATCGCAGCCCGCCTCAAGCTGCGCCAGCACCGCCTCAAGCATGTCCCGGGCGCTGCGCACGTCGTGACGGGTAACCCCGGCAGGGGTGGTCAGCTGCACGGGTCCCGCTACCAGGTGCACCTGGGCTCCCTGGGCCGCCGCCGCCGCTGCAAGCGCAAACCCCATGCGGCCGGAGCTGCGATTGCCCAGGTACCGCACCGGATCGAGGTCCTCCAGCGTGGGGCCGGCGGAAATCAGCACGCGTCGCCCCACCCAGCGGGACTCCGGCGCCAGCAGCGTATGCACCGCCGCCTCCGCCAGCTGGTCCGGCTCGAGCATCCGGCCCGTGCCCGTTTCGCCGCAGGCCTGAGATCCGGATCCGGGGCCCAGCATCCGCGCGCCCCGGGCCTCGAGGCGCGTCAGGTTTTCCCGCGTTGCTGCGTGATCCCACATCTGCCGATTCATCGCCGGAGCCAGGGCAAGCGGCGCGGCGCTGGCCAGCACCAGCGTGGTCAGCAGATCATCCGCCAGTCCCGCCGCCAGCCGCGCCAGGGTATTGGCAGTGGCCGGCGCAATCAGGATCAGGTCCGCCCAGCGCGCCAGTTCGATGTGGCCCATGGCGGCCTCCGCCGCGGGGTCCAGCAGGTCGAGGCCCACCGGCTCGCCGGAGACGGCCTGAAACGTCAGCGGGGTAACAAACTCCTGGGCCGAGGCGGTCATCACGACCCGCACCGATGCGCCGCGTTCTTTGAGCCGTCGAACCAGGTCCGGGCTTTTGTAAGCGGCGATGCCTCCGCTGACGCCCAATATGATCCGGCGCCCCTGAAGGGTGAGCTCCAAGTCGTTGATCCTGCAAGACGTGATGCCAGTAGC
Organism: Pseudomonadota bacterium; assembly: GCA_039195135.1. Taxonomy (GTDB): domain Bacteria; phylum Pseudomonadota; class Gammaproteobacteria; order Xanthomonadales; family SZUA-38; genus JANQOZ01. The sequence goes on along the minus strand of JBCCVP010000018.1, from coordinate 16,902 downwards.
TTACAGGCAATAGACCGATCTGTCCGTTACTCCCGCGGCGGACCGAACCTAAGCTGCGGGGCATGGACTGTACCTTTCCGCCCCCCGGCCCCGACACGATGAGTGAGCAGCAGCTGGTATCCGCCGTGCTGGGCGGCACGCCGCCGGAGGACGACCTCGCCAGGCGCCTCCTGGCTCGCTTTGGTTCCCTTCGGCAGCTGCGCAGCGCCGGACCCGGCCTGTGGCTGCGCGTGGCCGGCATGAACGGCCCGCTCGCTCAGCAGCTGGCAGCTGCCCTGGCGCTGGCAGACCGGACTCAGACTGCCGAGAGCGCGGCAGCGCTAAAGGGCCCCGGGGACAGCCGGCGCTATTTTGAAGCCCGGCTGGGAAGCCGGCGGCGGGAGAGTTTTGCGTGTTTGTACCTCGACACGCGGCACCGACCCATCAGCTTTCAGATCCTGTTTCAGGGCACCATCGACAGCGCGGCGGTGTACCCGCGGGAGGTTCTGCGGCACTGCCTGGAGCGGGATGCCAGCGCGGTGATCGTCGGGCACAACCACCCTTCCGGCGAACTGACCCCAAGCGCTGCGGACCATTCCCTGACCCAGCGTCTGCGACAGGCGCTGGCGCTCCTCGACATCCGGCTGCTGGATCATCTGATTGTGGCCAGCGGGGCCAGCCACTCGATGGCCGAACACGGGCAGCTTTGATCGCCCAGGTGTCGCTAGCCGTAGAGGCTGGCCTCACCTTCCGGCCGGTTTTTAAAACGTCGGTGCAGCCACAGGTATTGGGTTGGGGCCTCCCGGATGATGCGTTCCATGACCTCGTTGATGCGGGCGCAGTCTTCTTCCACGTTCGGCCCCGGGATCCCCGCCAGCGGCGGTTCGATCGCCAGCTCGTAGCCTTGCCGGGTCCGCCGCTGACGCACCGTCAGCACCCGTGCCCGTCCCAGGGTGGCCAGCTGATGCGCGGAGGTTGAGGTGTAGGCCTGTATACCAAAAAACGGCAGAAACAGACTCTGACCCCGCTCATAATCCTGGTCCGGCGCGTACCAGAGCAGCCGGCCCCGACGCAGGTGCCGCACGGCGCCGCGGGTCTCGTTGCGATTAAAACAGGTACCGGCGTAGCCGCTGCGGTATTTGCGCACCAGGTATTCCAGCGCCGGGTTACTGTGCTCGCGGTAAATCGCCGCCTTGGACTCCTTGTCATGGCGACAGATGATGCGGCCGCCAATCTCCAGGGTGGTGAAGTGAGCCGCGAGCAGCAGCACTCCCTGCCCCTCAGCCTGGGCCTGGTCGAGGTATTCGGTGCCGGTGACGCTAGATAGGCGATTGATGCGACGCTGGCTGCCGAACCAGGCAAAGCCGGCTTCCGGCAGCATGCAGCCAACGGATTCAAAGGTTTCCTTGAGCATTTGCTCCCGCTCGGCCTCGGTTGCCTCCGGAAAACACAGCTCGAGGTTGCGTCGCGTCACCTTGACCCGAGACTTCAGTCCCAAACGCAGCAGGCCGCCCAGCCGCCGGCCGGCGGCCATCGCCACCGGCCAGGGCAGCAGGTGCCAGAGGTACAGAAACCCAAAGCCGATCCAGACCGGCCAGTAGCGGGGCGCCAGCGGTGCACTCATTGCAAAGGAATCCGATCCGTATCGCGGCAGCTCAGGACGCGCAATTTACCGCATCCGCGCACGCATGGGGTACGTTCCGCCGGTACGTTAGAATCACGCCTCGCTCCCTGGTTTGACCCAGATATCCACCCAGATGTCCCCCGAGCTATCCCCAAAATCTCCTCGCACGGCCCCCGTGAACCGCTTATACACCTTGGTGATGTACCTGATGACGCCCGTGATTCTCTACCGGCTGGTATGGCGGGGCCTGAAAGCGCGGGCGTACTTCTGGCGCTGGCGGGAGCGCTTTGGGTTTTTTCCGGACCCGGGTCTTGCCAGCAGCATCTGGGTACACGCGGTCTCGGTCGGCGAGTTTCACGCTGCGGTCCCCATGATCCGGGCGCTGATGATGCGCTACCCGGATGAGGGTTTTGTCATCACCACGGTTACGCCGACGGGCTCGGAACAGGTCACACGGGTTCTCGGCGACGACGCGTTCCACGTTTACCTGCCCTACGACCTGCCGGCGGCCATCAACCGATTTCTCGATCGCACCAGGCCGCGGCTCGCGGTGGTGATGGAAACGGAAATCTGGCCCAACCTGTTCGCCGTCACCTCCCGCCGGGGCATCCCCATGGTGGTAGCCAATGCGCGGCTTTCGGAGCGATCCCTGCAGGGCTACCGGCCTGTCCGGTCCCTCGCCGCCAACGCCCTGAACTGCGCCACGGCGGTGGCAGCGCAGACGGAAACCGACCGCGAGCGGCTGCGCAAACTGGGCGGCCGGCCCGAGCTGCTGCATGTTGTCGGGAGCCTGAAGTTCGATCTGGAACTGCCGACGGACCTGAAGCGCGTCGGCCAGGAGCTGCGGGCAAAGTGGGGAGACAGCCGGCTGGTGATTGTGGCGGCTTCAACCCACGAAGCCGACGATGACGCGGTGCTACCGGCTTACCAGCGGCTGCTCAGCGTTCATCCCGACGCCCTGCTGATCATTGCGCCGCGCCATCCCGAGCGCTTCAGCAAGGTGGCGGCCCGCTGCCGGGCCCTCGGCCTGAAGACCCACACCCGCAGCGAGCACCGGCGGGCGCGCAAGCGCACGCAGGTGTTTGTGCTCGATACGCTGGGGGAGCTGATGAACTACTTTGCTGCTGCGGACGTGGCCTTTGTCGGCGGGAGCATCGCCCAGGTCGGAGGCCACAACGTGCTGGAACCGGCCGCCCTGGGCGTGCCGGTGCTGGTGGGGCACCACACGTTTAACTTTGCGGAGATCACCGAGCTGCTGCTCAGCCGCGGAGGCGCGCTGCGGGTCGCGGACAGTGCACAGCTCTACGAGCGGCTGCAGGAACTGGCGGGGGACGCAGGCCAGCGGCAGCGCATGGGCAACTCCGGGCTGCAGCTGGTGCAGGAAAACCGCGGGGCGCTCAGCCGCACGCTGGACCTGATTCAGACCGCTTTACGGCAGCCGCCGTCAGCCGCCGCTGCGCAGCGCGAACCGCCGGGCCTCAGCGTAGATCCTGATTGACCGCCTGCAGGTCGTTGACGCCAATCGAGCCGGCGCTAGCCCGCAGCCGCAGCCGGTTAAGGACGAGGTCGTGCCGCGCCTGAGAGTAATCGCGCTGGGCCTGAAACAGGGTCCGCTGGGACAGCAACACGTCGACGATGGTCCGGGTACCAACCTCAAATCCGGCTTCCGTTGCCTCCAAGGCGCTCTGGGCGGACACCACTGACTGGCGAAACGCCTCCACCTGGCTGATGCCGGCCAGCACTGCCCGGAAGTTATTGCGGGTTGAGCGGGTCACGCCGCGGCGTTCCTGCTCCAGCCGGTCCAGCGCCGCATCGTAGTCGGCGGCCGCCTGGCGTGAGCGGGAGGACACAGCGCCACCTTCGTAGATCGGCACTGTGAGGGTAAGCCCGAAAGACGTGAAATCCTGCGTTTCGGTCGAGAACGGACCGAGGGCACCGCTGTTGGTCGTGTCCTGGTAAGTCACGTTGGCATCCAGCGAGGGGTAGTGCCCGGCGCGCTGCGTGCGGATGTTGTGATAGGCCGAGTCAGCCGCAAATTTGCGGCTGAGAACGCCAGGGTTGGAGCTCAGGGCAGCGTCCACCCAGTCGGTCATGGCCGCGGGCTGGGGTGACGCCAGCGAATAGTCTTCCCGCAGGACGCGCAGCGTTTGAATGTCCTCGCCGGTAATCTCCGCCAGCGCCTCGCGGGAATCATCCAGCGTGTTTTGTGCCACGATCACGTTAGCCCGGGCCCGGTCGTAGGAGGCGCGGGCCTCATGCACGTCGGTAATCGCGGTCAGGCCCACTTCGTAGCGCTGCTCCGCCTGTTCGAGCTGCCGCGCGTTGGCGGTTTCTTCGGCGGTGGCAAACTTCAGCGCATCTTCCGCTGTCAGTACACCGAAGTACGCCTCGGAAACACGCACCATCAGGTTGTTCAGCGCCACGTTGTAGTCCGCCTCGGCCTGCAGCACCTGCGCTTTGGACGCATTGAGGCGTGTAAAGTTGGCCTGCCGGTAGACCGGCTGACTGAGTGTCACCTGCAGGTTTTCCCGCTCGGACTCAATGTCACCCACCTGGCCGTTGACCAGCACAAACCCACCAGACGTGTCCGAGTAGCTCACGGTCCCGTTCAGATTGGGCAGAAAACTGGCAAACGCCTGACGCTTGACCTCGTCCGTGCTTCGCTGCTGGGCCGCTGCGGCACTCAGCTGAGGATCGCTTTCCAGCGCCAGCCGGTAGACGTCCATCAGGTCCTCAGCCTGAACCTGGGCCACGCCGACCAGCGACATAGCGATGCAGAAACCTAACCTCTTCATTCCCGTCTGTCCTTTTTCTTTGCCCCTTTTGCGGCTCTTAGGCCGGGGCTAAAACTCAAACTTCGCCTTGTCCTCAGCGCCAACCAGTCGTTTGAGACGCGTTTCAAACAGGCTCTCGCTGGTGCGGGTGCCGCTCTCCAGCAGGCGCACCAGCTGTGCTTCCATGACCGGCTCGGCGCCCGTCACGACAAACATGCGGCCGCCGGAGGCCAGCCAGCTGACAAACAGCTCCGGCACATCGGCCATGGATCCGGTAACCGCAATCGCGTCATACGATTGCCCGGGCTCGTAGCCATCCAACGCATCCGCGTGGGCGAGTGTTACATTTTCAACGCCGTAGCCATCCAGCTTGCGCCGGGCGCTCTCTACCAGGGGCGCCTGCCGCTCCACCGAATCCACCTGCCCTGCCAGCGCGGCCAGGCAGGCCGTGAGATAGCCGCTGCCGGTGCCGATTTCCAGCACCCGGTCTCCCGGCTGCGGGTTCAGCGCCTGCAGCAGGCGACCTTCCACGACCGGCTTCATCATGTGCTCCGCGTCATCCAGCGGCAGTGCCGTGTCGGCGTAGGCCAGCTTCCGATAGCGCGGGCTGACGAAGTCTTCCCGAGGCACTGTCTTCAGTACGTCAAGAACTCGCGGCTCCAGCACTTCCCAGGTGCGAACCTGCTGTTCCACCATGTTGTGCCGGGCCAGCTCAAAGTTCATACCCATCGGAGAACCCGTCGTTTCACCATGTTGCGCCGGCCTACCGCGAAGTTGATACCCATCAGAATCGACTCACGTGTGAGCAAAAAGGAGCCAAAGGGTAAGCACAATAGTCAGGCGTGACAAGGCACCGAAAGGTTCGCTCAGGCGGCGGAAAACGGCGAGTGCCAGAGGTCACTGAGGAAAGACAGTCATATTAATGACTTGACGGCGCCCCGCCTGCTGGACTTAAATCCACCGGGTCTGACCTGCTCCCCTCATGCCGTCCAACACGCAAAAATTTGAAGCGCTGGTCCGGCAGTATGCCGACGACCTGAAACGATACTCGCTCTGGCTCTGCAAAGACCCGGCGCTGGCGTCCGACCTCGTGCAGGAAACCTACCTTCGCGCCTGGCGCTCCTTTTCAAAACTCAGGGATCAGAAAGCCGCAAAAAGCTGGCTGATTACGATTCTGCGCCGGGAGTTTGCCCGCACCTTTGAGCGCAAGGTGCCCGATCTGACCGATATTGACGGCATGGAGATCGCAGACGTCGGCATGCAGGAACCGGACGGCAACTCCGAGGTCCGCCTCCTGCGCACGGCCATGGCGCAGCTCGACAGCAAATACCGCGAACCGCTGGTGCTGCAGGTGGTGGCGGGCTACAGCTGCGAAGAAATTGCCACCGAGCTTGGCCTGACCCGCTCTGCTGTCATGACCCAGCTGTTCCGGGCCCGGGAGAAACTCAAAGGTGTGCTGAGCGCCGAACCGGAAGACACAACCTCATGAGCTTTGGTAAACGCGTCCGCGAGTTTTTCCTGCTGGCGGATTTCAAACGAACGGTGCTCGTCATCATCCCCTGCCTACTTGTGCTGGCCATGGTGGTGCTGATGTTTTACTACGACACCTACACCAATCATTTCGACGTACAGCGCAACGCCTCGAGCCAGGCCGCCGGACTCGGACACAGTGTCGTCACCGGCTATACCACGGTGGCAACGCTGCAGCGGGTCATCCGCGGGCTGTGGGAAAAGCGCGGGGGCTACCTTTCCAACGACGTCACGCCCCCCAGCGTGATCATGGACAACGTACCGAACTGGGAGTACGGCGTGCTGCGCCAGGCCCGGGACCTGGCGCTGATCCTGCGCTACGACATGAGCCGCTCGCAAAGCCAGTCGACGGAGGACGAAAATCTGCAGATTGCGCAGAACAAGCTGAATATCGATTCGGAAAAGTGGCTGCTGCCTCGCGCCGAGGCCGAATATCAGGACGCGGTAGCGGCCCTGGGGCGCTACCTGACGGATCTGACCGATGAGAATCAGACCGGCGCCCAGTTCTTTGCCCGCGCCGATAATCTGCGGGAATGGCTCGCCGTGGTGGAAAAGCAGCTCGGCTCACTGGCCTCGCGGCTTAACGCCAGCGTCGGCGCCAACCGCATCAACACCGACCTGAGCGGCGACCCGGCGGCCCAGCAGGCCACCGTCTCACCGGGCGAAATCCGGGTGAAAACGCCCTGGCTGCAGATTGACGACGTGTTCTACGAGGCCCGGGGCACCTGCTGGGCGCTGATTCATCTCATGCGCGCGGTGGAAATTGACTTTGCCCAGGTGCTGGACAAAAAGAATGCAACGGCCAGCCTACGCCAGATCATCCGCGACCTGGAAGCCACCCAGGCCACCATGTGGAGCCCCATGGTGCTCAACGGCACCGGCTTTGCGTTTACCGCCAACCACTCGCTGGTGATGGCGTCCTACATCTCCCAGGCCAACGCGGCCATCATTGACCTGCGGAATCTTCTCGAGCAGGGCTGAGCCGGAGCACTTGCGCCGTGCGGGCAAACACCCCCGGGGGCACACCGAGGGCCTCCTTAAGCGCCACGTCCCGGTCCCAGGTATTGGGCAGGTCAGCAATGGCCCGGGCGCGGGTCAGCTTGAGGTGTGGCCACTGGTAGGTGGGATGGACCAGGGGGAACATCTGCAGCGGCCAATCGCTGCCGTATAGCAGTCGTTCCGGCAGCCCCGGCACAGTCAGCGCATGGCGCAGATACCCGCGCTTGTTGATCTGCGTGAGGGAAGACACGTCCGCGTAGAGGTTGGGAAATTCGTCGAACAGCGGCAGCAGCCGGTCATAGCTGGGCTGGCCCTCGTAGATGCCGGTGGTGCCGATGTGGGCCGCGATCACTGTCACACCAAGCGACAGCGGCAGACGCAGCCGCTGCGGGTCGCTGTACTCATCCTCCGCGTGGGCAAAAGACCGCTCTTGGCCGGCGTGGGTCAGCAGCGGCAGGTTGAGCCCCACCATCCGCTCGTAGAAAGGCACAATGACCGGATCGTCCGGCGCAAAATGCTGGATTGCCGGAATCCATTTGATCAGCACCGCCCCGTCCGCAACCACCTGCTCCAGCCGCGCAAGCGCGTCCGGCCGCAGCGGGTTTACGCTGGCACCAAAGTGCAGCTCCGGGTGGGCCCGGGCCTGGGCCGCAACGTAGGCGTTCGGGACGTAAAGCTGGGTGGCTGCCAGATCCAGCTCCCCGGCCGCATCGACAGCCCCATCCATGGCCAGAATGACCGCGGAGGAGACGCGGCTGGATTCGGCCAGTGCCGCCGCCAGCCGCTCCACCACCAGCGTGTCACCGGTGGCCGTGAGCTCGTCCTGCGTCACGTTCATGGCCTTGAGAAAAAAAGGAAAGCGCACGTTGCGCTCGAGCGTGGGGTTGACGTAGCAGCCGTCGCAGCCAACCCCCAGCCCAGCCACGTGGACATGCAGGTCAACAAACCCGCCGCCGCGGCGAAACCCGGACGGATCGGAGGGCCAGTAGCGCCAGGTGATGCTCCCCGCGGCGACCAGCGCAATGGCCAGCACGCCAAGCCGCCACCCCAGCCGCCAGACCAGAGACAGCAGGCGCCGCATTGCCTCAGGGCCTGGAAACGGTCACGGGCTGAAGGCGGGCAGCTTCCTGTCCACCAGGTTCAGCTCGAGACGCTGATATTGCGGCAGCCCGCGATCATAGGGCGGATAGGCCTCCCCCTCGATCAGCGGCGCCAGATAACGCCGGCATTCTTCGGTGATGCCAAACCCGTCTTCGGTGATGAACGAGTCGGGCATCATCTTTTCCACGTTGGCCAGGTCGCCCAGCTGGGCCTCGCTCACCTGCCAGCGATACGGATCGTCCGCCAGTCGTTCGATAACGGGAATCACCGAATTTTTGCCGGCCAGGGCATAACCCACCGCCGCCTCGCCCACCGCGACCGCCTGATCCAGATCGGTCTGCGAGGCGAGATGGCGCGCGGACCGCTGCAGATAGTCGAGCACCGCCCAGTGATACTTGTAGCCAAGCTCGGCTTTCACCAGCCCCGCCAACACCGGCGCGCAGCCCCCGAGCTGAGCATGGCCAAAGGCATCCCGGTGACCGGAATCGGCCAGGAACCGGCCGTCCGGCCAGCGCACGCCTTCCGACACCACGATGGAGCAATAGCCGTAGTTTTCCACGGCGTAGCGGACCCGCTGAAGGAAAGCGGCCTGATCAAACGCCCGCTCGGGAAAGAGAATGACGTGGGGCGGTTCGCCGTCGCCCGAACCCGCGAGCCCACCGGCCGCGGCGATCCAGCCGGCGTGGCGGCCCATCACTTCCATCACAAATACTTTGGTGGAGGTTTCGGCCATGGACTCCACGTCCAGGCTCGCTTCCATCAGGGACACGGCGACGTATTTGGCCACGGAACCAAACCCTGGGCAGCAGTCGGTCACCGGCAGGTCATTGTCGATGGTTTTCGGCACGCCGACGCAGGTGACGGGGTAGCCAAGCTGATCGCCGATCTGCGACACCTTAAACGCCGTGTCGGCTGAGTCGCCGCCGCCGTTGTAGAAAAAATAGCGGATGTCGTGCGCCGCCAGCACCTCGATCAGGCGCCGGTACTCCGCTTCGTTTGCCTCGAGGCTTTTCAGCTTGTAACGACAGGATCCGAAGGCGCCGCCGGGGGTATGTCTTAGCGCCGCGATCTGCTCGTCGCTGTAGGCAGCGGTGTCGACCAGTTCCTCCCGCAGCGCACCCAGGATGCCGTTGCGGGCCGCGAACACGGTGCCGACTTTGTCCGCCTGCTGCCGGCAGGCGCTGATCACCCCGCTGGCGGTGGCGTTGATTACGGCCGTAACGCCGCCGGACTGAGAGTAAAGGGCGTTGGCTTGAGACATAGTAAGGCGTTGGTCCTTCGTTGCGGCGGAGGGAGAAGGCTGGTAGCTTACCGGCCTTTTCTACCTCAAGGAAGGTAACCATGCGGATCGTGCTGCTGGGGGCTCCAGGCTCCGGCAAAGGGACCCAGGCCGCCATCTTGCGGGACCATTTTGAGATCCCGCATATCTCCACCGGAGACCTGCTTCGGGCCGCGGTGAAAGCCGAAACCGAGCTGGGCCTCAAGGCGAAGGCGGTGATGGCCGCGGGGGAGCTCGTCTCGGACGAACTGGTACTGGGTATGCTCCGGGAACGGCTGGCGCAGCCGGACGTTAAGAACGGATTTATCCTGGACGGCTTTCCGCGCAATCTTGTGCAGGCGGAAGCGCTCGACACGCTGCTGGCCGAGATCGGCCAGCCGGTGGAGGAAGCGGTGCAGATCGAGGTGGATCCCGAGCTGATCGTTGAGCGGCTGGCGCGGCGGGCCGAAGAAGAGGGCCGAGCTGACGACACGGAAGAAACCGTGCGACACCGAATCAACGTTTACGAAGAGCAAACGGCGCCGGTCGTCGGCTATTATCAGGATCAGGAAAAGTTATCCCAGGTTTACGGCGTGGGCACCGTGGAAGAGGTGAGCCAGCGGATCCTGGGGGTTCTGCCGGATCACTGAGACGCCGCCCGCTTCTGAATCCAGAATCGCCATATGCCCTCCGCGCTGCGGGTTTCCACCAGGTGGTGCCCCGTGGTCGCGCAGAACACCTCGATGTCCAGCGATGTGTGGGGATCGGTGGCCCTAAGCTCCAGGTGCTCGCCAGGATTGAGCGCCTCCAGCGCTGCCCGCGTCAGCAGCACCGGCTGGGGGCACATCAGGCCGCTGGCATCCACCGTCTGAAGAACCTCAAATTGCGGGTCTGAGCTGCTCACGTGCTCGCTTTTCTCAACGTTCTGCTGGATATCTGTTTACTGCGGCGCGGGCCCGATGCGCTGCCGGCGGTCCCGCTGGCTGCCCTGCTCGTCTCCATTGTATACGTGGCGCTGGGGATGGCGCTTGAACCCACGCAGCCGCCGCCGGTCTACCTACCGTGGCGGCCGCTGTTTTCCCTGGTGGCCTCCTTCGTGGTGGTGGCCGGGCTGCTGAGCATCCATCAGAAATCGGAGCGCCTGCTGCAGACCTGGACCGCGTTTGCCGGCTGCGGCTCCCTGGTTACCCTGGCAGCGGCGCCGATGCTGTATTCCTTTGCCTACGCCCGGGAACACCAGCGCGAAGCAGAACCCCTGGGGGTGCTGCTGCTGTTTGTGCTGATTTTCTGGAGCATCGTGATCGACGCGCATATCTTTCGCAGTGCCCTGTCAACGCGCTTCAGCTTAGGGCTGGCCTGGGCGTTGCTGTCGTTCATGGTGCTGTACCTGGGCCGTTCGATCCTGTTTCCATGAGCCGCCACCTACATTTTCTCGGCATCTGCGGCACCTTCATGGGCTCCCTGGCGCAGCTTGCCCGGGAGCTGGGCTATCGCGTTACCGGCACCGACCTCAATGTCTACCCGCCGATGAGCGACCAGCTGGCGGCTGCCGGCATCGACCTTGAGGAAGGCTGGGACCCCGGGCTTATTCCCGCTAAGGCCGACTGCATCATCATCGGCAACGCCCTTTCCCGGGGCAATCCGGCGGTGGAACACGTGCTGGAACGGGGCTTGCCCTACGCTTCCGGTCCCCAGTGGCTAAGCCAGCAGGTGCTGACGGGCCGCCAGGTAATCGCCGTGAGCGGCACGCACGGCAAAACCAGCACCTCGTCCATGGCTGCCCACATCCTGACCGAAACCGGCTTTGCACCGGGTTATCTGATCGGCGGCGTGCCGGGTAATTTTGAGCAGTCGGCGCAGCTGGGAACGGGGGCACCGTTTGTGATCGAGGCGGACGAATACGACACCGCGTTTTTCGACAAACGGGCTAAATTTGTTCACTACCAGCCGCGCGTTGCGGTGCTCAACAACCTCGAATTCGATCACGCCGATATCTACCCGGACCTAGCCGCCATCCAGACTCAGTTCCACCATCTGCTGCGGCTTGTTCCCGCCGGCGGCACAGTGGTTTATCCGACCGCCGACGAGGCTATCCGGACCGTGATCGAACGCGGCTGCTGGAGCCGCACAGTGCTGCTGGGCCCCGGCCAGCAATGGCGCGCCGAAGCGCTCAGCGAAGCCGGCAGAACGGCAAGATTCTGCTGGCCCGGGGGCAGCGCAGAGCTGAGCTGGAACCTGCTGGGTCAGCATAACCTCGACAACGCGCTGGCGGCGGTTGCGGCCTGCTGCGCGGCAGGAGCAGACCCGGCACAAGCGGTTGCGGCGCTGTCCGGTTTTCGCCTGCCGCGGCGCCGCCTGGAGCTGCTGGCGCACCGCGATGACATTCGCATTTACGACGATTTTGCGCACCACCCCACCGCCATCGCCGCAACGCTAAGCGCCCTCGCCGGCACTGCGCCGGGGCGCCTGCTCGTGGTGCTGGAACCGCGCAGCAACACCATGCGCCTGGGTCATCACCGCGAAGAGCTGCCGACCTCGCTGGCGGCGGCGGACCACGTATGGCTGCGTCGTGCGCCGGGCTTGACCTGGGAGCCCGAGAATCTGACGTCGGCGATGAAGGGCCGCCTTACGGTCGTTGACGATCTGGACCCATTACCTGCTACGCTGATGGCTGAACTGAAACCCGGAGACCGGCTGATTTTTATGAGCAACGGCGGCTTTGAGGGCATTGCCCAGCGCACGGCCCGCAACTTCCTGGAGCAGCCCCGGTGACGGAAGAGCCCACCCAGCATGTTCCTATTTTTCCGCTGAACACGGTGCTGTTTCCCGGCGGCCCCTTAAGCCTGCGTATTTTTGAGCCGCGTTATCTGGAGATGGTCCGGGACTGCGCCTCCACCGACTCCGAGTTTGGTGTCAATCTGATTGTCGACGGCCGGGAAGCGGGGGAAGCGGCGGCGACGGTGGTGACCGGCACCACGGCGCGGATCACCGACTTTTTCACCATGGACGACGGCCTGCTGGGCATCACGGCAGTGGGGGTGCAGCGCTACCGCATCACCCGGGCGTCGGTGCGGGATAACGGCCTGCTGACGGCCGACGTGGTGCTGCTGCCGGCGCCGGAGGATCACCCGCTGGCCACCGAATACCTGCTGCTCCGCACGCTGCTGGAGCGGCTGCTCGACAATGTGCGGGAACACTACGACCCCCAGCCCCAGCAGCTGGACAGCGCCGAGTGGGTGGGCTGCCGCCTGTCGGAGCTGCTGCCGCTGGACGGCACCGTGCGCCAGACCCTGCTGGAGATGAACGAGCCGAACCAGCGGCTGGACAAGCTGCTGGAGATTGTTCCCCAGCTCCAGTCGGACTAGCTGCAGCACCCACTAGTCGGATTCAAGAAGCACCCTTTCGCGGCGCAGATAGCCGTCCGGTACCGCCGTCAGCGGCGCCGGCGCGGCCGGGCGCCAGAAGTGAAAAAAGAACGCCACCCGATCCAGCTCAAACCGCCCGGAGCGCACCGCCCACACCGGCTCGCTGGTTCCCTCCAGCTGCAGATTGGTGGGCCAGATGCGCAGCACCTGCTGAGCACCGTCCGGCAGCAGCCGGGAGCGCTCCGCGGCCGCCTCGTAGTTGCCAAGGGTGGCCGGCAGCAGCGGCAGCGTCGCCGCTTTTGGCTCCGGCTGCAGCATGGCCACCGGCATACGCCAGTCGGCGGCCGCCGGCGTTTCCCAGCCGTCGCCGGCCAGACTGTCGAGCAACGGCTGCGTTTCGCCGACCACGTAGTAGGACACCGCTTCCTCTTCCGCCGCCTCTTCGGCAAAACGATTGAGCTCACCCAACGTCACCGAGGTGGGTTGCGCCGGCGGAAAGGCCGAGTCGAGCACCCGGTCCGCCAGCAGTCGATAGTCCACCAGCAGCGCGCCGGCCATGGCCAGCCAGAAAATGGCCGCCGCCGGATACAGCAAAAAGGGCCGCCGCCGGCGGCGGCGGTAGGCAATGCCCAGGGCCGTGACCCAGACCAGGCCGACGGAAATCCCCAGCACCAGCTCTCCGGCATCCAGCGCTCCCAGATAGATGCGCGTAAGGCCCACCAGACCCACCACCACGGCCGCCGCCAGGTAGGGCCACCAGCGGTTGCGATTGGGGAGCTGGTGAGTCAGCAGCAGCGCCACGAAACCCAGCACCGAAACGGTCACCACCACCTGTCCCGACAGAAACCCGGCGGGCCCGGCGGAACCGGTCAGCGCGCCCAGGACAACCGTGGTAACAAACGCCAGCAGCACGCCGAAGGCCACCGCCACGGCGAGATGGGCCGCGGCCAGCCAGCGCCGCCGCAGGCACAGCCAGAAAAACAGCGCCAGCGAAGCCGCCCCCAGCACCAGCGGTGAGCCCAGGCCGTTCAGCAGCACCATGAACTGGTCCGCCCAGGGCGAGCGCAGGGCACCGATGGCGGCGCTGACCGTCTCGTCCACCTCAGGATTAGCCCGGTGCAGCGTCACCAGGGCCCACAGGCCGGTGACCGTCGCCGCCACCAGCAGCAGCGCCAGGGCGAGCAGCGACACCGACTCCGGGCGCCGGGGATCGACCAGATTGGCCGTCAACCCCCCCAGCCGCGGGTGATTCCGCCCCCAGATGAGAGCCCCCGCGAGCATCCGTTCCGCCCGCGGCGCCAGGAGCAGGTAGGCACCACGCATCACAACACTCACCAGCCAGACCAGGGCAGCGATGACGATCAGCACCAGCGCGAGGCGCCAGGCAACCGCCTGGGCCAACTCGATGGAGGCACCAAACACCACGCCGGGTAGCAGGTAGGCCGGCGCCCAGGCCACGCCGGCGCCGAGATTGGCCGGGATGTAGATCTTCAGCGGCATGTTGAGCATGCCCGCCACCACCGGGATGATTGGCCGGATCGGCCCGACAAAGCGGCCGATGATGACGCTCTTCAGGCCATGACGACGGAAAAACGCCTCGCCGTTGCTCAGCAGGTCGGGGTAGCGGGAAAACGGCCACATGTCCGGTAGCCGGTCCTTAAAGTGGCGGCCCAGCCAGAAGCTGACCGCGTCCCCGGCGATCGCGCCCCCGCTGCACCAGGCCCAGACGGTGGCGAGCTCGAGCACCTGCAGCCCCACCAACGTGCCGAAGCCGAACAGAATGACGATGCCCGGCACAATAATGCCGACCACCGCCAGCCCTTCCAGGAACGCCACAATGCCGATGGTGATTCCCGCCAGATGAGGATTGACGCGAATCCACTCCAGGATTGCCGCGGCCCACTCCGGCACTAGCGGATCGGCCTCCCGGCGTCCTTCGCGCCGCTCACGGCTTGCCCCAGCCTGCGCGCGGGCCCGGCAACATCAGGACTTCAGCGCAGCAAAAGAAGCGGCCGCCGCCTCGACGGTTTTGCTGATGGCCTCGCTGTCGTGGGCCTGGGAAAGAAAGCCGGCTTCGAAAGCGGACGGGGCCAGGTAAACACCCTGGTCCAGCATCAGGTGAAAAAAGCGCCGGAAACGGTCGCCATCGCACCGTTCAACGTCAGCAAAAGTCGTCACCGCGGCCTGATCGGTAAAAAACAGGCCAAACATCGCGCCAACGTGCTGGGTGAGAAACGGGATGCCGGCATTGTGCGCTGCCGCGTTCAAACCATCCATCAGCGTTTGCGTTTTCTGTTCCAGACGCTCGTAGAAGGCCGGCTCGGCGAGCACGTCCAGGTTGGCGATGCCGGCCGCCATGGCCACCGGATTGCCCGACAGGGTCCCCGCCTGGTAGACCGGCCCAGTGGGGGCCACCTGTTCCATGACTTCGCGCCGGCCGCCGAAGGCGCCCACCGGCATCCCGCCGCCGATGACCTTGCCGAACGTGGCCAGATCCGCGGTGACGCCAAATCGTTCCTGACAGCCCCCGGCCGCCACCCGGAAGCCGGTCATCACCTCGTCAAAAATCAGCAGGCTGCCGTGCTCGTCACAAACCTCCCGCAGGCCTTCCAGAAACCCCGGCAGCGGAGGGATGCAGTTCATGTTGCCGGCCACCGGCTCGACCATGATGCAGGCCACCTCCGACCCGACGTTCGCCATCACCTCCCGCACCTGCTCGAGGTTGTTGTAGTCCAGCGTGAGCGTGAGATCCGCCAGCGGCTTCGGCACCCCTGGCGAGTTGGGCACGCCGAGGGTCAGCGCGCCGCTGCCGGCCTTCACCAGGAACGAGTCGGCGTGGCCGTGGTAGCAGCCGGCAAACTTGATCACCTTGTCCCGGCCCGTTGCGCCGCGGGCAAGCCGCAGCGCGCTCATGCAGGCCTCGGTGCCGGAATTGACCATCCGCACCAGCTCCAGCCCGGGCACCAGGCGACAGAGCTTTTCCGCCATCACCACCTCCGCCGCGGTGGGAGCGCCAAAGCTCAGTCCGTTGGCCGCAGCCGCCACCACCGCCTCCCGCACCTGCGGGTGATTGTGGCCCGCCAGCATCGGACCCCAGGAGCCGATGTAGTCGATATAGTCCTTGCCGTCTTCGTCATAGATCCGGCAGCCCTCAGCGCGGCGAATGAAGATCGGATCTCCGCCAACCCCCTTAAACGCCCGCACCGGCGAGTTGACCCCGCCGGGAATGCGCTCACAGGCTGCTGCGAACAGGTCCTTACTGGCTTGCATGTCTGGTCTCCTCAAGTACCGTCGCCGGCCGGCGGAAAACGGCCGGCCGGCGCGGAAAGTAGGTTGCGAAGATTAACAGAACTTGCCGTCGCTTCGGCGGACTGAAACACTCGCTCCTGATGAGCGACAAAATGCGCCCCTACCCGACCGTCATCAAGGATGGTTTTTTCGACGACCCGGACCAGATTCGCCAGTTTGCCCTGGCTCAGGAGCTGCTGGACGTGAAGGCCCACAATGCCCGCTACGGCGCCCGGGAGACCTGGCCCGGGCTTCGGTCCGCCGCCCTGGGATCGCTCAACAGCGCGTTTGAGGCAGGGGTGATCAACCACCTGCTGGCCAACATTCTGCGCCTGCCCCCCAGCCGCTGGAAGGCCAACAGCAGCTTTCAGCTGACCCGCGCGGCAGACGGCGACAGCTGGATTCATCGGGACGACCAGCGTTTTGACATCGCGGGCCTGATCTACCTGACCCCCAATCCGCCGGGCAACAGCGGGACCGCGTTTTACAATGGCAGTCCGGAGTCGGGCTTTGCCGAAACCGATCGCGTTGCCAACCGTTTCAACCGGGTGCTGCTGTTTGATTCACAGGCGTGGCACAAGTCCTGCGTGTATTTCGGCTCCAGCCCCGCCGACGCCCGCCTGACTCTGCCGTTTTTTATTGAGCTCGAGCCCGAGGACACCGCTGCTCCCTAGGATTCGAATCGCCAGCAAATTGCCATCTGTCCGGGACCGCATTGCCAGGGTGCTGGCGCAGGCTGGAGATCAGCTCAAAAGGAGATTGGCATGAATCGATTTATTCCCTTTACCGACTCGCTGCTCGACCACCCGGAACTGCTGCGTCATGGCCGCCTGGTGCCCTACCACGTGGACCGCCCCTGCTTCCGCTGGGCCCTGGGACATGTCACCGAAGAATTGAATGGGGAGGTGCACGACACCCTACCTCATCCCAGCCGCGGCGGCACGGGCGAATAGCAGGCTTAAGAGATTTCAGCGGATCGCGGGC
>JBCCVP010000017.1:0-56826 GCA_039195135.1 Pseudomonadota bacterium | reverse complement strand
TGTCGGGAACGGGGATACTTCCGAAAGAATCATTCAGGCCCGCCGTAGCGAGAGGGGCAGCGAAGTAGAAAGCGCGAAGTTGTTTTTTTTCACTGTCGCCAAACCTCATTTCGGCAGCGTGAGAAGAAAAGAACTCGATGGTAATCGTACGATCTGCAGGTTCGACGACGGGAGTGTTAGGCGTGCAAACGTCCAAGCAAGACCCGTCTTGCGCAGTCGCAAGCTCTACGACAAGCCGTCGTTCCGAATAGACAGTGTTGCCCACATACCAAACTGGGTTTCCGGCTTCGTCAAAGGAATAAGCCGCCAGAAACGCGGTTGTATTGCCAGTGATGTCGTCTTGAAACTCGATTGAAACTCCGCTGCCAGGTTCATCGGGCACCCACCAGAGCCCGGTATGTGGCTCAAAGTCTTGCGACCAGGCAAGAAGCGGCAGCATTAATGCTGCCACCAGAGTTTTCTGGAAAACATGAAACCTATCTCGGCTCACACTGACGTTTCCCCGGTGGCGGCGCTGGCGACTGTGTCTTTGAGAAAATCAACCATGTCAGACTTTTTGTGTATCTCCGACGAGGTCTATTGCGGGATACACCAAAAGTATATCGAGGTCACGAATCAAAGAGCTTCCTGGAACGCAACCATCCAGCGCGCATTTCCTGCCGATCCTGATCTGATCACGTGATTCGGTTCAATCAATGACGGGAAAGGCGTAAACTCGTTGCCCTTCCTATGCCGGCTTAGCTCAGTTGGTAGAGCAACTGATTTGTAATCAGTAGGTCGGGGGTTCGAATCCCTCAGCCGGCACCATTTCGCATATTTATCAATGATTTAGATAAGAACCCGGCCCCACCCAGGAACGAATCGTCAATGGTCCCTGGCGGCTCGGTTTCTCGTGTATCTTCCCGAAAATAAGCAAGCTGTGCCGCTTCCGTCGGCGTCAAAAATCAAGTAGCGTCACGCCGCTTGGAGCAACCGGGGTAGAACATGACCGAAAGCAATCTCTGGCTAACCGTCGGCAGCTGCGCGTTCTTCATGGCTCTTGTCGCCTGGGTCTCGTACCTGAAAACCCGCGGCGAGGTGGACACCAAAGACGGGTACTTTCTCGCCGGCCGGGGCCTGACCGGCGTGTTCATTGCCGGCTCCATGCTGCTTACCAATCTCTCCGCCGAGCAGCTGATCGGCCTAAACGGTTCAGCGTACGGCTACAACATGAGCAGCATGGCCTGGGAGGTGACGGCGGCGTTTGCCACCATCTGCATGGCGCTGATTTTTCTTCCCCGCTACCTCGCCGGCGCGTTCACCACGCTGCCGGAGTTTCTCAAGAACCGGTTCGATGATGATGTGCGCCGAATGTCGGTGGTGCTGTTTATGGTCGGCTATGGGTTGGTGACCATACCTTCGGTGCTGTATTCGGGCTCCATCGCCGTGCTGCAGCTGTTTGACGTGCCGACTTTGCTGGACATGACTTACAGCAGAGCATTGGTGCTGACCATTGTGGTCATCGGCTGCGTGGGCGCGGTTTACGCCATCTTTGGGGGACTCAAGGCGGTGGCCGTCTCTGACACGTTGAACGGCCTTGGGCTTCTGGTCATCGGCATCCTCGTACCCTTGCTGGGGCTGGCGGCGCTCGGCGATGGCAGCATCCGGGACGGGCTACAGGTGATCACCACCACAAATACTGAGAAACTCAACGCCATTGGGGGGCCCGAGGACCCTACCCCGTTCGCCACCCTGTTTACCGGCATGGTGTTTGCCAATCTGTTTTATTGGTGCACCAACCAATATGTCATTCAGCGAACGCTGGGAGCCAAGAACCTGGCGGAGGGACAAAAGGGCGTACTGCTGTCCGGGTTTTTCAAAATCCTGGTTCCGTTCATGATGATGATTCCCGGCGTTATCGCGTTTCATCTCTACGGGCCGGAACTGGCGAGTATTGATCTGGCCTATCCCCGGCTGATTCGGGATGTGCTGCCCGTCGCCATGTCAGGATTTTTTCTGGCGGTTCTGCTGGGCGCGGTTTTCAGCTCGTTCAATTCGCTTCTGAACAGCGCCGCCACCCTCTTCTGTCTCGACGTTTACGCGCCAATGCAGAAAAAATCCCTCAGCGACGCCGACATGGTTCGGGTGGCCAAAAAGGCCAGCGTCGTCATCGCGCTGTTTTCTTTTCTGGTGGCGCCGCTGCTGCAGTACGCGCCGGAAGGCTTATGGCAGATCATTCGTATCTTCACCGGCTTCTACAATATCCCGGTGGTCGTCATCGTCATCGTCGGCCTGTTTACCCGTCGGGTACCAGCATTTGCCGCCAAGATCGTGATCGTCTTCCACGTGGTGGCCTACGGTCTGGCTAAATTTGTTTTCGATGACATCGTGACAATCCACTTTCTGCACCTGTACGCGGTGCTGTTTGTCATCGAAGTGGCCATCATGCTCCTGGCCGGCCGGCTCCGGCCGGCCGCCGACGCCTGGCACTACAGCGCGCGTAGTCTGGTGGACATGACACCCTGGCGCTTTGCCATACCGGCCGCGGTGTCGCTGTTTTCCATGGTGGTGTTCCTTTACCTGCTTTTTTCACCCGTGGGACTGGTTGACGGCATCGGCGGAACGTTTTGGGCGATTTGCGGCGCATTGGCAGCATTTAACGTCTTGTTCTGGGCGTTTTCGGCTCGCCGCCAATCTGTTTGACGCAAAAGTCTCTGATTTGCGGAAAAAATGACCAAGAATACAAACGTTTGCATTTGTCCGTGGCAAGGAGTAGAAAGACGGCTTGGCAAATGTGAGGAGGACACCATGCGACTTTCTTGGAGACTGGTATCAGCGCTGACCACCGCTGCGGCACTTCAGTTGAGTTTGATTGCCCCAGCGTCTGGCCAGGCTTTAGAAGAAGTCATTGTTACAGCACAGAAACGGGAGCAGAGCCTGTCTGACGTTCCTGTCGCCGTGTCCGTTTTGGGCGAGGAGGTCATCGAGAGTGCCTTCGCCAATAATCTGGAAGATTTGCAGGCCCTGGTGCCGTCGGTAAATTTCCGTACCGGCAATACCACGCGCAACAGCGCTCTGACCGTGCGCGGCATCGGTACCGTCTCGTTCAGCATCGGCGCCGAGCCCAGCGTTTCGACCGTTGTCGATAACGTAGTGCTGGGGCGTTCCGGCCAGGCGTTTGGCGACCTTTACGACCTTGAGCGAATCGAGGTCTTGCGCGGCCCCCAGGGAACGCTGTTTGGCAAAAACGCATCGGCGGGCGTGGTGAACATCACCACTCGCCGCCCCACCGACGAGCTTGAGGGATACATCAGCGCCAGTTTTTTCCAAGACAACGAATCGCAGTTCCGCGCCCGCGTTTCCGGCCCGCTCACGGACAATCTCCGCGGCAGCCTTACGTTGCTGAACAGCGATTTCGACGGCTACATCCGCAACGTCTTTAACAACCAAACGGTAAACGGCTACGACAAGCAGGGCGCCCGCGCCATGCTGGACTACGACGTCTCCGATAACACCAACGTGCTGTTTATCTTTGAAGACTACGACGCCGACAACAATTGCTGCGCTGATCTTGAAGCACGACCCAGCGGCCGAAATCCGGCCTCCGAGGCAGCGCCAAACGGTACCGGCCTGGACCTGGATCAACGGCTGGTAGACCACGATTTCGAAACCCGGACGCTGGACTCCACCACCGCCATGTCGGTGCAGATCGATCACGATCTGAGCAATTTCGCCCTCACCTCGATTACCGCGGTTCGCAACTGGGACAACACAGAATTTCGCGAAGGTGATTTCACGTCAATCGCCGGCGACAGCAACGAGCCGGTGTTTGGGGTACCGTTCCAGCTGCACGATGTGGGCCCCCAGGAATGGCGTCAGTTCTCACAGGAGCTGCGTCTAACCTCGACCGCGGACGGCCCGCTCCAGTACCAGGTGGGTCTGTTCTACTGGAACATCGACTCCGAGCGGAGTTTCACCCGGGAAGCAAGCTGCCAGAACAACAACGGCCAGCTCAATGCCGCCATTTCCGATCACCTGGCCAATACGCTGGGCCTGCCGAACTCAGAAGATGATGTGGCCGCTTTCATCGCGGCGAACGACATCACGTGTAACGCGAACGACATCGTATCGGCCACCGGATTCATGGATACAGAGTTTGACAACTTTGCCATCTACGCCGATGGCACCTACGACATTAACGACACGCTCCGCGCCCTGTTCGGCCTTCGCTACACCCGAGATGATGTGAGCTTTAGCCACAACCGCATCAGCAACGACGAGTTTGGTCGGCGTGGCGTCGGCGTGCGCCCGCGAACGGAGAACACTGACTTCTCCGGCTCTACCGACGACAACGACCTGTCCGGCCGCATCGGCCTGCAGTGGGACTTCAGCGATTCGGCCATGGCCTATGTAACCTACAGCACCGGCTACAAAGGTCCGGCGTTCAACGTGTTCTACAACATGAGCGTCAACGACTTAAACCCGATTAACGCCGAACAGTCTGAGGCGATTGAACTTGGATTGAAGTACTCCGCTGACTGGGGTCTCATCAACCTGGCTGTCTACGATACGGAGATCGAGAATTTCCAGGCCAACGATTTTGACGATTCGGACGGCACGACCATTACCGGGTTCACCAATGGTGGCGACGTCGAGACGAGCGGCATCGAGCTCGATTTCCTGATCCAGCCCACAGATAACATTACGCTAACCGGTGGTTTCGCCGTCTCCGACGCGGAGTCGACGACCGGCGCACCATTGCCTTTCGCGCCCGACGTGAAGGCATCCATCGGCAGTCAGTGGGAATTCCCCTTGAGCACCGGCGGGCGGCTGCAATTGAACGCCACCTACATCTACACCGACGAGAAGCTGTCGGGAAACATCGGCCAAACGGCGGAAAATCCGTTTCTCCTGCCGGACTACAGCATTCTTAACGGCAGCTTTGGATATCACAGCGACGACGATCGATTCAGCGTGACGCTGATCGGCCGAAACCTGACGGACGAAAGTTACACCACCACTTTCTCCGGAGATGGATTCCGCTACCAGATCCCCCGAGACGCCGAGCGCTACTTCGGCATCAACCTGCGAACCAACTTCTAAGGTTAAGGACCTAACGGGCAGCCTTCGGGCTGCCCGTTGAAGCACGCACAACCAGCTTCGGCTTGGGAAGATCCGGCTGTTGTGGTTCAAGACCCTGAGTGACCCGCAGCAGACTGCGAACGGCGTGCTGGCCAAGCTCATACATCGGCCAGGCCACTGTCGTCAGAGCCGGATTTACGAGCCTGGAAAGCTCAATATCATCGTGACCGGCGATCGACAGATCTTTCGGAACGCTGAGCCCTCGCGTGTGCAACGCGTGAATCAGCGCGATGGCGCTGATGTCGTTCCAGGCGAACACCGCGGAAGGCATGGGAGACAGGTGAACCAGTCGGTCGGCGATGCGATCAGCGCTCTTGATGGTGCCATCAAACGCGAAAATCAGGTCAGGATTATAGTCCAGCCCGTTTTCCATCAATACCTGACGATAGGCCTGCATCTTGGGCTCTCGACCTGGCGGCGGCGTGGGTCCGCGAACGAATCCAATCTGCCGATGGCCGAGTTCGATCAGGTGGCGCATGATATCGAGGCTGCCGCCGACCCGGTCGCAGCTCACGTGATACCGGGCATCCGGCCGATTCACATGCACAATCGGCACGGGGGAAGCGAGCTTGTCGTAGTAATCTTGAGGACAGCGGGCCATGGGGACCAGCAAACCATCAACATCCAGTTCCAGAAACAGGCGCACCGCGGCGCGCTCAGCAGATTCCTGAGCCAGCGTGTCGTTGATCACAATACGCATGTCGTGTTTGGCCGCTTCCGTCTCGATACCCCGCGCCAGCGCAGCAAAAAATGGGTTGGTCATGTCGGGGATTACCAAGCCGATCAGACCGCTGCTTCGCTTGACCAGCGTCCGCGCCGCCCGGTTGGGGACATACCCCAGTTCCTGGGCGATGGCGCCGATGCGTTCGCGCGTAGCCGGACGCACTCGCACGCTCCCCTGCAGCGCCCGAGTAACCGTTGACGGCGCAACATCTGCAGCCTGCGCGATGTCTTTAATCGTGACTCGTTTTCTAACAAAGCTGCTCATGCAGAGCACTGATCACATTGGGTTTTTTCATTCTAACGCAAATAAACTCGGACAGTGTGCAAACGTTTGTATTGTGACCGGTCGCCGAGTACCATGGAGCCAGGCTTCCCTGGGAAGCCTGAGGAATATTGCGCCATGAGCAAGCACTACAAACCCCGGCTGCGGTTCTTCGAAAGCGCGGGTGGGCAGCGCCACATCACCGGCGAAGATCACTACCTTTACCGTCAGGCCGCGCCAAAGCACCGCGGCGCGATCATCGGTACCGGCACCATTGGCATGGAGCACATGCGGGTCGCTGCCCTGGTTGGGCGAATCCGGATTCATGGCATCTACGACGACAGCTCGCAGAGCATGGACGTCGCTTGCGAGGAGTACCGGCAATACAGCGACGACGAGCTGATCCGCTATGCAAATCTGGAGGCCGCCTGCAACGATGACGACGTTGATGTCCTCTTTATCTGTACGCCAAACCACACGCATATCGACGTGCTCCGGGTGGCGGCAGCCAGCGGCAAGGCCCTGTTTCTTGAAAAGCCCATGGCCACTACGCTTGAAGACGCGGGTACCATCGCCACGCTGGCTCAGCAGCACCCATCCTTCATACAGGTCGGTCTGCAGTACCGATTTAAGGCGCCCTATCTTGAGGCTCGCCATGAGGCGCTGGAACGCCAGGTGCTTGGCCCGCTCAATAGCGTGGCCATGCGCGAATACCGCCCTCCCTTTCTGGACAAGGTTGGCCAGTGGAACAAATTCGCTCGCTACAGCGGCGGAACCCTTATCGAAAAATGCTGCCACTACTTCGATCTGATCAACCTCTTTGCCGGATCGAGACCCGAGCGGGTTTATGCGGTCGGCCGCCAGGCAACCAACTACAAAGACTTTGAATATGGTGGAGAGGGTTCTGATATCGACGACCTCACCAGTGCCATCATCGAATATGAAAACGGCGTGCACGCAACGTTTTCTCTCAGCATGTCGGCACCCAAATTTTACGAAGACCTGACGCTATGCGGATCCTACGGGCGGCTCGTCGCCAGCGAATCTTTTGACTTTCAGCGCAGCGACAAATCCGAAGCCTGCGTGGCTATCGAGCTGGGTGAACACGGCCCGTCCAGGACCATTGATTTGAGCTACACCGACCTCGTTGAAACCAGCGGCCATCATGGCGGCACTTTTTTTGAGCACGTCGCGCTTGCCGATCAACTCGACGGCAAGCCTTCCGCGGCAGCCACTCCCCTGCAGGGGCTCTGGTCGGTGGTCGTTGCGGCCGCGGCGCAGGCGTCAGTTGATAGCGGCAGCCCGGTGCAGGTCGAGGAACTGATCCAATCGCATCAACTTAGCCACCTGCTAACGCCCTGAAGGATGAGCGAAATGAAGACTATCAGCGTGGGTGATCTGGCCATGCCGAGCGTGGGCCTGGGCACCTGGAAAATTGAGCGTTCAGAGGCTGCAGGCGCCGTGCGCCAGGCCCTGGAGCTGGGCTACCGCCACATCGACAGCGCAGCCGACTACGGCAACGAAGAGGAGACCGGCCAGGGCCTTGAGGCCGCGATCGGTTCCGGCGCGGTTTCCCGTGACGATCTGTGGGTCACCTCAAAACTGTGGAACACCTACCACCGGAAAGAGCATGTACGGCTGGCCTGCGAGCGGTCGCTGAATGACCTTAGGCTGGATTACCTGGATCTTTATCTCATCCATTTTCCTATCTCCATGCCCTTTGTGCCATTCGAGGAACGCTATCCGCCGGAATGGCTGCAGCCGGGCCATGACTCGATGGCGCTGGACGCGGTGCCGCTCCAGGAAACCTGGCAGGGGATGGAATCGCTGATAGAAGCCGGTCTGGTTCGCGCCATCGGCGTCTGCAACTACAACACCGGGCTGCTTCACGATCTGATGGCCTATGCTGACATTAAGCCAGCCAACCTGCAGGTGGAGTCGCACCCGTTCCTGACCCAGCCAAATCTGCTGGCAACCGCGGAAAGCTACGGGATATCTGTTACGGCCTTTTCGCCGCTTGGCGCCCTGTCGTATGTCTCCCTCGATATGGCCACGCCAGACGATACGGTGCTAACGGCAGACCCCGTGGTGGAAGCTGCCCGGCGGGTCAACCGCACCCCTGCCCAGGTGGTGCTTCGCTGGGGGGTTCAGCGTGGCACCGCCATCATCCCGAAGACAACTCGCCCGGAAAGACTCAAAGAGAACATCGCCCTGTTCGACTTTGAACTCAGTGATGCAGAAATGGAGGCGATCTCCGGCTTAAACGCCAATCGCCGATTCAACGATCCGGCGGACTTTTGCCAGGCTGCTTTTGGCCGCTTTCACGCCATCTACGACTGAGGAACACCCTGATGAGTCACGACATGATTGCTGAGCGGATCCACATTGCCGGCCAGCAGAATCACGATGGCCTGTTTCCCGTTGCTTACCAGCCGTCCCACGGAACCGTGTCTTTGGAGCAAACCCAGCAGTGGATTGAGGACCAAAGCAGTAAACTCATCGCCGAGGCGTCGCGCCATGGCGCGGTGCTGCTGCGTGGGTTTGCGGTCCGGAGCGCGGAAGATTTTGATGCGGTTATCAGCGCCTTCGGTCTGGACAGTTTTACCTACGAGGAATCGCTGTCAAACGCGGTACGCGTCAACCTGACCCCCCGGGTTTTTACCGCCAATGAAGCCCCGCCGGACGTCTCAATCTTCCTGCACCACGAAATGGCCCAAACCCCGCTGTTTCCGTCCCGTCTGTTTTTTTGCTGCGAGACCGCCCCCTCATCCGGCGGCGAAACGCCGCTGTGCCGGTCCGACATTCTCCTCGAACGGCTGCAAGAAGCGAGACCGGAGTTTGTCGAGCAGTGCGAGCGGCTGGGCGTGCGCTACGTTAATGTAATGCCCCCGCATGATGATGCGGCATCGGGCCAGGGCCGGAGCTGGCGCTCCACCTTGAATGCCGCCGACCAGGCGGCCGCCGAAAGGCGGCTACATCAACTGGGCTACGACGCGCAGTGGATTGACGACGGTAGTCTGCGGGCAACCACGCCTGTGCTGCCGGCGGTTCGCTCGCTGGTTGATGGCCGGCGGGTATTTTTCAATCAGTTAATCGCTGCTTTTCGCGGCTGGAAAGATGCGCGCAACGATCCGCAAAAGTCCATCTGCTTTGGGGATGGAAGCGTCATTGGCACGCAGGATATGGATACCGCGATACGGCTGGCCGATGAGCTGTCGTTTGACCTCGCCTGGCAGGCCGGCGACGTGGCCCTGATCGATAACTTTCTGGTCATGCATGGCCGGCGTCCGTTTCAGGGAAAACGCCGGGTCTTCGCATCTTTGGTTGCAGACGACGGAGAACGTCTGGCGAAAGCCAGCTAAAATTCTGAATCCCTGTCGGATCACCGTGGAGCGAGAGGGTTTCTTTGCACAGGCGCGCCAAGAATCTCGAGCAGCGGTTCTCAACGATAGCCTGGCGGTATCGGTCAGGGACCAGCCCCGCTCATCTCGAAGCTGTCGCGAAAAATAAGATCCCCAAGGACCCGTTCCACAGTGGCCAGGGCGATCCCACGGCCACCTCCCAGCAATGCGAAGGAAAAGACCACCTGGCCTTCGTTGTTGAGCCCCGTCTGGGCATTTTCCAGCGTGTTGGTTTCAAAGGGCCACTGGGGTAACGCGACACCAATTTCCGTCAGTGTATCGCCGGTAAACGGTTCTCCGGCAGCTACCAGGAGCACCCGGCCGAGGGCCGGATCGTGGAGAAAAACCGCGCGCCGCTGGGGCACACCGGTTTGCACAACGGATGCGGAAAACGCCACCTGCCCCAGTTCGTTTTGGGTCCAGCCCTCAATGTTGTTGATCAGGGCGCCGTTCAGCTCATCTAAAACATCGCCGGGTTGCGCGATGACCCGAAGCTGCGCTCCGCGAAGCTGAAACAACCGATTCAGGCCGCCGGTCTGGGCGGTGAAAACGACATCTCCTGACCCGTTGATTACGGCGCCGCCAATAAAGCCCGCGAGTTGCCCACCGGGAAGCGAGTCTCCGGTTCGCAGCCGCTCGGTCAGCCCCCCCGCGTCACCGGTGAACAGGCCCACGTAGTCGGTCATCACGTCATCTACGCCCAGCACCAGCGCTGCCGCGCCGTTGGCGTTGATAGCCGGTGCTACCCGCGCCACCACGTTAAAACTGCCCAGGCCATCAGGCGCGGCCTGGCCGGTCTGCATCAGGATCTGCTCGGTCGTGCCGTCAGTCGAAAAGTAGCCAAAGGTCGAGTTTGAAGTATTGAGGCGGGCCAGCACCGTGCCAGATTGATTAAAGGCGAAGTCCCGAAAATTCTGCAGCGTGCCCCCCCCGGGCAGCGCCTGGTCCGACGTAAACAGGGCAAAGTCCCCCGCCTCAGTGTTGCGCCCGACCAGCACGTTTACCGAACTCGCGATGGCCCGGTACGCAAGGTCGCCACTGTCGTTCACCAAAAACCCGGTGGCCGCGGGGCCCAGCTGCAGATTCGTGCCAAAGGAAAGGTCCTGGCCTTCCTGTACCAGGACGCTCAGATTGCCGTCCGAGCGATAGATTGCATCCATGTCCTGATCATCGTCGGCCAGAAAAGCCACGCTGCCGGCCGCGTCGATGCCCATCAACACCCTGCGAGCCAGCACCGAAACCTCGAGAATATCCAGTCGTAGCAAGTTGCCGGCCGCGGATGGTTGTCCGCCCCTGGCCAGCGTCGCCAGACCATCGGTATCTGCCAGGTACAGACCCTGGTCGTCCAGCTCACCGGGGTCCTGGGTCGCCAGAAGGCGTGCCCAGAACGCTGCCTGGCCGGCATCGTTGAGAAGCGGGACGCCAAATGCATCACCAAAAACACCGTTGCCATCCGGCGAGGGATCTGCGGTCTGTACAAGAATTTGGGTGTTTGCGGTCAAGCCCCCGGCTTCCCCGGCTGGGGCTGCCACCGGTAACCCTGAAAAAATCAACGCTATAGCCAAGCTGAACCCACGCATCCCGGTCTCCAAGGTGGTTACTGCCGTCCTTTTCTATTTCGAAAAAAACGGGGCAGTTGCCTCAACTATCTGCGGGTGGATGTCGTGGGTGGGATACAGGCGGCCTGAACGCTGGTCCAGCGAGTCGAAAAGTCTGTTCCCAGAGCCCTGTCCAGCCGCCCATGTTCGTCCAGCAGGGCCTGGATCCGGTCGGCCGCACCGGAGCACCCGGTGCGTTCCGCCAACAGCAGCTCGTAGCGCAGGCGGTTGTGGGGCTGACCCTCGCGGGCCGCAAGGCCGCCCCTAACCTTATCCATTTCTGCCGCGAACTGTGCCGTGTCGGATTGCGCCGCGGCCAGCCTTGCCCTCGTGAGTCGGGCGGCGAGCGTGTCAGGATGGTCCGTCGGCAGCAGCGCCAGCCGATCCAGGGCCTGGCGCAGCAAGACGAGGATCTGCGGATCGGCCGGATCCCGCGCCAGCAGAATACGAGCCAAACGTTCTTCAACCTCCGCCAGCTGCGGCGAGGTCGTGGAGGCGCGCAGTCGTGTCAGGGCGGATGCCAGCGACTGCCTCCCGGCCGTCGGGTCCTCAAGGGCCAGCAGCCAGGCCTGATCCGCCTTAAGCCGAGCCATCCGTGCGTGGTCCTCCCCGTAAGCCTCACGCACCCGCGTAAGCAGCGGGCGCATCAGCTGATCCGCCTCTTTCAGCCGCCCCTGAGCAAGCCGGCTTTGGAATCTTCGGAGATCAACATCAACCGCGGGCGCTGACTGTTCACCATAAAGGGACCCGTAGATCTCCGCCGCGGCGTCCAGGTCGGCCTCCGCCTCCAGGAAGCGGCCCAGGTTGCTGCGAGCGATGCCGCGCATGTAGTGAATGTTCCCGACCACGCTTTGCCGGTCAGTTTTCAGTCCGGCGATAACCGGAAACAGCATCTCCACGGCCTCCCATTGCTTCATCGCGACCAAGGTTTGCATCCGCGCGAGGTAGGTCCAGGGCAACCGCCAGTGATTTGCTTCCTCGGCCCGGGTCTGGGCTTGGCGAGCCGCCTCCAATGCCCGTTCATAACGGTGAAAGACGCCGGCGGTGAGCGCCAGCTGGGTCCAGTGGGCGATGTCGTCTTCCGCGTCCGCACTGGCGGCGGCGGCGGCAACGGCAATCTCTGCGGCTTCGAGCGCCGGCACCTCATCACCGGTGCCAGTCAACACCGCCGCAAGATCACTCGCCAGCCAGGCCCGAGAGCGAGGAGACAGGTCGGGGGCGTCCGGCAGCGTCTTGACCATTTCGCGGAGCATTTCCCGAACGCTCAGCTCCACATCGCCACCGCCAAAGGCGCTCGCGAGCCGCAGGTTTTCGGTGACAAAACTGGAAGTGGCCCGTTCGCTAGCGGCCAGCGACAGGGCCACATCCCGCTCCGCCTGGGCCCGCCGCGCCTCCAGGTTGATCCCCACGACAGCGGCCAGCAGGAGGAGCGCGGACAGGATACTGACGGCGGTCAAACGCCACTGCCGTCGTATCCCCCGGCCCCAGCGATACAGTCGGTCTGACGCCAGCGGAGACACCGGGTAGCCTTCGAGCCAGCGATCAACGTCAAGCCGCATTTCCACCACCGAGGCATATCGATCGGACGCCTCCGGTGCCGACGCCCGGGCCACCAGCGCGGCGATTTCCCGGCTCGGCGGTTCGTCGCAGTTTGCGGTCAGGTCTTCCAGCACCTGTCCGAGGGAAAAAATATCCGCTCGCACGGTTACTCCGTCGCCCCGACGCTGTTCCGGGCTGGCGTAACGCTCCGTGTAACCCCGGGGCGTATCGCCGCCAAAACCCGAAAGGCCAAAATCGATGAGCTTGAGCAGCCCGCCCTGAGTGACCAGCACATTGTCCGGTTTGATATCCAGGTGCAGAATGGGCGCCGCGTGTGCCGCAGAGACCGCGTCCAGCAGCTGGCGAAACAGCGCGACCCGGGCCCGGCGTGACAGGCCCCGGTCCTCAACATGGTCCAAAATCTGGCGGCCATCAACATACTCGGAAACGACAAACAGCCGGCCGGTTTCGCTTTCGCCGTAGTCCAGTAAACGGGCCACGTTGCCGTGCTGGAGTCGCGCCAGGGCCGCCGCTTCATGCTGGATTGACAGCCGGGCGGTGGTCGACTCCAGAGCACCGTGACCCAGCTTTGCGGCGCCTTCATGGGTGACGCCCAGCTCCGAGCGACGGACCTGAAAAACCCGTCCCATTCCCCCCTGTCCCAGCGGTCTGGCCACTTGCCAGCGCCCCAGGGTTGGCGGCACCTCTGCATCCAGCAGCGTGCGGGCAATGGCCTGGCCCATCTGCTCGCTCAGATCCACTGCGCTGGATTGGTATCGGAGCAGGTCGCGGATTTCCGCCGCAAGCGCCTCATCCAAATGGCTGAGGTAACGGTTTCGGGCGTCGCTTGGCAGCGGCAACAGGGTGGAAAGGTGATGAGCTACACTCGTGCCATTCGCGGAGCCGGACTGGGGCGATTCATGCTTCGTGCTCACGCGCTACAGTTTAGGACACCATGGACGCGCAAAACGAGGTAGCCGATCTCATTGAGCGCTGGGCCGGTGGAGACGAAACCGCGCTGGACAGTCTGCTGCGGGTGCTCTCGCCGATGCTCACAAGACTGGCGCGGCTGCAGCTCAACCGTTACGGCGGGCGTCTGTCGCTCGAGTCCCGAGACCTGGCCAATGAAGTCTCCCTGCAGCTCGTACAACTCACCCGGCGTCCGGCGAGCGAACTCCACCTGCGGCGGCTGATCGCCCGCATGGTCCGCACCACCAGCGTTGACCTGTCCCGCCAGCAGCAGGCGAAAAAACGCGCGGGCCAGCGCGTGAGCCTCAGCGCCGCAGATGGCATCGCCGACACCGATCTGGATCTGCTGGATCTGGATCAGGCGATCGAGGGCCTGGCGGAGCGGGACGCCAGCGCCGCCGCCGTGACCGAGCTCAAATTTTTTGGCGGACTGAGCGACGCCGAGGTGGCTGAGACCCTCGGACTATCCCGAGCCACAATAAGCCGCAAGTGGAAGTTCGCTCGGCTGTTTCTGAGGCGCGCGCTGGATCAGGACTAGGCCAGCAGCGAAACGCGAGTCTGGAGACTTTTGGGACGGGAAGGCACTACACTCGGGCTCCGGCGCCATTGTTACCACGGCGATCGAGACCAAGCCAATATGAAGGAAAGAAACTGGACCCAGGCGCTCGGCGAGTTCACGGTGATCTTCGTATCCATTGTGCTCGCCCTGCTGGCCGATGACTGGCGCGAGAATCGAAGCGAGCAGGAGGACGGGCTCGACGCCCTCGAGCTGATCCTGGCGGATCTCGAATCTGAGGCCAGCGGCTTCGGACGTTTTCGGGAGCGACTGGGGCAGCAGGCCCAGGCGGCAGCGAATCTGCTGCGCCTCATCGAAGAAGGGGGTTCGGCGGAGGCAATTGCCGGCGGACACCGGGGCGTGGTGCTCTACTACAACTTCGAGGTTGGCGCTGCCGCTTATCGCGGGCTTGCCGGCAGTGGCGGCTTGCGTCTGATCGGCAACGATGCCGTGGTCGCTGCCCTCGCCTCCTACTACGACGGATCGATCGCCTACATGGACGGGCTTCGGCTTGGCATGGAGCGGGACGCTGACGCGGTTGCCGTCGCCGGCCAACGACACTTTTTGCGCATACCAACTTATGACGACGACGGTTTGCTCAAACTAAATGGATGGGCCTTCCAGCTGGAGAGTACCTCCACCGAGTTGCAGACTGATCGAGCCTTTCTGGCAGCTGTCGGCGCAGCCGGATCCAGCGCCAGCTGGCTGGCGCTTCGCATTGATGACGTCTACCTCAAACGCAGCGCTGAGACGAGGCAGGTTGTCGGGCATTACCTCGAGCAGATGGGACGGGCCCAGGCGCCGGCGACGCAGCCTTAACCAAGTGGACGAAGCTTGCTCGGGCTTTATCCGCCGCAGCCGCCGGGTATGGGTGCCGGAAAGGTCAGCGGCGGCATCCACGCCATGCTGAACGCCGAACCATCGAAACCAAGAATCAACGTTGCCAGCATCAGCACCGCCAGACTCGCGGCACCGCGCAGCTCCCGCCAGTAGCCGCTTCTTGCGTGAACGATGGCCCGGGTTCGACGTTTGATCACCGGCTCAGTGCTTACAAACCCAAGGGCGAACGGTGCCCGGTGCCCCGCCGCCGCCTGGATCATCGACTCGGCATAGCGGCGGCGGCGGGCGTTGGACTCGCCGTCCAGCACGGACCGGTCGCACGCCACTTCCTGATCGTCGCGGAACCGGGCTTCGGCCCAGCCCATCAGTGGGTTGAACCAGAAGCCGCAGCGCACCGCTGCCACGCACACGTTCAGCCAGATATCGCGGCGGCGGTAGTGTACGAGCTCGTGGCGAATCACGAGCTCCGGCTCGGCCCAGGTTTCGAAAAAATTAGTGGGCAGCAGCAGCGTCGGCCGCAGTAGCCCGGTCAACATAGGACTGCGGACCGACGGCGACAGCCGGCAGCGAACCATCGGAAAAACACCCATTCGGTTGCCGAAGGCCGCGAGCTGCCGGTCTTGCTCGCGAGATGGCCGCTGGCTTCCCTGCAGCAGCGCGCGGATCGCCGCCGTGTGCGCAAACCATAGCCGACCGCCGGCCAGCACCGCGCCGGTCGCCCACACCACCAGCAAACCAACCGCAAGATAGGCCGGAACGCCATTTAGCAACGAGGAAACATCCAGCGTCATGGCCAGCGTCGGCAGCCCGGCGGTTTGCGCCGCTGCCGCGGGGGCCGCGCTGAGCTCCGGCGGAACTGCGGCCAGCACCAGCCTCACGGCGGGCAGCAGCCAAAGCAGATAAGCCCATCGCGCGTTGGCAAACCGCGCCACCGGTTTTCTGATCATCAGCACCAGCAAAATAAACAGGCTTACCGCCAGCGTCGTTTCTACCAGCCAGATCAGAGTTTCATTCATCAGAAAGGTCCCCAAGGATCGTTTTCAGTTCTTCGATATCTTCTTTTGAAAGCCCCTGCTCTTCGACGAAGTGCGCCACCAGCGGGGCCACGCGCCCGCCGAACAGCCGGTCGATCATCTGGCTGGCGGCCGCCTGGGAATAGTCGGCCTGAGCAATCAGCGGAAAGTAGCGGCGGCCCGACCGGTGTGGCTCGAAACCAACAGCCTCTTTACTAACCAGGCGGCTGAGGAGCGTATTGACCGTTTTGCGGTGCCAGCCCGTCTCGGCCTGCAGCTGCTCATCAATGTCGGCGGCGGACAGCGGGGCGTTGCCCCAAAGCACGCGCATGATGCGCAGTTCAGATTCGCTGATGTTAGGAAGCTTGTTCATAGATTACAGATGTAGTCTGTCAGACTACATCTGTAATCTCAAGCTCAGCAACGCTGCGTCTCCAGGCAGTACCGCCACAACGACCTGGTAAAGTTACCCAACGGGTAATAAAATATCCCCATTGGGTAACACTAGCCTGCCGGGTGGCAGTCACGGAGGACCTTCCCCATGAACACCCAACTGCACTATCCAGAGCCCAACAGCATCCGCGCTGCCCGCAAAGCCATCGGGCTCACCCAGAAAAAGGCCGCGCACCTTATCTATATGAGCAAGCGCGCCTGGATCAAATACGAATCCGGCGAGCGCCGGCTGCACCCCCAGCACTGGGAAAGCTGGCTGTACAAAGCTGGATTGATTCAGCACATGCCGCGCCTTGCGCAGGAGAAGCAAAGCGGCGCAGAAAAACTGGCCGAAAACTACCTGGCCCTGCGGGTCCGCTTGACGCAGGCGTTCGACGAGTAGTCTCCGACCGCACGGCTATGCTTTCGGCGGCCTAACCCAAAAGAGGTGGGGCAGATTGCGCCCGGTCAGCGTGCGGACCTGATCCTGCTGGATGATCGACCGGACGAAGACATCCGCGAGACTAAAAAGGTGTCCGGGGTCATGAGAGCCGGCGACCCGGCGCTGCTTTACGAGTCCATGTCCATCCAAACCGCAGCCACCGGCCACTAAACCGGGGGACACGATGCTCACGGGCCCCTAGGCGGAACCGGCCTGGGGGTACCGACCGCCGTTGGAGATGCGGTCGTAAGCCGAAGTCAACTCATCCAGGAAGTTCTCATCTGCCCGCGGCAATCCAGCAAAGCTATCCTGCCCCAGGAAGGCCGGAACATCGTGCGTCGCTTCGCCGGTGCACAACCGGGCAATAGGGAAAAGGTGCGCATTCTGCGGATCGAAGGGGGGATCGTCTTCCAAGGCAAAGCGGCGCAGACAATGAAGCCACGCGGCCAGCACGTGGACGAGCCGGTCGTACGGTCTTTGCGCCGCGACGTTGTCGGTGATGGTGGGAAACAGCCTCACCTGGAGCTTCTGCGAACCGTCCATGGCCACCTGCCGGAGCTGATATTCGATCTGCGGATTTCGGAATCGCTGCAGCACCTGGTCGCAGTACGCGAGGGGGTCCAAATCTTCCGACCTCCTTAGCGTCGGGCACACTTCCTTAATCATCATGCTGCGTACGAAGTGATGCAGTTCTTCGTCGGTAACCGCCTGCCGAACCGTCTCATAACCTGTCAGCAGGCCCGCGTAAGCCAGCGCCGAGTGGGCACCGTTAAGCAGCCGGAGCTTCGCGGTCTCAAACAACGGAACATCCTCGGTGAACATCACGCCGGCCCGGTCCCACGCCGGACGGGGGCCGCTGAAGCGGTCTTCAATCACCCACTGGCTGAACGCCTCGCGCCCCACCGGCAACGCGTCTTCGTAGCCCATTTCCGTCGCAACGCGCTGCCGCAGGTTGTCGGTTGTGGCGGGCGTGATGCTGTCGACCATGGTGCGGGGGAACGAAACGTTGTTGCTGATCCACACCGCCAGCGACTCGTCGATGTGCTTGGCGTAGGCCCGCACGGCAGCGCCGAGCAAGCGGCCGTTATCGCTCAGGTTGTCACAAGAAATGATGGTGGGTGCCACCGTACCCGCGGCCCGGCGACGGCGTAACGCTTCACACACCAGACCAATCGCGGTGGAAGGTTCGGTCGTGTTCGCAAGATCTCTGCGAATCTCTGGATGCCCCCCGTCCAGCTCACCGGCCGGGTTCAGGCAGTAACCCTTCTCCGAGACCGTGAGCGTCACGATGTGCGTGGACGACGCCGTCAGATGAGCAAAAACGGCGTCCAGGTCTTCCGGGAGCACTAACACTTCCGCCAGCGCGTGGATCACGCGCAGCTGCGGCTCTTCATCAAGAACAGCCAGCGTGTAACGATAGTCCTGAGGCCCCAGCGCATCCCGCACGCTCCGAGATCGCATCTGCACGCCGACGATGCGCCAGTCCCCGCCGTAGGCCAGCGCGTCGTCCGTAAAGACGGCCTGGTGCGCGCGATGAAACGCGCCGGGGCCAAGGTGAACGATCCCGACGCCAGCGGACTGCACCTGGTATTTCGCCGGACTAACGCGGTCCGCGGTTTCAGCATCTAATCGCTGCATCACTTTCCCGGTCCGCCGCTTGATCTCGGATGCTCCGTTGATCGACACTTGCGCTTTGCGTGGCTCATTGAGGCGACAGCGTAGTCGACCGCCGGATCACCAGCCACCCACCCTGGCCCAGGCAGATGCTCACCTCGCCATGTCTCAGCGCCTAGAACTGCACAACGACAGACTGTTTCCGGTCGATCCGAGCTTAAGGTCGGTGGCCCGCGAGCTTTACCAGAGCATCAAAAGTCTGCCGATCATCAGTCCCCATGGCCACACGGACCCCGCGTGGTTTGCGAATAACGACTGCTTTCCGGACCCCTACACTCTGCTCGTCGCACCGGACCACTACCTGCTGCGCATGCTTTACAGCCAGGGCGTCAGCATGGCGGAAATGGGCATCCCGCAGGTTGATGGTTCGGCGGGCTGCAAACCACGAGAGGCCTGGCAGGTTTTTGCCGGCCACCAGCATCTTTTTGCCGGCACACCGTCGGGACTCTGGATGAACCATGTTTTCCGCGAAGTCTTTGGCCGGTCGGACCGCCTGTCTGAGTCGACGGCCGACGAGTACTTCGACAGCCTGTCGGAGCAGCTGGTCACCGATCCGTTTCGCCCGAGGCAGATTTTTGATCGGTTCAACATCGAGTTCCTGGCAACCACCGAGTCGGCGCTCGACCCGCTGTCGCAGCACAAGCTGATCCGCGCCAGCGATTGGGACGGCCAGGTAGTGTCCACGTATCGACCGGATTCAGTAACCGATCCCGAACACCCTCAATTTCAGGAGAGCCTGCTTGAGTTTGAGGAGATCACCCAGGAGGATGTCGCTACCTGGGACGGCTATCTGCGGGCCCATCGCCAGCGCCGCGCCGACTTTATCGCGCTGGGTACCACCGCGTCGGACCACGGGCATCCCACCGCCAGGACGGCCAACCTGTCGGCGAAAGACTGCCGCACGCTCTACAGGCAGGTGATTTCAGGCGACGCCACGCCCGGCGATGCGGAGCTGTTCCGGGCGCAAATGCTCACAGAAATGGCCCGCATGAGCCTCGACGACGGACTGGTGCTGCAGATTCATCCCGGTTCCCACCGAAATCACAATCCCTGGCTGTTTGAGAACTACGGCGCTGACAGGGGTGCCGATATGCCAACCCGCATGGAGTACACCGCGGCGCTGAAGCCGCTGCTGGATGAGTTCGGGAACAACGCAGAGCTGACCATTATCGTGTTCACCCTGGACGAGACGACCTACGCGCGAGAGCTGGCGCCGCTGGCCGGTCACTATCCCAGTCTGCTTCTGGGGCCTCCGTGGTGGTTTAACGATAGCCCGGCGGGCATTGCCCGTTTCCGCGAGCAGGCGATGGAAACGGCGGGGTTTTACAACACCGCCGGCTTTAACGACGACACGCGGGCGCTGCTCAGCATTTCCGCCCGGCACGACATGTCGCGCCGCATGGATTGTTCGTATCTCGCGCGCCTGGTTTGTGAACATCGCTTATCGGAACAGGATGCGCACTCCATTGCACTGGATCTGACCACCACGTTGCCTCGGCGAGCTTACCGGATCAACGCTCCCGCACGTGGAAACGCCGACGGATAAGGCTATTAAGGAGATCTGGTGAAAATATCTGCACAAGGCCCCCTTCTCACTTTGCTCGTCGCGGCGTTTGCGATGACCACCATCCCCTCCTGCAAGCAGACGGCTTTTCGATCGGATGGTCGGGCCTTTTACGTTGAATCACCGGATGGTTCGCGGGTTCTTCGGGTTTCCTGGTATGGCGCGGCGATAGTCCGCCTGCAGAAGTCCCACAACGGCGAGGGTTTCCTGCCGGACAGCCACTACGAGATGGTCGAGCACCATGACTGGCCAAAAAACGCGGCGGAAGTTCAGGTGTCCGATAAGGCGGTAGTTTTTGCTTCGGAAGCGCTAGAGGTGGTCGTCAATCGGCAATCCCTCGCCGCAAGCTTCCATCTGCTCGACGAGACAACACCCCTGCTCAGTGAGTCGACTGGCGCTGGCCTGGACGGAGATACCCGGCGCGTGCAGTTTGTCCCGAGAGCCGATGAGCGCTTCACCGGCCTGGGCCATGGGTACTTTGCCCGGGCGTCGAGCCTCGAATTAACGGGCACCGTAGTCGAGCGCAACTACGGCCGCAGACCGATCGAACAGGCCCCGCTCATTGTCCCGTTTTATCTGTCCAGCTTTGGCTACGGCGTGTTTCTGAACAGCACGTTTCCCAACCGCTTCGCGCTGAATGCTGACGGCGAGTACAGCATGGCGATCGATACGCACGGCTTCGAAGGCCAGCTGGATTACTTCTTCATCGCCGGCCCCACGCTGATCGACGTGCTGGATCACTATACCCAGCTCACCGGCCGCCCCCGACTCCCGGCAAAAGCCATGTTCGGCCTGCAGCTGTCTGACAAAGGCCACGACCACAACTCCGATACTCCCTCCGACGAAAGCTGGTGGAAAGCCAAAATCACCGCCCACCGGGCTGCCGGCCTGCCGCTCGACCATGTCGTCAACGACAACCGATGGCGGGCGGCGGGCGGAAAACGCTGCGAATCGAAAATCGAATGGGACCCGGAGCGTTATCCGGATCCAGCCGCGTGGAGCCGGTGGCTGAACGAACACGGGCTCGTCGCAACCCTCGACTTCAACCGCTGTATTGCCCGGTACTCCGAAGGTTGGCAGGCGGCGTTCAATCTGCCGCCCATCGACAACATCGAATTTGCCGACAGCGCGCCGGACCTGACTAACGCCGAATTCCGCCGCTGGTTCTGGCAGATCTTTTATGACAAATCGCTAAACCCCGCCCTTGGCTACCCGGGCGACGCGCTCTGGATCGATGAGTTTGACGAGCAGGGGGCCGCACCGCTGGACACGATCCTTGCCAACGGCCGCAGTTCTGCGGAGATGCGCAACTACTGGTTTTTTCTGATCGCGAAGGCGCTCGTCGCTGATGGCCTGGACCAGTCCGACATTAATAAGCGCCCGTTTGTGTGGGTGCGCGGCATGACGGCCGGTGCGCAGCGCTACGCGACCCTCTGGAGCGGCGACATCAAGCCGAATGAAAAAGACATGGCAGCACAGGTGCGAGGCATGCAGTTGGCTGGCCTGGGCGCATTCCCGTTCTGGGGCCACGACGCGGGCGGCTTTTTTGACTGGGACAAAGCTGTTGGTCCGGACGAATCTTTGTACCAGCGCTGGGCCATGGCCTTCGGCAGCTTCGCGCCAATCTGGAAGCCGCACGGCATGGGCCAATCCCGCTGGCCCCTCGACCGTAGCCAAGCGAGCCTGACGGCCGCGCGGCAGTTCGGCCGGCTGCGCTATGAGCTGATGCCCTACCTCTACTCGGTGGCTCACGAAGCCGCCGAGACGGGGATGCCCATCGCAAGGCCGATGCTGCTTGAGTACCCCCACCTCGACGAAGCCTGGCAACACGACCTGCAATATTTCTACGGCCCGAACCTGCTGGTGGCCCCGCGGGTTGCTGAAGGACCCATGCAGGTCTGGCTACCAGACGGAGGCTGGTATGCAATCTGGAATAACCAACGCTCGGCGGGCGGGCAGCTAATTGAGGTGCCCAGCGACGCAGGAGTGATGCCGGTGTTTGCCCGCGCCGGCGCGATCAACCCGAAGCGCGAGTACGCGCTGAGTGTGGCGCACATCGACAAATCCCGCCTCATCATCGACGTCTACAGCGGCGCCGACGGAAGTTTTCGACTTATCGAAGACGATGACCGCACCGAGGCTTTCCGCACCGGCGAACGACGAACCACGTGGCTTCGATACAGCGATGATGCCCAGGAGCTGACCATCGAAGCCGCAAGCGGCCATTACCAAAACGCCTCGATAAGCCGCGACGTCACGGTCAATTTAATCACCCCGGACATGGTCCGCACGGAAGTGATTCAGGATCTGGCCGTCGACCAATCAAAAACCATCCGATTCGAGAAATAGAGTGCCGGGTGGCCTAAGGCGATCCCGGGGCGTAAAGTCTGGCGCAGTATTGAGCCAAACTGAGCCAAACTGGGGTCAGGTCTTTCGATGCCACAATCGAGACGTATTGACGCACGCCCTGCCACCCCGATCCCAAAGTGCGCTCAAGCCTACGATGCGATTTGCGGTGGGTTGTGCGCTAGCTAAGCCGTCTTTTTTGACCGTGTCGCGTTCGAGAAATGATGAGCAAAACTCCGAGAGGGAGCAGACCCTATGATTGCCTACGTCACCGTCGGTGTGGATGACATGGTCCTCGCAAAGCGCTTTTACTCAGCGTTCCTGCCGGCCCTGGACTACGAACTCGAGGTACGTCCGGACGGCCTGAGTTTCACCCTCCCCAGGCAAGCGGGCCAGTCCGTTGCGCTCCCCGATTTTTACGTCAAGTCCACCTTCGATGGTCGTCCCGCCTCAGCCGGAAACGGCACCATGATTGCGTTTCAGGCCCGCAGCCAGAAGGAGGTCCGGGACCTTCACACTGCCGCCCTCGCCGCGGGCGGGTCTGACGAGGGGCCACCGGGTTTTCGTGCTGCCTACGGACCGCGGTTTTATGTGGGCTATCTGCGTGATCCCCAGGGCAACAAAATCGCCCTGTTCTCCAACAATCCGAACGAACCTGGGCGGGACGACTGAGGCACAACCGCGGTCAGGTCTGCCAGTTCCGAAGTTCGAATGGGCGCATGCAGGACGTGACCTCGAGCTTACTGAAACTTCGACTCACAAAAATTAGTCTTGCCATGGCCGGCCTGCTAGTTGACGCGCGTTGGCTTGCAAGGCACGCTCGCGCCAATGGTAGACCTGCTTCAGTTCGCCAGCCTGTTTGAGATCGGTTTCGCCCTGCATATTGCGGTCGCATTTTTCGAGCGCATCTACGCGCGGGAGCTACCTGTACGCATCAATCGGATCGCTGCCCGCCTGAACGCCCTGGAGCGTTTCAAGCGGGAGATGCTGGAGGGCCGCGCCCGGCGCGAAGAAACCGGCCGGGAGACCATTCTGCAGCTCGCTTACCGGTCGGTTGAGAACCCGGTGTGGGTAGACCGAAACGACACGCTGCTCGGCAAACTCTCCGATCTCGGGCACATCGCCACCGGCCGGCTCAGCGCCCTGAAGCGCGTGCTGGGGGTTGTCACCGTGCTGTCGATTCTGGTGGTGGTGTACTCCATCGTCTGCCTCTTTTTGATCGGCCTGGATCTGCCTCTGGTGAAAGAGCTTGATCCGCGGGTCGCCAGCGCGCTGGTGCTTGCGCAGCTATTGCCGCTGCCGCTGACTGCGGGCGTGTTCTTTCTGGTGGCGCGCCGCATGAGTCTGCAGATCGATCGCAAGCTCAGGGGCGTCAGCGAGATGCGCGTGCTCCTGTCCGCCGTCGGACCCAGCGCATCGGCTGCCTACGTGTCCATCGAGGAGGTTTACCAGCGAGACCTGGGCCGCCAGGGCCGTCTGACAGACAGCATGTCGGCCTAGCGAGCGATCCGCCAGACTCGCCCCAGCTATTCAAATCCCGAGGAAAAAATGACCTCGGCAATGACCGCCGCCGCACAAGGCCCAAACTCCGAAGTGATTTCGTTCGCACTGTCGCTGGTTGTGCCAGTGATCACCATGGCCGGGCTGACACCGGCGGCGGCAACGACGCCGGAAAAAAGGGCCTCGCCGGTGCTGTCGGTAGCCGCGGCCAGCGAGCCAAGGAAAAACTCACCTTCGCCGAATCCTGAAGGGTCGCAGCTGGTGCTGGCAAAAACATCAATCGCATAGTCGCTATTCGGCGAGCTCACCAGGCGGCCCTGGATTCTTAGATCCGGACCATTGATTTCGGTACTGACGAATTCGGGATAGTTGAGCAGGAAGTTAGGACCGTTGTCGTCATCTGCGCTCTCGTTATCGTTGAGCGTCACGCCATCATCTTCCAGATCAATGGCGAGTCCGCCATTGGCGAAAAACTCATTACCCCGGGCGACGAAGCTGGTCCGCGAAAAGCTATTGCCCGTGGTCACAATGCCGTGGGAGCCGTTGTGGGCAATGATATTGGCCTCGCCCGGCTGAACGCCGCCGACAACCAGACGATGATCCGAACCGGG
Source organism: Pseudomonadota bacterium (assembly GCA_039195135.1). Taxonomy (GTDB): domain Bacteria; phylum Pseudomonadota; class Gammaproteobacteria; order Xanthomonadales; family SZUA-38; genus JANQOZ01. The sequence continues at coordinate 32,235 of JBCCVP010000017.1, read as the reverse complement.
CGTGCGAATGGCCGCGCCGCTGTTACCCGCCGGGTTGCCCGCGCCGTCGATCCCAATTCGATTTCCCAGGATAGAGGTACTGGCCGCGTCGTTGATGATCGCGTCGTCTCCGCCCGCGACAATGATATTCCCGGCCGATTGCGCCGCACCACCGATGGTGGCCCCGTCCGCGATGCCATTGATTGCTATGCCGACACCACCGTTGCCCAGCACCCTGGCTCCGGAACTGTCAGCCCCAATCCAGTTGCCCACAACCTGCGTTTGGGGCCCTATGAGTTCAATCGCGGTTCCACTCAGCCCCGCGATGACGTTGGCGGCGGCGCCGGGGCCACCAACCCGGGTGTTTTCGGTTTGACCACCCTGCACGCTGACGCCCACGCCGCCCCGGGGATTGACAGGCACGGTTCCGCTCGCGTCGGTGCCGATGTAATTCCCCTCAACCCGCGTGCGTACCACCGGCGCTCCCGCCGTGCCGCCGATCTGAATGGCGGTCTGCGTGTTGGTGCCGAACACATTGCGGGCGCTGGCGCTGCCGCCGCCAATCAGGTTGTCGCCGCCCTGGTCTCCGCAGCTGAAGCCAGACACCCGCACGCCGATGCTATTCGGTACGCCCGTATTGCCGTCGGTCGAAAGGCCAAAATAGTTTCCTTCTATGATGTTTTCGTTGCAGAACACGTCCAACGCCCGCGTCTGACTGCCGGCGGTTGCACCGGTAAAGGCAATCCCGCGGACCACGGACAAACCCCTTACGGTGAGGAGCACCGCCCCGTCCGGGTCGTCGACGGCAAGAATCGGTTCGCCACCGAAACCCGGCTGTGATGTGCCATCAATGACTACCGGCGTGCTGAACGAGGGGTTGAGGGGGCCAGTGAGATCGATGGCCGAGGTCCCTGGAAGATCAAATAGGACCGTGCCGGGAACCCCCAGATCGGTAAGTTCCTGGCCGGCAGCACGCAGCGTGCAGGCGCTGGGCGGATCGTTACAGATACCGGGAATCGCATTGATCGAAGCGCACACGCCGTCACCCGGACATTCGTCTCCGGCGTTGTCAGCGGCATCCACAGTAAATTCGACCGAAGCGGAAAGCAGCACGGTGGGGGAAGAAGCGTCGGATCTCAGGATAATCAGGTCGTCAATGGCGTCGGCATTTAACCGCATAGCGGCTATCGCGACGATGTCGCCGGCCGTGGCCTTATCGACGAGGGTCGTAGTCATGCCGGTTCCAGTGCTGCCCACCCGAAGACCAGTCCCCTGGGCACCCCAGGCAAGCAGCGGTGTGCCAGCGGTAGCGGGGAGGCTTGCCCGCGTCACCTGGTCGACACCCTGTCCCAGATCCGCCAGCCAGCTCAGCGTCGGTGCCGAGGCTGACCGGCGATCCAATGCAAGGTCAAACAGCTGGCCATCGGCGGTGGTAATGCCCACGGATTGGGGTAGTTCGAAGCCGCCCCGGGGCAGCCAGCCGGCAATATCGATGTCGGTGATGGGGGCAGCGAGCACAACATCGTACGTCGACCAGTTTTCAAGTCCGGATAGATTATCGTCCAGCACAATGGCCTTGAGACCCTGACCGTGGGCAGCCACCACCCACGATGCTGACGTCGAGCTGGGCCCGATAGTCAATAGCGATACGTCGTCGCCCAAACCAAGCCGGGTTGACTCAGACAACAGTGATCCGCGGCCACCGTGAAAGATCTGTAGCTCCGTGTCGGCTGCTGCGCCACCACCGCAGCCAGCGGTTGCCAGCACCAGTTCGTCGATGCCGTCCGGTCGGCCGATGTTGCCGACGGCGAGGGCTCTGAGCGGGCCACAGAGCTCTCGATACGTGGACGCAAATCCGCCCGCCGAGGGCGTCACCATAGCCAGCGTTCGACTGCCGGTATGGCCGACGACCAGTTGGGTTACGCCATCTCCGTTCAAGTCGCCGCTGCTAATCCAATGAGGCGGAAATGGTAGTTCGACCACGGGCGCCGGATCCGCGAACGGCGCGGAGGAGCTCGTTTTGGATCTCGTCTTGGCCTCGGGGGAATACGGATAAATCAGGTGAGGATTAGCAAAGTGAATCTGCAGATACCCGGTCGAACCGTTTGTGTATCCCACCACGAGGTCCTGGATGCCGTCTCCATTCAAATCGGTGGCATGCAGCTTTTCCCCGGTGGAACCGTCTCCGTCTGCCTTGGGTGCGCCCGGGAGAAGCCTGATCTCTTCGTGATAGTAAAGGGCCGATCCCAGACCAGCCTGGCTCCGTTTTTGGCCCGAAATCTGATGGCTCAGCCTTTGAAGCGCAGGCCAGCTCTTGGCCTGCGATTCGGGCCAGACCGGTTCCGCTTCGCCACCAACAGCCATTGCCTGGAGGCTGGTAAGCAACCCAAGAATGGTAGCTTGCCAGATCCTACTTCTTTCCGCGTTGTTCGACATATCGATTGTCCTGCGTCGTGATCAGACATACCGATAGGCGAAGACTGTGGCCGAACTGGCTCAATGGCGAGCGACACACCGAAAATGCCTTACCCAGCCGGGTGCGGTTTCCAGCCATGGGCCCCGCCAAAATTAATCGATCCAAAATCCGTCGCAAATTCGCCTAAAGGGTCAGGCAAACAGTAACGGAGTAGCCAGTCATGCGGATTTTGGTAGGGATAACCCTGTTTCTGGGCGTTAGCGCGCAGGCGCAGGAGCTGTTTTCAGACAGTTTTGAACAACGCGTCATCTTTGACACCCAGTCAGTAAACGGCAGCGTGGTGCTGCCGGCCGGGATCAGCCTCGGGCTGGATGACGTGACGGTGGAAAACGCCGTGGCGGCCGGCGCCCCGGTGGCAGCGAACGGTAGCTTTGAATTACCCGCGGGCCTCAGCCCGCAGCTCTCGGCCGTGGTCGACAGCGCCGGCAACGCGGTGCTGCTGGGCTGGCTGGCTCCGGGCTATACGAACATCACGTCCCGCACCACGGCTGAGGTGCTGCTTTACCTGAGGGTTGGCGGCACCACGACCCATCCCCTGCTCTATCGACAGATCATCGACCTGATGGCGGACGAGACGGCGGCGCTGGACGCCATCGAACAGGCGCTCGTGGCGGCGCTGGCTGCCAATCCGGCAGCGCTTGTTGAGGGCAACCAGGCCCTCACCCAGGCGCTGGATGATGCCGTCACGCAGATCATTGCAGACGCCACTCCACCTCAGGTTAAGGCCGTGCAGGTCACACCCGGCGAGCAAAGTGGGATCGAGGTGCTGACCGCTTTTCAGGCTATTCAGGTCCGCAACCGCCGGCTTCGCCCGGCCGTCGCCTACGTGGACCGAACCCAGTGCACCGTCAGCGGTGTGCCCTCCCCCGCGGGATCCGGTGCCTGCCCGGCTTATTCGCAGGATTTTCCCGTGCCGGCGGTGACCGGTGTGGACACGCTGCCGGCGCAGGTCCAGTCCATCGCCGACGTCATCCCGCAGCTGGATCTGCCGCTGCCGGGCGCCTACGACCCGGTGACGACCCTGCCTCAGCTGTTGCCGGTGACCGAAGACAGCGACAGCAACGACTACAGCGTGCGCATCGTGGGCCCGGGGCTGGACCCGGGCATTTTTGATCAACTGACCGCAGAGCAGCGCAACGAACTCCTGCGCGTGAATGCGGAATACGTGGTTCGCCACCTGGTTCTGCCCTACGTGGTCAACCTCATCCTGCCCACGGAGAGTACGCGCCTGGACCAGCTCCTCTCGCAGGGTGAGAACACCCTGGTTCGCGATATCACCAACCTGCTGCTCACCGTTACGTCCTTCCAGCAGGCCGTAACCAGCGGCGATTACATCTCTTCCGCCGAAGCGGGCATCAACAGCATTCTGCGCCCCGGGTCGGTGCGTGACCGGGCCATTCCCATTATTCTGCGGGCACTGTTTGTGCGCGCCGATTCACTGCGCCTGGAAGCCTTTATCGATCGCGCGCACCGGGTACTGGACGCCCTCAGCATCACGGGCGGTATGCTCGCTAACGTTGATCAGACGGTGCTGGGTTACGGCTTCGGCACCTCCAATCTAGCCGATGAGTGGATGGTCAACGTGACGCCGGTGCCGGTTTCGTTGACCGGAAACCCCTCTCGCGCGAGCTGTGCCGAACCCGCTGTTTTCCGGGCGCAGCTCTCCGAATCACCGGGCACCACCGAAGTTCGCTATCGCTACGTCATCAATGCCAATCTGGGTCAGCTTCGGGACCCCAACGATTTGAGCAACGTCAGCGGACGGGAAATTGTGACCGCCAGCAACAAAGTTGAGTTTCTGCCGCTGGCCAGCAATTTTTCCGACTCGGTCGAAATCCTGGTGGATGTCGAGGCGGTAGCTGACGGGCGCGTCGTGCTGCTGGGCAGCGCCCGGGCCACCGCCACCATCGATCCGCTGACGCCAAGGCTCACCCCGCGTCTGACCTCCTTGATGCCCGAAGCGACGGTGGAGCTCACCGCCGCCCTTCAGGACGGTCGCAACAACGTCAATTGCGAAGGCACCGTTACGCCCAACTTCATCTGGAGCAGTACCGACAGCGCCGGCACGCTGGACGTCGCTCAGGGGCTGGTCACCAACCAGGCAACGGTCACGTACGAAGCCGGTGAGAGTCAGGGCACCGACACGGTCACGGTAGAAGTGTTCGTCAACGGAGACTCGGTGGGCACTGCCACCGCCGAAGTGCGCGTGGAAACTCAGCCCAGCATCGTTTTAGGTACTTTTGTGCTGGATATCGACCCTGCGTCAGACAATCCGCCGACCAACCGCTTCTGCTACAACGCCACCATCATGGTTCCGGACGTGGGCGGCAGCCGCTATCGCATGTCCGCCTACGGCGGGTTCGATCCGGACTTCTACGGCAGCCGCATCAGCGATTCCGGACCGCCGTTCGACAATGGTTTCGGGGTGACCTACACCCAGGAAGACCGACGCTTTGCGCTGTCCGCCACATGCGGGCCGGAAAACCCAGGTTCCGAAGCCTGGCTTCGCAGCCGGTTCGGAGAAGGTTGGGTGTGGGAGATCACCGTCGACTATCCGTAGCTAGCAGGAGCAGTGATCAGGGGTCGCCTCGGCGGCCCTTGATCAGTAAGTGCCTGGTTACATCGCAGTCTTTAAGAACTCAACCAGGCGATCAATATCCGGCTCGTTGTTTGCCGGCCCTAGCGAAACGCGCAAAGCGCCAACCTCGGTTGTTCCGAGACATCTCGCCAGCTTCTGCGGAGAGAAATGGTCACTCGTTGAGCCCAGACAGCGGCGCGTTGTGGCCGCAGAAAACCGGAACGCAGCTTCGGCGCAACCGGGGTTGCAAAAGCAGCCACCGCGCAGCGCCAGGCCAGCCTCGGCGGCCGCCCGCTCGACCCGCTCGTAGGAAACCACCTGGCCACCCGCATCCAGGACATTGAACGCGCGACACCCGCCGTAAGACTGATCTTCGCCCCCGTAGAAGCGAAGGCGCGGCGCACCGTTGCGATGACGTAGCGCACGGGCCCTGGCAGTCCATTGCCGGGTCAAAACCCCAACGTGCGATTGAATGGCTTCCATACCGATGTCATCGAGATAGTCCAGACCGCGGACCACCGCTTCAGCGCTCGTGAAATTAGGCGATCCGTCTTCAAAGGCATGCTCATCATTCACCAGGCGATGCAGGTCCGGATTCTGCGTCGAGGCAAACGCCACGGTGCCGCCGGCAAACCAGGGCCTGCGCAGCTGAGCGAGGGCTTTCCGGCGTACGATCAATGCGCCGATACCCGTGGGGAAACCAAACATTTTGTAGAACGACACGCAGACGAAGTCTGGATTCAGCGTTGACAGGTCCAGACGATGAGACGGTACGTAGGCGGCGGCGTCCAGCAGGACGCGGTAGCCAGCCTGCTGCGCGGTGCTGACCAAATACAAGGGCTGCAGCACCCCGGAGAAATTTGACTGGGCAGGATAGGCGAACAGATGCTGGCCCTCGCCGGCCGGCTGCAGCGTATCGGGCTTAAGACCCAGAGAATTGTCCACCGGCAGGTAGTGCACCTTGGCGCCCGCGCGATAGGCGTACTCCCGAATCCCATTCACCGAGTTGTGATTGTCGACGGTCAGGGCAACCCTTGAGCGCTCGTCAAACGGAAACGACTCGGCAACCAGTTTGATGGCGGCGCTGGCGTTGGCCGTCAGTACAGCGCAGTACTCCGATGAATCGGCATTAAAAAACCGCAGGATGCGCTGTCTTGCATGGTCGACCGCCTCCGCCGCGGCAACTGACGCCGGGTTGAGCGAATGAGGATTGCCCAGTACCTGCTCCTGCAGCGCCTTGTGCTGCGCGGTGACCAGCGATGCCGGATAAAGCGCAGCGCCGGTGTAATCCAGATACGTGGTGCCGGTTTGATCCAGCCGCGCAAACTCGCGCGCACGCAGCGACTCAAACGGGCCGAGAGAAGTCAGTCTCGATTCCTGGGCCATCATCAGAAGCCGCAGCCTTTGCGCAGTGTTCCCGCGGGTCGCTCGGACAGAATCGGCGTCAGCGATACCCTTGGCGCTCCGCCAAAATAGCGGCTGAGGTCACTATGCTGTTCGAAGGCGAGGCGATCGCTGGCCGGCGCGTGCTGATAGATAACCGGGTTGAGTATGTCCGACAGCCAGGCGGTCGCCCCGTCCGGCAAAAAACGTAGCTCGAAGCCCCGCTCTTTCAACCGCATCCATTGATCGTTCTCCTCGTAGCCATACAGCACCACGGGGACATTTGCGTCGCTGGCCAACACGGCATCCAGCTCGCTGGCCGGCAGAGCCCGGGGCAGATGAAACGTGTCGAACTCGGCTTTCGGTCTCAGATCCAGGATTTGGACAGGCTCGCGGTCACGCAGCGACCGGGCGACCGCAAACACATCAACCTGATGCTGGCGAGGGTAGGCCGTTGGCCGATCAAAGTCGCCGCCTGCGACCGCCAACACTGCCAGGCTCATGGCGGCAATGGCCAGGATGATCTCAACCCGCATCGACAACTCGGTGCTCGAGCCGCTCGGAGATCATGAACGCGCCCAGCGCAACGCCTACAAGGAGCAACAAGATGCTGCCATGGCTGATCTCCCAAACGCCGGGCAGATCGACAGCGCCGAGTTCGCCGCTGCGATAAAACGGCTCAATCCAGGGAAAAACCTCGTTGAATATGATGATGCCGGCAAACAGGCCAAACAACGTAGCGGCTCCGTCGACACGCCCGCTGACGGCGGCTACGCAGGACGTTCCCGGACACAGGCCGGCGACAACAAAACCCGCGCCGAACACCATGCCGCCCACCACCTGGGGCCAGACAAATGTGGGGAGCAGGAAAACCCGGTCATAATCCAGCCAGCCAAGCTTCGCGAACCAGAACAAGCCCAGCGATGCCGTCACGATGGCGCTGAACATGATTTTGAGCACGGCCATGTCGCGCAGATAGAACTGGCCGGCAATTTTTTGCGCATCTCCCATGCCGCCCTGCTCCAGGAAAAAACCAAAAACCAGACCGATGGCCAGCGCGCTGATCAGGCTGGCAGTACCCGAGAGCTCTAAAGGAAAGATCATCTCCATTGTTTTCGAACCAGCGGCGCCAACAGATAGGCCAGAGCGAAGGCGCTGGCAATGAACAGCCACGATCCCACGGAAAACAGGGCGCCCCCGGTCAGTCCCTGACCGCTGGTGCAGCCGCGGGCGAGTTTGGCACCGAAACCCATCAGCAAACCGCCCGACGCGGCAAGCTGAAGGCGGCGCCAGGCCGAAACCTGAGTCGGGCGTGAGATCTGCAGCCGTACGCGACCTGCCAGCACGGCGGACAAAAAAGCCCCGAGCAAAACGCCGGCAATCTCCAGCACGAGCCAATCCGCCAGCGGCGATGAGTCGGCGTCACCAAGAAATGCCGCATAAGGTTGGGACTGGGCCGCGTGCTCCGGCGCCACAACCTGGGCAGCGCCGGCCACAACGCTCGAATAGGCGCCGGTTGCGCCAAGGCCACGGCCCGCCAGAAGAAAGGCTGCCAGTAGCGCAACACCAACCCCCACCCCAGCCAGGTAGGGGTTCATGTAAGCCCTCCGCTTCATGAACTAGGGGCCTTCTGTGGTGACGGGCAGCTCGCGGTTGGCCCAATCCTGGAACGCGCCGTCATAGAGCCGCGTGGGGTGTCCCAGTACTTCGGCGGCCAGGATCACCGTGGTGGCGTACTGGCCGATGTGGCAATAGGTCACGACGGTATCGCCGGGTTTGATGCCTGCGTCTGCAAAAATCTCGCGAAGCTCAGCCTGCGGCTTGAGGCGCAGGTCGGAACCGACCAGCTCGGTCCACGGTACGCTAAGCGCGCCGGGAATGTGTCCGGCGCGCCCGCGACTGGGAGTCACGCCTTCATAGTGGGCTTTGGATCGGGCATCCACCAGAGCCGTGCCGGTGTTTTTGCCTTCTTCCTTCACCCACTCGTGGTTGACCACCAGCGCATCGTTGGCACTGAGTGACAGCGTTCCGGGGCCTGCCGTGTCGACCGTTTCCTTTGACGACAGGTCACGGCCCGCAGCAACCCAGGCGTCAATCCCACCGTCCAGAAAATAGCTGCGATCGCCAAGGCCCGCCCAGCGCAGCGTAAAAAGGGCTCGCGTGGCATTGGTGACATCGTGGTCGGAAAAGTACACGACGATGGTCGAGTGGTCGTCGACGCCCCAATTCATCAACGTTTGCTTGAGATGATCCACGCTGGGAAGCTCAAGCACCAGCGAACCGTGACCGTGTGAGTTTGGATCCGAAAGATGGCCGTGCGTATCTGCGCGAACCGCACCCGGCAGATGACCCTCGGCGAAGCTCTCTTCGCCCCCGACATGCAGCAGCACCAGGTTGTCGCTGCCAAGGCGCTCCGCCACCCAGTCGTCGGTTACCAGCGGCGACCCCGCCAGCGTGAATGTGGGAATAAGCAGGAAGGAAGCAAACGAAAACAACAGTCGCTTTGTCATGCTGAGGCCTCTAGCCAGTATGTAGAGCCAGATCTTAGGCGGGCTTTGCAGGTGTTTCAGCTACGAATCGGCCAGCTTCCGGAAGGCGCCGCTGAGCTGCAGAATAGTGCGGCCAAATTCTGTTCAGGCCTTCATCGCGGCGTATAGCTCATCGCGATATGTGCGGCTCAGCTTGAGCTGGGTACCGTTGCTGAGCACCACCTGATAATCACCGCTATCGTTGGCAATCAGCTCGGTGATGTGCTCCAGGTTTACGATCGCTGAACGATGGATGCGGCGAAATCCCTGGGGGCGAAGACGCTTCTCCATCCGGCTCATGGTGTCGCGCACCAGGTGCTCTTTCTCGTCCGCATAGAGCGTCACGTAGTCGCCATTGGCCATCACCCAGATGATGTGTTCCGGGCGCAGAAAATAGACGTGGCCATTTGAGCGCACCACCAGCCGGTCCCGGCCGTCATCCGCCAGGGCGTCGCCATTGAGCAGCGCTCGGAGCTTGCTCGCCTGGCCGGCCAGGCTGGATTTGCCCAGCTCCGTCCGGGCCCGCTCCAGGCTGTCGCGGAATCGCTCCGGGTCCAGCGGCTTCAACAGATAATCCAGCGCATGTACGCGGAAGGCTTCCAATGCGTATTCTTCATAGGCGGTCAAAAAGATGACCGGCGGCATCTTGTCCGGACCCACCGACCGGATCACGTCAAAGCCGCCGATGCGCGGCATTTTGATATCCAGAAACACCAGATCCGGAGGCGACCGGTTAATGGCTTTAACGGCCTCGGCGCCGGTTTCGCACTGACCGATAATCTCCACGTCCGGCGCCTCATCGAGCAACAGGGCCACACCCTCCCGGGCCAGCGGCTCATCATCGACGATCAGTACACGAAGCGTCATACCCGCACCCACCCGGCCCGGCGCGGCCGTTCCAGTGCTGGCAGGTCGATCTCTGCCGCGACGCCTTCCCCAACGCGTCCCGTCAGCCTGAAGCTGAAGTTGTCGGCAAAGAGCTGCGTGAGACGTTCGCGCACGTTCCCGATGCCCACACCTTCCCGATATTCGGCATCGAAATCACACCCGGCACCGGTGTCGGCCACGCGTAGCAACAGGCGATCACCAGCCATCCGGGTTTCGATGGTGAGCTCAAAACCCCCGTCGTGATTGCCCAGGCCATGGCGAATGGCATTCTCCACCAGCGGCTGAAGAATCATTGACGGGACCTTGTACCCCATCGCGGCAGCGTCGTAGCGCTCCACGATCTTGAGCCGATCACCAAAGCGAATCCGCTCAATCGCCAGATAGCGCTCGACCATCTCCAGCTCCCTGGCCACCGGCACCCACTGCGCGTCGTTTTCTTCAAGGTTGGTGCGAAAAAAATCGCCCAGCAGCGTAATCATCTCGCCGGCCCGGCGGTTGTCCCCTTTCATTACCAGCACCGAGATAGCGTTCAGCGTATTAAAAAGAAAATGGGGGTTGACCTGCATCTTCAGTGCGCGCAGCTGAGCCTCATTCAGCTGGCCGATGAGGCGGGCCGAATCCAGCTCCCGCGCCTGCGCCAGCTCATAAAAATTCCGGATATTGAAGGTGGCCAGAAACACGGTGTAGATGACCGCGTTGTAAAGAAACAGCCGATCCCCAAAGAGGTAGTGGCCAATGTGCTGCCACGGCTCATAGCCGTGCATCATCTCGGCCATCTCTTCCCGGTAGTGATAGTGGAAGCTGAGCACCGAAGTCACAAGCAGCGAGAGAACCAGCAGGAAGAACATGTGAAGCAGGGCCAGGCGCACCCAGTTTTCCGGTCGCATCGGAAAGCGCCGGGCCAGCCACACAACCAGCGGCGAAATCACGGCCCAGGGCAGCCAGACCTTTAACGTCAGGTAAACCAGCTGGGAGAGGAAGTTGGGATGGAAATCGTGCACCGTGAAGTAGCCCGACACCTGAGACAGCAGGTTGTAGGCCATCAAAGCAACCCAGATCGCGCCCAGCACGACCAGTACATTGCGCAGCGAATGGGGCTCGCTGCCGGCCACTGCCTGATTCATAAAAGGGAAAAGAAGCCAGCAGCTTACAGTCTAGCCAAGCGCAAGCAGGCAATGAACCGAACCGGGCCAGGCCGCAAAAGATCGCGGCGAAACGCCGAATATCTGCGTTAAATCGGAAAAGTGGTGGGATAATTGTCGGTGCAAATCGGGAGGTCAACCATGAGCTTGATTAGGGGATGGGTCGTCGCGGCTCTGCTCGCGGCCGCGTCGAGTTTGCAGGCGGAATCAGCATTTGACGGGCACTGGGTCGGTCAGATCGACGTGCCAGGTCTTGCGCATCACCTATTACCAGCCCAACGGCGTATTTGAGTCGGAGTGCAGAGCGGAGTGTGAAGACTGACGCGTCCATGAACGTAACCTCTTGCCTCAGTTACCTGGCCGCGGTCTTTTTGTTGATGACTAACGCATTCGCAGCAGAAGCCCCGGTCCGCATCGGCGTGGTCGGCCTGACCCACACCCATGTTCACTGGGTTTTCGAAAGCGCAAAGCGCGAAGACTTTGAGATCGTGGGCATCGTCGAAGCAAACCGAGAGCTTGCCAAGCGCTACAGCGAACAGCATGGCTTCGATATGGCGCTGGTCTACGATTCGATCGACACCATGCTCACTGCGGCAAAGCCCGAGGGCGTCACGGCGTTTGGCACCATTCGCCAACACCTGAGCGTCGTGGAGGCGGCAGCACCTCGCGGTGTTCACGTGATGGTGGAGAAACCGCTTGCCGTCAGTCTCGACCACGCGCAAAAGATGGCAGCCCTGGCTCGGCAGCACAATATTCACCTGCTCACCAACTACGAAACCACCTGGTACCCAAGCAATCACGCTGTCTACGAAATCGCCGCGAGGGGCGAGATCGGCGACGTGCGCAAGGTGCTGGTGCGCGACGGTCATCGGGGGCCGGTCAAGCTCGGCATCAATGACGAATTTCTCGACTGGCTGCTGGATCCCAAAGAAAACGGCGCGGGCGCCCTGTTCGACTTTGGGTGCTACGGCGCCAACCTTATGACCTGGCTCATGAACGGCGAGCGGCCGACAAGCGTGACGGCGGTGGTGCAGCAACTTCAGCCCGACAACCACCCGGAGGTGGACGATGAAGCGACCATTATCCTCACCTACCCCACCGCCCAGGCTGTGATCCAGGCTTCCTGGAACTGGCCAATAGGACGCAAAGACCTGGAAGTGTACGGGCTCACCGGCGTCGCCTACGCCGACAATCGCAACAACATCCGCGTGCGTATCGCACAGGATTATGACGACTTCGATGAAACCGCAAAGACGCTGTCTGAACGAGACCCGCCGTGGCACGATCCGTTTGTCCTGTTTGGCGCCGTCATCCGAGGCGAAGTGACTCTGTCATCAAACGATCTGACGGCGCTCGAGAACAACTTGACGGTGATGGAAATCCTCGACGCCGCGCTTCTAAGCGCACGGGCCGGCGAGACGGTCCGGGTGACTGCAGATCACTGACAGGGGTGGCCACCTGCCAAGCGGCGTCTATCATTACCGGAGACGGCAGAGATCGGAACGCGCGCGGGCGTTCTTAAATTGGGGTGACAACATGATCCGGATATTCGTATTCCTGGCAGGCCTGGGTTCTCTCTCGGCTCAGGCAGCAACCTTCACACCAACCCGTTTTGACGACCCGCCTCCGGATGGCTGTGCGGTGGGCGACTGTTCGCTGCGGGAAGCGGTCATCGATGCGGACCAGACCACCGATTCAGACACGATTGTGCTGGGTGCGGGAACCTATGCGATTACCCTGTCGGGCAACGACAACTCGGAGGAGACCGGCGACCTCGACATCACCAGCGATCTCATTATCCAGGGACAGGCCGGCGCGGTGATCGACGGCCAGAACCAGGGCCGGGTGCTGGACATCCGCGATGACGCCAACGTGCGGATCGAAAACCTCCGGATCACCAATGCCGATACTTCCCTGGCCACCAACGGCACGCTCAACGGCGGCGGGCTGCAGATCAACGGCGGCAGCCTGACGGTGCAGGGGGTCGAGTTTGTCGCCAATTCTGCTCAGACGCTGGGCGGCGCGATGTATCTGTTCGGCGGCGCCACCGTCCTCATTGAAGATTCGGTCTTTTCGCAGAACCAGGCCCAAAACGGCGCTGCGTTCCATACGGCCAGCGGGACGACACCGTCAACGATCACGGTTCGCAATACGCTGTTTGTGCAAAACACGGCGAGTCAGCGAGGCGGCGCCGCCAATCTGACCGGCGGCCAGACCGACGTCACCTTCGAGCAGGTCACCTTCGATCGAAACAGCGGCCAGACCGGCGGCGGCGCGCTGACGTTTCTCACCCGTTCCCTGACGATGGACGGCATTGTGGCCACCCAGAATACGGCTCCGGCCGGTGACGGCGGATTCCTGGTGGTGCCGGGAACAGCGCAAGCGAAGACGGTTTCGCTTAGAAACGCCATTATTGAGGAAAACTCGGCGGACGACGGCGCAGCCATTGACTTTGCTGACCAAGACGATTCACTGACGCTGGCCCATGTGAGTCTGGTCGGCAACATCGCCGCCAACGACGGCGGCGCACTGTTTATCAACGGCGGCACGATCCAGATCGACAATGCCACGTTCAGCGGCAACCAGGCGGACGATGGCGGCGCCATTCGCGCCATCTTCGATGGGGACGTCACGCTGCGTCACATCACCGTCAGCGGCAACACAGCATCGGCGGGTACGGCCCTGTCCGTGCTGGGTAGCGACTCATTGACCTTGACGCTGGGGAATTTGATCCTCGACGGGGACTGCGCGCTGACCGGTTCGCAGAACTCCATCGTCAGCGCCGGCGGCAATCTCGAGGGGCCGGGGGATACCTGCACGCTGGCTGACGCTTCCGACCTTGTCGGAGCATCTGCTTCACAGCTTGGCCTGCTACCGCTTCGCGATAATCCTGGGGCGACGCCCACGATCGAACTGACCGCAGACAGCGAAGCGCGAGGCCGGGGCGTGACCTCGATCTGCAATGCGGTGATGGAGGATCAACTTTTCCAGTCCCGAGACGGGGTGTGCAATGCCGGCGCCGTCGAGTCCGAGACCCTCTTCCGCGACAGCTTCGAGATCGTGAGATCTCTGGGCAGTGGAGTCGAATTCGAATAAGACCCTCAGCCCGACGCCAGGGCGTCCGGCTCATTGCGCAGCGCCCGGGGAGAACAGCCAAACCAGCGCTGGCACGCGCGGGTGAGCGCGCTGGTCTCGGAGTAGCCGAGCAGCTCCGCGATCTCCGCAACCGTCAGCTTTGAATCCACCAACAGCCGACGGGCCAGCCGGCGCCGAACGCCATCCACCAGTTCGCGGTAGGTGGTGCCCTCGGCCGCCAGCCGGCGGTGCAAGGTCCTGCGATGGACCCCGATGAGCGACGCAACCTGGTCGATGGAGCAGCGGCCCGACTTCAGCGCGTGCTCAATCATCGACGTGGTCTGAGCCTTGAAGTCGTCCCGATAGGCCCTTCGAAGCTGTTCCAGGTAACGGTGTACCAGCTGCTGCAGGCCCGCATCGGCCGACGCCAAAGGCCGGCCCAGATCCCGCCTTGGGAACACGAGGGCGTTAGCCGGCTGGTCCCAGCGAACCTGAGCATCGAACAACCGTTGGTAACGCGCCCGCACTGACCTCGACGACGGCGGGCTGTGAAAAAAATGCACCGCCGCCGGCGCCCAGCGCGCACCGATCAGCTGGCGCATCAGCGACAGTCCCGCGCCGAGACAAAACTCCGCCGAATGCCGAAAGCTCGCCATCAGCCCCGGATTGCCGGCCAGCGCAAAAGCAAAGCTGACGGACGAACCGTCCACGTCGAGCTCCAGCCTGGCGCCGCGCACCTGAAAAAAGAAATAGCGCCGCAGCTCCTGCAGCGCCGCGCCGGCGGTGGACGCATGCTGCAGGGCATACCCGAGCGCCCCCAGCAATGCCTGGGGCTGCTGGCGGGAGCCCAGCAGCACCGGAAACTCGGGCGTGGTGCAGCGGTTGGCCGCCAGCGCCAGTGCCAGCTCAAACTGCTCCAGCGGCAGATAGTCGTCCTCCCGGTCCGGCAGCAGACATGCCCGCGGCAAACCCGCCTCGGTGAGGAGGGCAAGCGGATCCTGACCCAGGCTGTGAACCAGGTCGGCGTAGCCGTGAAGTGAGCCTGCCCTGACGCTGTAGATCATAGGATTGCCAAGTCTCTGGCACTAAATGTCAACTTGTTGTCCCGAAATGTCAAATACGGCGCCGCGGCAGCACGCATACTACGTGCAGAACTTGGAGGAACCCCATGAGTGCAACTGCCGATGCCCTCGGTCCCGTGGCCTGGAAAGATCGAAACCGCTATCTGTGGTTTTTCAGCCTGACCGGCCTGGTACTCCCGTTTGTTGGCGCCGCCGCTGCGCTGGCAACGGGCTGGGACATCTGGTGGTTTCTCACGCCCATCTACGTCTACGCGCTGATCCCCCTGCTCGACATCTGGGTGGGTGAAGACCCGACCAATCCGCCGGAAAGCGCCGTGGCGGCGCTGGAGTCCGATCCGTTCTATCGCCGGCTCGTGATTGCCCACATTCCGCTTCAGTACGTTCTGATCATCGGGGGGGCCTGGGCGCTCACCCACCTCGACCTGTCCCTGATCGCAAAACTTGGCCTGGCAATTTCCATCGGTCTGTCGAGCGGTGGCGGCATCAACGCGGCCCACGAGCTGGGCCCCAAAAAAGGCAAGCTGGCAGCCTGGCTGGCGCGGCTGGCGTTGGCCCCGTCGGGCTACGGGCACTTTTACGTGGAGCACAATCGCGGCCACCACGTGCGCGTTGCCACCTTCGAAGACCCGGCAAGCGCGCGCTACGGAGAAGGTCTGTACCGGTTCTGGTTTCGCACGGTCTGGGGCAGTCTCAAGTCCGCCTGGCGGCTTGAACGAGAAAGACTGACGCGAAAAAGTCTGTCCGTCTGGTCTTTCCACAATCAGAACTTCCAGGGCTGGATCCTGACGATCGCGCTGTTCGCCGGCGTCATCGCCAGCTTTGGCTGGTCCGTGCTGCCCTGGCTGCTGCTGCAGATGGTGATTGGCTTCCTGCTGCTGGAGACGGTCAACTACGTCGAACACTACGGCCTGCGTCGCGAGCGGGATGTCGGCGGCAAGCTCGAGCGGCCCAAGCCCGAGCACTCGTGGAACAGCAACCACCGGGTCTCCAACCTGATGCTTTACCAGCTTCAGCGCCACGCTGACCATCACGCCCACGGCAGCCGCGCCTACCAGGCGCTGCGGCATCTTGAGGGCGCGCCCCAGTTGCCGGCCGGCTATGCCGCCATGATCATGCTCGCGGCGGTGCCGGCGCTGTGGCGCCGGGTGATGGACCCCCGGGTGCGGGCTCACTACGAGGGTGATCTTTCCCGCGCCAATCTTCAGTCCGCCGGCCGCCGGGCAGCCTGACCAGCCATCACCGCGATAGGTCCCCAGGGACTTATTCGGTGCACAAATCGAAAGTATGGGTCTGGTGACCCGAAAAGCGTTATTTCAACGCTTCACCAGATAGACCCAACGGGAGTTCGATATGCGCATCAGGAGATCGGTGGTCCGCACCGGTAAATCACTGCGATTTTGCCTTGGCTTGACGATGCTGGCGCTGTCGCCGCTGTCGCTTGCGGTGAACCTTCAGCAAGAGGACCTGGGCCCAAAGAGTGCTGGCAAGTTCGCCGGCAAAAACCTCCAGGCCATGGCCACCGCGGACTTCGACGGCGACGGCGTTAGCGACCTCGCCGTGTCCTACACCGACAAAGAGGGCGCCGGTGTATTGCTGCTTCGGGGTGTACCCAGCCGCGCTTTTTCGGCCACCTCGGACACGGTGTTCAGCGAAACGCTTACCGCGCTGCGCCTGCCCGGGCCCGCCACCCACCTGCTGGCCGGAGATTTTGACGCTGATGGCAAGCTCGATCTCCTGGCCGCTCGCGAGCGCGGCAGCTCGCTTTGGCTCCTGCCCGGAGATGGGTATGGGAAGTTGAAACGGGGAGCGCCCGTTGCCTTACCGGGGGAGATAACGGCCCTCACCGCTGGCGAGATGAATCGCCGCGATGGCCTGCCCGATCTGCTAGTGGCGGTAGGCGGGAAACCGGGTCCTCAGCTGTTGGTTTTTCAGAGCAGCGCCGGGGCAGTGGCTGCCGAACCGCTGGTCCTGCCGCTGCCGGCGACCGCCCAGGCACTCGCCGTCGGAGAGCTGGACGGCTCGTTTGGCGCCGACGCTGTTATCGCCGCCGGGGGTGACCTCGTGCTGCTGCGCGGCGCCAACCTGAGATCGCCCGGCGTGATCACCGAAGAAGACCTCGAGATCTGGCATTGGGGGGAACGCCCTCTGGATCTCGAAATTGGTGATTTTCTGCCGACTCGCGGGGGGCCGGAGCTGGCGGTGCTCGACGCTGGCGGACGGCTCGCGTACCTGTCGTTTACCCCGAAACCAAGGCGAGGAAACGGTAAGCCTGAAGATGGACCAAAGCTGGTGGACGAGATTTTTGTCCCCGCTGATCAATCTGCCCGGCTGCAGGCCGTGGGGCTTCGCCAGGGCCGATCGGAGCTGCTGGTGTTTTCCGGCTCTCGGGAACTGGAGCTGGTGGGAACCAAAGATTCGGCAATGACCCTGGAATACGCGGTTCTTTCGGCAACGCCCAAGCAGCTGCTGCCGGTACGCCTGGACGGCGACGCAAACCTGGAGCTGCTGGTTCTGTCTGCCGACAAGCAGTCTTTGAGCGTGCTGCGCCAGAAAGGCGGCTCCAGCATTGTTGTGAACTCGGCAGCCGACTCCGCAACCGCCGGCGACGGTGCCTGTACGCTGCGGGAGGCGATCAGCAACGCAAACGCCGACGCGGACAGCAGCGGCGGCGATTGTGCAGCCGGCGGTGCTGCGGAAACCATCACCTTCGCCATCGGCGGCGGCGCGCCGGAGACCATTGCCCTGACGACTGCGCTGCCGGATATGACGTCACCGATCAACCTCGACGCCTCCAGCCAATGCGCCACCCCACCCTGCATCGTGCTGGATGGCAGCGCGATTGCCGGCGCCGACATCGACGCCCTGGTACTGCGCGGCGGGTCTTCCACCATTCGGGGGCTGGTTATCAACGGTTTTTCCCGGGACGGTATCGTGCTGCTGGACAATGGCGGCAACGTCATCGCCGGCAACTACCTCGGCACCAACGCCGCCGGCGACGCGGCGGTGGGGCTTGGCCGCAACGCCGTTAACGTTCGCACCAGCAACAACCTGATCGGTGGGCGCACCGCGGCTGACCGCAACGTGATGTCCGGTCTGGGTGGTGCCGGCGTGGCCATATTTGTCGGTACGGGCAACCGGGTAGAGGGAAACCACATCGGCCTGGATGCCTCCGGCACGCTGGCGTTGCCTAACACGAATGACGCGGGCGTAACGGTCGGAAACGTGTCGGGCAACACGATCGGCGGTACCGACCCGGGCGCCGGCAATGTGCTGTCGGCCAACCGCTGGGGCGTCGGCATCAGACGCTTCAGCGATACGGCGGACCCGACGGAAGACAATCTGGTACAGGGCAATCTGATCGGCACCAACGCCGCCGGCACCGCGGCCATCGGCAACAGCGAGCAAGGCGTGTTTATCTTTGACGCCCCCAACAACACCATCGGCGGCAGCACCCCCGCCGCGCGCAATGTGGTTTCCGGCAACGGGCTTGTCGGCGATTTTGCCCCCTATGCCGGCATTCAGGTATTTCCGTTTACCGGCCTGGATAGCTCAGGCAATACGATCCAGGGCAACTACGTGGGCATCGACGCGGCGGGCAGCGCGGCGCTGCCAAATGCCAGTGCCGGTGTGCTGATTATTTCGGCCAGCGCCACCCAGGTTGGTGGGACCGCCCCGGGCGCCGGCAACGTGATCTCCGGCAACGCATCAGCCGGCATCTCCATTCCCAGCCCTGGCGCGGCCAACAACGTGATTCAGGGGAACCGCATCGGCACGGACGCCACCGGTGCCGAGGCCTTACCCAACGGCGGCCAGGGCATCTACCTGGAAAACACCGAGAACAATCTCATCGGCGGCACCGAAGCCGGGGCCGGCAATCTGGTGTCGGGGAACAACGGCTTTGGCATTCAGCTCAATCCCAACGCCAACAGCAATACGGTGCAGGGAAATCTGGTGGGTACCACCGCTGACGGCCTCAGCGCCCTGCCCAACGTCAGCACCGGCATTTTTGTCAGCCAGGCTTCGGGCAATACCATTGGCGGCCCAGCTCAAGGCGCTCGCAACGTGGTGTCGGGAAACGGTGTGCACGGCATCCAGCTTTTTGACGACACGAGCAACAGCCAGGTCCAGGGCAACTATGTGGGCATCGACGCAGCCGGAACGGGCCCTCTGGGCAACGGCGAGGTCGGCATTTTTATTGGCGACCGGAGCACCGGCATCACGGTCGGCGGAACGGAGCCGGGGGCCGCTAATGTGGTCAGCGACAACGGGACCTGGGGCGTGTTTGCAGGGAGCGCGGGGGTTGCCAACGTTATCCTCGGCAACCTGATCGGTACCGACGCCAGCGGTAACGGCAGCCTTGGCAATGACGTGCACGGCGTCTTCCTGTTTGATTCGGCCTCGCAGACCATTGGCGGCACGCTCCCCGGCGCTGGCAACACCATCGTCGGCAGCGGCCAGAACGGCATCTCGATCGGCGGCACGGTCGCGAGCGCCACGTCCGATAACGCGGTGCTGGGCAATACGATTCGCGACAACACGGTGCACGGCGTGGCCATCAGCCTCGGCACCGGCAATCGGATCAGCCGGAATGTTGTGGTCAACAACGGTGGTCAGGCCATCGAGCTGAACGGCGACGGCCCGTCGGCCAATGATGCGCAGGACCTGGATACGGGCGCGAATAACCTTCAGAACTTTCCGGAGCTGGATCGGGCCGAGCCCGGAAGCACCATCGTTTCCGGTGCGCTGAACAGCACGCCAGACACCCTTTTCACCGTCGAGTACTTTTCCAGCGCCGACTGCCTGCTTCGAGAGGCCGGCACCTTTCTCGAGAGTATCGAGGTCACCACCGACGGCAACGGGGATGCCGACGTGAGCACCACCTTAACGGCGACGGTGATGGAGGGTCAGGGAATCACCGCGACGGCGACGGACCCCGACGGAAATACCTCCGAGCTCTCGCCCTGCGTGCCGGTCGCTGGCGACATTGTCTTTGCGAACGGCTTTGAGGAGACGCGGTAAACAGCTCCACAAAACCAGCAAGGCCGCCCCTTCCGGGCGGCCTTGTTCGTCACGGTCACTGGTCTTCCTCGAATCCGTCGGCAAAGAGATCGCCGCTGCCGTTGATCACCTGAATCCAGCCGGCATCCGCCACCTCGCCGACGTTTTGGCCGGGCACGCCAATCGCCAGGTCGTCGACGCCGTCGCCGCTGAAGTCCCCGGCGGCCAGCGCTACGCCGAACAGCTCGTCCGGTGTCGACACATCGAGGATGCCCGGCGAGTCCTGAAACCACAGCTGGTCCGGCACGAGATTGATCCCGGCCCGGCCGCCATAAAGCACGTTGACCGCGCCAGCATTGCTCTGACTGCCGATGTCCTCAAACGGCACACCAACGGCCAGGTCATCAATGCCGTTGCCGTCAAAATCGCCGACGGTGAACGTACGCCCGTACTGATCGCTGGTTTCGGCATCACCCCCGATGTCGGGCTGTCCCTGTTCAAACAACACGTCGCCAAATGAATTTAGGCCGCCCGAGGTGCCAAACACCACGTGGACCGCGCCGGCAGCGACCACGCTGCCGATGGCCTCGCCGTTGGCTCCAACGACCAGGTCGTCGTACCGATCCCCGTCAAAATTGCCGGTGGCGAGGGCCCAGCCGAACTGGTCGCCGGCCTCGGTGGTGCCGACGATCCCGTCCTGGCCCTGAATCCAAAGCTGGTTGCCGGCCGTTGTCAGGCCGCTGGCGCTTCCATAGATCACGTTCACGGATCCGGCGTTGGAGATGGTTCCCACGTCCTCCAGCGGCGCGCCGATGGCGAGGTCTGCCCAACCGTCATCGTCGTAGTCGCCGCAGGTCAGCGAATACCCAAAAAGATCTGTGGCTTCCCGGGTGCCGGCCAGGTTAAGGTTGCCCTGTTCCCACAGCTGCGTTCCGCTGGCGCTTAATCCAGAGATTCCGCTGTAAAGCACCTGCACGATTCCACTTGCCGCCTCCGGCCCAAAACCTTCACCGGAAGCACCAATCGCCAGATCATCACCGCCGTCACCGTCAAAGTCGCAGGCGGCAAGGGCCGAACCAAAGTTGTCGAACGCTTCCGGAACCCCGTCTATGCCGGGCTGATCCTGGGCCCAGAACTGATTCTGCGTGCGGTCCAGGCCGGTGGCGGAACCGTAGATCACCTGCACCACGCCCGCCGCCTGCAGGCTGCCAATCGCCTCATCCGGCACGCCGACGGCCAGGTCGGAAAAGCCGTCACCGTTGAAGTCGCCGGCGACCAGTACCGACCCATACCGATCACCGGCTTCAGACATACCGGCGACGTTGGCCTGTTCCAGGACCTGGTTGCGATTGCCGGTCAGTCCGTCGTCCGTGCCATAAATCACCTGTACCCGGCCCACACGGTTGAGCCCCTGGAAAGTTTTTCCGGGAACGCCGATGGCAATATCGGGTCGACCGTCGTTGTCGAAATCGCCCGTGGCCAGGGCCTGTCCAAACGCGCCGCCGGGCTCAGCATTGCCGATGACCACACCCGTCTCCTGGCTGAGCTGCGTGTTGCCGTCGGCGGTGAGCTGGGCGTGGCCGTTGGTAAACGCTAGTACCCCTAACGTCAGGGAGAGTCGACTTAAGAAACGACATGGGTTCGGCGCAGATACCCCCGGCGCCTCGTTGTTTGCCCTGGCAGGTGATTTTTTCATCGCTCGGTCCTATTGGTTGCGTAGAAAAAAGGGCGCGGCGCAGCGCCGCAGCGCCCCATAACAACCACCGGGTTGTGGGTCGTGTGATTTCCTCTCACCTGGCTGTGGTCGACTGACCTATAATCACGACCCCAGCGCATCCGCTTCCGGAGACCAAGTCATGCAAAATCCTCTGAGTCCTTCAGACTCCGCCCTGGCCCTGCTGGCCATCACAGCGTTGCTCGTCAGCGCCTGCGGAAGCGAACCGGCGTCTCCGGCCGAATCCGCCGCCGCGCTGGAACCCGCGGCGCAACCGGCACCCGAAACCGCGGCTCCGAGCGAGCCGGTTTCCCTGCAGGCCCTGGCCGACGGAGCCCATCGGTCTGCCGAGCACCGGGCTCGAAACGATCACCGGCGTCCGGTGGAAACGCTGGAGTTTTTTGGGATCAAGCCGGACATGACCGTGGTGGAGGTATCGCCGGGGGGCAGCGGGTGGTACACGGAGATTCTGGCGCCTTACCTGCGTGACGGAGGCCTGCTCTACCTGGGGAGCTATGCCCCGGACGCCGAGGAGGAATATTACCGGCGCAACGCCAAACGGTTCGCCGACAAGCTGGCCGAAAACCCCGCGCTTTACGGCAGCGCCAAAGTCACCGTTTTCGACCCGCCCAATCAGCTTGACGCTGCGCCTGCGGGCAGTGCCGACATGGTGCTGACGTTTCGCAATATTCATAACTGGATTGGCGACGGCGATGCGGAAGTCGCCATGCGGGCCATGTACAGCTATCTGAAGCCCGGCGGTGTACTGGGGTTGGTGCAGCATCGTGGCAACTCCGACATGACCGACGATCCCTCAGCGGAAATGGGCTACGTCCGCGAAAGCGATGTGATTGCCATGGCCGAAGCGGTGGGGTTCGAGCTGGCCGCGCGAAGCGAGATCAACGCCAACCCGAAGGATACAAAGGATCACCCGGAAGGCGTCTGGACCCTGCCACCGGGCTACCAGCTCGGTGACGTGGACCGGGAAAAGTATGCGGCCATTGGCGAAAGTGATCGCATGACCTTGAAGTTCGTCAAGCCTTCTGACGGTTGAGCTCAACAACACGCGTTGCCATTCTGGTTACGTTTCCGGTGTCAGCGCCGATGCCGGTTTCGGCTTTGCGCCAGCTTCTCGAACACGGCGCTAGTCGTGAACGTGGGTAACCTGTTCGGTGTTGACGGAAAACGCCGCTTCATCATCGGCGGAAAGATCTGTTGGAAGAGGTTGCTGCCCAAAAAAAGCCTCCAGCACGCGGTTGGTCGCTGTGATGGCGTCAAAGGGCGTGCCGTGTCGCGAGCCTTTGACCAGCAGGAATTCCGCACCGATCACCTCAGCAAACGCGCGTTTTTCCTCCGCCGGTGTGTAGTCAAACTCGGCGGAAAGAAACAGCGTCGGGTTGCTGATCTCGTGCAGCCGATCCGCCGCACACCAGTCCATCAGAGCCCGCAGCGTGGCCAGATAGGGGCCTTTGGCGTTCTGACCCACCACCTGTTCCACCCGGCGCCGCATCGGCGCCTGAAACCCATGAGGAAAGATGCGTTTGGCAATCACCCGCGCGGTGTGCGGCAGCCCCAGCCAGCGAACGAGGTTCAGCTGCAGCTGGGCCTGCATCCATTTCCGCCAGTGATCGATACGGTAGGTCGGCAGAGCATTGATCATCACCAGCCGCTCCGCCCGCTCCGGCTGCTGCAGAGCCATTTCCAGCGCCACCGCGCCGCCCAGAGAAAAACCGGCCAGATAACAGGACTCAAGCCCAAGCTCGTCAATCAGCTGCCACAGATCGGCTGCGAACTGCCCAATGCGGTAGGGTCCGGGCGGCTTGCCGCTCAAGCCGGAGCCGCGCAGGTCCGGGCAGATCAGCTGGAACGATGTGGAGAGCTGCTCTACCTGAAACGCCCAGTCGGCGCCGCTTGACCCCAGGCCGTGCACGAGAAGCACCGGAGGGCCGGAGCCCGCAATCTCGTAGTGGAGGTCGAAGTCCTGAAGGCTTAGCAGCGGCATGCCCATTCCTTAGCGCAGCGAAGGGGCCAGCCCGGACCGTGTGGGATGCCCACCCAGTCATCGCTTTCCCAGCTCAAAGTGGCGCGCGAAATGACGTGAGCGGCGAAGAGATCATAGTACGCGTTGATCAACCGGCACTCGCCGCGGCGTGCTTATCCGTGCTTGCCAGCGGTCCACCCTTGCTCTCCCAGCAGTTCTTCGCCCCGCTGGTTGGCGAGGGGTTCCACGCTGGTTGCCATCGTGTCGTTCCAGCGATTCAGGTAGCCAAACAACGCGATCGACGCCACAATTTCGACGATCTGTCCTTCGTCAAAGTGTCTGGCCAGCGCTTCAAACTGCTGTTCCGTGACGCCATTGGGCACCTGCGCAGCCTTAAACGCTACGTCGAGGGCGGCGCGTTCGGCATCGGTAAACAACGGCGAGTTTTCGTAGTCCAGCACCGCGGCTACCTTGTCGTCGGGCGCGTTATAGATGGACGACAGGTTTGCCATGTGGGATTGGCAGTAGAGGCACCCGGAAGAAAGGGAACACGCCAGGCTGACGAGCATTTTCAGTTCTTCGGCAACCGTGCCTTCGTACAGCACCGCCTGATTGAGGGCCATAAAGGCCTTAACGATGTCAGGCCTTCGCGCCATCGTCCGGATTGAATTTGGGGTAAAGCCACGTGTCTGCTCGTAGTGCGCAAACCGTTCCCGGATCGACTCGTCGTCGATTTCGTCGTTTTCCAGCGGTCGTAGGTGGGCCACCCTGCATTCTCCTCATTGTTTGGCGTTTTGGATTCGCCGGCGCAAAGCCACCTCAAGCCGTTCCAAGAGGTCCGCCAGCTCAGTCAGATAACTGAGCCTTGTACTCTTTTTTTGCAGGGTCAGCCAGCAGGACGTTGCGGATTCATCACCGATTGACCATCCAAAGCGTGCATCAGTAGGCGTGTTTACCAGCCTCCCTTCGCGCGCCGTTAACTCGATCTGCGTCTTCTGGATGAAAGAAAAGCACGCGTTCGCCCCGGCGCCCATCCAGCAATGCTTGCCAGGTGTTATCGGCCTGCTGCATCACCTCGCGCTCCCCCTGGGGTGTGGAAAATTTGGTTTCCCAGTTCGCGAGACCGCTGACGGGCTGGCCATTGAAATCGCCCGCCCAAAACAGCAGTAGCCGGTCATCCACAATCTTGAAAGATTCCGGGTTGGCCGGCGTCAGGTTGCCGGAACCACTCAGCATGAGTGAGCACCAGCCGCCGTGGGCGGGGATAAAACGAGCCGGATCCGCATTGAACGCGTCCACCTGGTCCGCGTTTGCCAGGTGGTAGGTCACCCGGTTGTGGGTCACGGCGAATTGGGGATCGCCGCGTTCCGCCTTCCCCCGGGTGAAGTACGACACTGGCGAGTAGCCATCAAGCGCCACGCCGTCCGGGCCTTGCCGCGTCAACTCCGCTTCGGTGCGGGGTTCACCGCCGCTGCAGGCGGCCAGGGTGACAGACAGAAACAGCGAGCAAAACAAAGAGACTTTTTTCAAGCGACTGATTCCTCTGGGTCTTTTGACCCTGGGAAGTGCACACCGGCGCTTGGCAAAATGCGAGGATCTGGGGCGAACGGCGCGTCCCCGGGGGCGAACAGACGAGGGACGGTGAAACTCAACAGAATAAACTCCGGCAAAAGTTTTGCACGGACGGCCTCCGGCATGATGCCTGGGGCACTCTTCCTGCTCTGGACCGGTTTCGTAGCGATGGAAGTCCTGCGAGATTGGTATTTCCTTGGTGCTGGCCAAGTTGCTTTTTCCGCGGGCCCTCATCTGCTTCAGGCCAGCCTTATCTACTACGCCTGGTTTGGCCTGTCGCTGGCGCTGGGCGCCCTGTGCCGCCGGGTGCCCCTGGAACTGAACGCTCGCTCGTTGCGCATACACGGCATCGCGGCGGTTGTATCAGGACTTTGCCATCTGCTCATCGTGGTCGCGTCAATCGCGCTGGTGTTCCCCTGGCGAATCAATGCCGGCGGCTTCGCAAACGCTTACGCCGCCCAGTTTGTGCAGTGGTTTCACTTTGAGCTGATCGTCTACGCTGCCGTCGCCCTGGCGTGGACCAACGTGCTTGCACCGAAGCCCCGTCAGTTTCGGCGCGGGCTGCTAGGCAAGCAGGGTGAAGAAAAACATTTTGTCTTGTGCAGCACCGTGGAATGGCTGGAGGCTGATGACAATTACGTCATTGCCCACACGCCGGACCGGCAAATTCGCATCCGCGCCACCCTCAAACGGTTGGAAAGTGAACTGGATCCCACCAGGTTCGTTCGGGTTCACCGCAGTGCGCTTGTCAACGTCGACAAAGTTCGTCGGCTGGCAGGCTTAAGGGTGGAAACGCGATCCGGAGCACGCCCGCCCTGCAGCAAAGCCGGGCGGAAAAACCTCGATAAGGCCTTTTCTCAGGTCTAGGGCTGGAACAGCAGCCGCTGCGGTTCGCCCGCCCCTCCACCAAGGTTCAGGTACTCATGCCCACGGGCAGGAGTTGCACATTTTTGTGACATGTGTACCATTACCACACATGGTACATAGGGTACATGAGATTCCATGGAAATCACGATCGACCTGGAAAGTCCGGAGCCGCTCTACGCGCAGCTGATCAGCGAGATGAAAAGCGTGATTCAACGCGGGCTGAAAAAGCCCGGCGATCCGCTGCCCTCGATACGCCAGCTCGCCAACGACCTGGATCTCAACAGCAAGACCGTGGCCAAGGCCTATCGTCTGCTGGAGCGGGATCAGCTTATCCAGGCCCGGGGGGTCCGCGGCACCTATGTGCACCCCGAAGCCAGCGTCGACAACAGCCTGGACATCAGTGGCCTCGTCACCGAGGAATTGTCCCAGGCGGTGCGTCGGCTCAAGGCCTCCGGGGCAACCGAATCAGAAATCCGTATTGGCTTCAGTCAGGTCATGAAGCAGACCAGTTAAGGAACCGACATGCATAACCAACTTCTCTTCTGTTTAGTGTTTCTTTGCCAGATTCTGCTGATCTCAGGCTGGATGGCGCGCAAAAGCGTGATGAACATGCGGTCCCTGCACTTGAGTTTTCCGCCGACGGAATACCCGCGCATGTATCCGTTTCCGCCAGCTCACTACGAACGAGTGCAGCGGCGTTTCATGGTGGCCAGCGCCATGGCCGGGGTCGTCGGCATCGTGATTCTGGTTTATCTGCTCAACACGCCCCGAGACGGTTCCTGGGACCATGCCATCGCTACCGGCTATGGCCTGCTCCAGTACCTCCCGCTGGTGCTCTGGGAGTTCAGCCGACGCGCCGAGCTGCAGATGATGCGCGACACCGCCACCACGCGGCGAGCCCAGCTCGTCCCCCGGCGCATGCTCGACGTACTGCCGCGAAAACTTCTCGGCCTGGCCCTGTTGGTCTATCTGTCGCTTTTTCCGTTTGTGGTTTACGTCAATCAGTTCGATTACCCGTGGTTCGGCGGCTACCTGAATCTGGTGATCATCAGCGGCATGAACGTAGGCTTTTTTGTGATGCTGTTTCTGCAGGTGCATGGCAAGAAGCTCGACCCCTACCAGGATGGGCAGGATCGGCAGCGCCACCTTCAGGAGCTCGCCCGTCTCCTGCTCCTGGTGAGCATCGCCGCCACCCTCTTTGCCATGCTCACCGTCTCCCTGCGGGTGTTCGACCTAACGCACCTCAAAGGGGTTTCCCACAGCCTGTACTTTCAGTTGCTGGCACTGCTCGCGTTTCCGACCTATCACCAGCGCAACCTCGACTACGACGTTTACAAGGACGGTAGCCAGGCAGCCTCTGCGTGACCCATCCGCCGCGCAAAAAAAGGTGGACGCATCGCGTCCACCCGATCTTTGGCCGATCTTTGGCCGATCTAAAAAACTCGCTCTACCTCATTCCTCGCTCGCGCGAGCCACAATGTAGTGGCTCGCTTTGGGTTTGGGCTGCCAGACCTCCTCGAAGCTGAAGCCTGCGTCTTCGATCCACCGAAGAAACTCCGGCTCTCGAAACACATTAATCCTCGGCAGCAGACCCAACCAGCGGCCCAGCGGGGCCACCCAGCCGAGCCAGGCGGCACTGTCACCGATACATTGGGTATTGGAGATCAGCAGCCCCCCCGGCTTCAGCATGTTGTGCAGCTGGCGCAGCGTACCCGGCACGTCGGCAAGCAGATGCAGGATGCTGTGGGCCAGGATGACGTCGTAGCCGCCCGTCGCGGGCTCGAGATCCTCGATGCTCGACACCTGGAAGTCGATGTTATCGGCGCCGGCTGCGCGGGCTTTTTCCCGCGCGATATCGATCATTTTCGGCGAAATATCAGTGCCCAGTACCCGGGCAACCCGCGAGGCATGATGCAGCGCCGTCGTTCCCGTCCCGCAGCCGATCTCCAGCACCTGGTCTGTGATCTTCAGGTAGCTGTTCGTCTTCTTGAGCTTGGTCTCATAGGCGTCCTGGTCCGGCACCGCCTTGCGCGAGTAGCGCTCAGCGATGCGGTTCCAGAAGCGTGCGTCGGTATTCGGTTTGTCCATCGTCAGCGTACTCAAAGCATAGGCTCCTTGCCGGCGTCGCCAGCATATTGATTGTGGCCGATTGCGACCAGGCTGGTCATGTCGAACAGCCCGGCTGGTGATTGTTCAAGTTGCGCGGGCTTCAGCCCCGCCTGGCTGAGCCATGCGCCGGCCCGATGTGGCGTCAGGCGGTGGGTGCGCCACTTCGTCTGGATGTAGGCGCCGAGCCAGGACCGGCGCGTCATGCAGGCCACCAGTTGCCCCCCGGGTCGAAGCACCCTTCGCATCTCCACCAGCGCAGCTACGGGATCCGGCAGGTGCTCAAGCACGTGCGCCGCAATCACCAGGTCGAAGCTTGCGTCGGCAAACGGCAGCACCGGCAGGCAGGCCTCAAGCACCCGCGCTGGAATCCCGACACCTCGAAAGCGAGCCCGGGCACTGGCCACCATGGCGGGCGAGATATCGACCGCGGTCAGCGCCAGCGGCCGGCGCCAGGCCTCGGCCAGAGCCAGGGAAAACGTGCCGGTACCGGTGCCGCAATCGAGCACCCGCAGCGGCCGGTCGCCGACCTGCGGCCCGCAGCCTGCGAAGAAACGATCAAACACGCGGCGATAGGCGCGGCCGTAGCCCAGTCGGTCGGTCAGCCGGGTCCAGCGCGGTGCCTCCCGGTCGTAGGCCGCCGCCAGCGCGGCGGGGGACAGGGGACGACGTTCTACCCGCACCTGCCACGACCCGAACCAGCGGGCGAAAACAGGAATCAGCGGGGTTTCGATGCGTTGCATGACTTGGTTCCTCAAAAGCGAAGTGTCATGCTAGCTATGCAAATACAGAAGATAAATTCCCCAAAATTCTATAACTGGTATGCATATTTTATGAATTGGCAGGCTGTTGGCTTTGACTGGAATCAGGTGAGAGCATTTTTGGCGACCGCGGAGGAAGGCTCCTTATCCGCCGCCGCCCGAGCCCTTGGCCAGACCCAACCCACGCTCAGTCGGCAAGTGGCGGGCCTTGAGACCGACCTGGGCGTGACCCTGTTCGAACGTGGTCATCGCCGAATGGAGTTAACCGAATCCGGTCTTGCGCTGCTTGAGCACGTGCGCGCCATGGGCGATGCGGCGACCCGGGTTTCACTGGCCGCCACGGGCCGCACGGAGCTGATCGATGGACACGTGAGCCTCACCGCCACCGAGGGGTTCGCGATGATTCACCTGCCGCCCATCGTTGAACGGGTTCGCGAGCGGGCCCCCGGCATTGAGCTTGAGATCATCACCGCCAATGAGTCGCTTGATTTGATCCGCCGGGAAGCGGATATCGCTGTGCGCCATGCAAGGCCTGAGCACGGGGATCTCATCACCCGCCACGTTGGCGACATGACCGGCCACTTCTACGCCTCCCGGGAATACCTGGACCGCAAAGGCCGACCGGAAAAGCCAGCCGACCTGGCGGACCACGATTTCATCGGCTTTGAAAGCCCCACCACCATGCTGGACATCTTCAACGGCATGGGGATCCCCGTCACCGCAGACCACTTCAAGGTCTACACCTCCAGCGGCGTGGTGATTCTGGCGCTGATGGAACAGGGTCTGGGGCTCAGCGTCATGACCCGGGACGTGGCCGCGTCCCGGCCCGAGCTTGAGATGGTGCTGCCGTCCTTACCCCCATTCCCCGTGCCGGTCTGGCTGGTCACGCACCGGGAGCTGCATACCAGCCGGCGTATCCGGCTGGTTTTTGACACGATCGCCGAGTACCTGGGAGAACTGGCGGATCCCTGAAATCTCGGGCGTCGGCGTTCTGCTAGTTCTGACAGCGGCTGTCACCACAGCTGTAGACCAGGATGACGCCGTTGTTGCCGTTGCGATAGCTGGTCACCGGCGTGTCGTCACTGCGCAGGGCGATGCTGGCCAGCTGGCCGACAAAGCCGTCCGAGTCCAGGGCGCGTACCACGCCGGTGGAACAGGCCACGTTAAAACAATCGAACACCTCAAGATTACCGTCGTCCGACTGATAGGCAATCACGGCGCGCCCGCTGCGCCGCACGGCGATGCTGGTAGGTTCGCCAAACCGGTAGGCATCTGCCACGCTGTCTGTCTCAAACTCGGTGCAGTCCGCGGTGGAACAGTAGGCGGTCATGAGCCGCGAGTTGGTTTCGTCGAAATAGCTCACGATCGGCAGGTTGAGCCAGCCGAGGGCGATGGAGGTGAACTGGCCGGTCACCGCAGAGGAGTTGTCGATCACCGTGATCGTTTCCCCGCCGCCGTCGCAGGCCGGGTCATCACATTTGGCGATTTTCAGCGCACCCGCCGCTGAGTCGTAATAGCTGATCACCGGCAGTCCATCGGGCGGCACGGCGACGGAGCTGTAGCGGCCGGTGAACGCGGAGCTTTCAATGGTGTTGATCGTCTCATCGTTTCCGGCGCAATCCGGATCATTGCACTTGAGCAGCTTCAGGGACGTAAAGCCGAACGACTCCTCCTGCAGGTAGCTGATCACGGGCAGGTTGTCCGGGCCCACGGCCATATCTGTATAGAGCCCGACATTGAAGTTGTTTTGATCCACGATGCGGGCGGTGCCCGTTGCGCAGTCCGGATCATCGCAGTCGAAGATCTTCAGCGCCTCGTTACCGGCGTCGTAATAGCTGACGATGGGATTTCCGTCAGCCCGCAGCGCAATGGCGTTGTACTGGCCGACGCCGGATGCGTCATCCACCCGGTAGCGTCGGCCGCTGGAACACGCCGGGTTACTGCAGGCGTAAACCGACAGCCCGAAGCCGCTGACGCTTAAAATGGGCAGGTCGCCGTCCCGCACCGCGATGGAGGTGTAGCCGCCGGAGGTCACCCAGCGGGTGCGGCCTACGGGCAGCAGGGTGCAGATCACCCCGCCGTCGGCGTTAATGCCGGACAGCACCATGCCCACCGAGCAGGTTTCGGTAACGCGGGCCTGCGTAGTCTCGGTGTCGACGGCAAATTCGGTGCCGTTCAAGCGCAGTCCCTGGCCAGCAGCATAGGTGGTGTCCTGATCCGCCGCGCAGGTTACCGAGCCATCCGACCCCACTGACTGAATCATCGCGCCGGCGGTACAGCCATCATTCAGCCGCAGCTGCACCTGCGACGCGTTCACCTGCGCCGCGCCGACCGCGCTGGCGGCAAGATCTGAAGCGGTGACCGTGCCGTCCGCAATTTCACTACCGGTTACCGAATCTATCTCCACAAAGCGACTGAAGAGCGCAAAGGGGGCAGGGGTCAGCGGCTGACGTGGCGTGAGGGCGACAGGATCCTCCACACCGTCACTTTCCCGTACCCATACCTCGATCCACAGCTGGTCACCGCCAAACGGCGTCATTCCAAAGTCCAGCTCCACGGAAAACAAACCGTCCTCCACCGGCACGCGATCCAGCAGCACCGGGTCGGCCACGGGCTCTCCCCCGTCAACCTGGTTATAGAGAAGAAACTCAAAATCGTAGGGGCCACTGATCGCATCGCCGTCGCGGGCGAGCTGGCCCTGATAGGAAAACCCGGTACCCAGCGGTGTCGCCGCTAACCAGGTGGCAAAAAACCCCAACCCAATAAATTCCATGATGCGCATGTCTCAGCCCTCAAAACCGTCCAGAAAGACCGCTGCTTCGCCGTAGGGACTCCCCCAGAAGCCGCCGTTGAGCGTAAAGCCGCCGCCGGACGCGGATCGGGCAGCCGCCTGGCCAACGGTGGCGGTCAGCGTGTAATCACCGCCGCTGCTTGTTCCGCCTCCGCCGGGGATGACGCTGCGCGTCTGCGACAACTCACCCAACGACGGGTTCTGCGCCAGGACGGCAATCCACAGTAAAAATTTCATCTGGCCACCCCTCGTGTCTGGCCCCACGGTCCACAGCGCTGTCAAAGCCGCCGATCAATCTGTTGGGATCAAGTCGG